>JAWRIJ010000110.1:0-2853 GCA_040307975.1 Oscillospiraceae bacterium | reverse complement strand
AAGGAGCCGAAAAAAATGGAAAAGACCGGAGAAAAAGATGGATAAGCTGCGCATTATGAGCGTGTTCGGCACGCGACCGGAGGCCATCAAAATGGCGCCGCTCGTCAAGGAGCTGGGCACGCGCCCCGATATCGAGAGCCTGTGCTGCGTGACTGCGCAGCACCGCGAGATGCTGGATTCCGTGATGGAGGTGTTCCACCTCAAGGCGGACTGCGACCTCGACATCATGACTCCGCGCCAGACGCTCTCGACCATTACGAGTAAGTGCCTTCTCGGCATGGACGGCGCGATCGAGCGCCTGAAACCGGACATGATCCTTGTCCACGGCGATACGTCCACGACCTTTGCGGGCGCGCTGTCCGCGTTCTATCATCAGGTGCGGGTGGGCCACGTCGAGGCGGGCCTTCGCACCTACGACAAGTATTCGCCGTATCCGGAGGAGATGAACCGCAAGCTCGTCACCCAAATTGCCGACCTCTATTTTTGCCCTACGCGCGCAAACCGCGACAACCTCGCGCGCGAGAACGTGACGGATCATGTGTTCCTTACCGGTAATACGGTCATTGACGCGCTGAAAACAACGGTGCGAAAGGATTACACCTTTACAACGGAAACGCTCAACGGGCTGGATTACGAGCATCGCAAGGTCGTACTCGTGACCTGCCACCGGCGAGAGAATTACGGCGAGCCGATGGAGAACATCATGACGGCTCTGCGCGACATTGCGGCGCAGAACGAGGACGTGGAGCTGGTCTATCCCGTGCATCTGAGCCCAGTGGTGCGCGAGGCGGCGGGAAAGTATCTCGCCGGCGCGGCGCGCGTGCATCTGATCGACCCGCTGCCGGCGGACGAGATGCACAACCTCATGGCGCGCGCGTATTTGGTGATGACCGACTCCGGCGGCTTGCAGGAGGAGGCGCCCGCGCTGGGCAAGCCCGTGCTCGTGCTGCGGCGGGAGACGGAGCGCCCCGAGGCGGTGGAGGCGGGCACGGTCGCGCTCGCGGGCGTCAAATACGACGATATCCTGCGCATGGGCAACGAACTGCTGCGCGACAGCGCCGCCTACGCGCGGATGGCGCACGCGGTCAACCCCTACGGCGACGGGAACGCCTGCCGACGCATCGCGGACGCGATTGAGTGGTATTTCGGGCGCCGCGCGGAGCGCCCCGAGGATTATCTGCCATGAAAAAGCGCAGGGTGTCTTTGCTCGGCGTCGCGTTTGTAACGCTGATTCTGTCGGTGCTTGCGTTTTTGCTGCGCCTGACGATCCACCGCCCGCCCAAGGTCGTGCTCCCGCAGACCGAGGGCGTGCAAGGCGGCGGGGATGTGATCCGTGACGAGGGGAGAAATGCCATCCGCCGCGTCGAGGTGAAACCGGAGACGGTGCAGCGGGTGATCGAGCGCCTTGAACGCCCTGCCAACTACAGCCGCACGATCACGATAGAACGCTTTTGGACGGGCGGCGGCGCCAAAACGACTGCGGCGGTCTTTGTCGCGGACGGCTGGACGCGGGTGGATCTCTCGGAGGAAGGCGGCGAGACGCGCCACGTTATCACCGGAAACGGACAAAGCTGGGTGTGGTACGGCTTCGGCGAGCGGGTGTTCCACGGCGCGGCGGCGTTTACGCCCGACGAGGAGCAGAGCGTTCCGACCTACGAGGACATCCTGCGCATCAGCACGGACGCCATCGCGGCGGCGGACTACCAAGCGTTTGACGCGACCAACTGCATCTATGTCGAGACCGCGCCGGACGCAGCGGGCTATGTCGAGCGTTATTGGGTCAGTGTGGACAGCGGGCTGCTCGTCGCGGCGGAGCGCATGGCGGACGATATGCTTGTCTACCGCATGACGGGAATTGAGATATTGATCGACAGCACGGATGCCCAGGCGTTCCGTCTGCCGGACGGGGAATTGCTTTTTCGACCGGAGGACGAAGAGAATATGGAAAACGACGACTGAACGCGTTCAGCCGTCGTTTTTTACAGGATGAGCAGCAGACCCAGCGCAATGAGCAGTTCGTCGTCCGCCTTTTCTTCAAAGAGAAAGAATAAAATGAGCAGCAGCAAAAGGTCGCCGGTGTCCACGTCCTGCAGACGCAGACGCTCCAAAATCTTGCCGAGGAAACGCGAGGCGTCAGGCGGAGGCGGCGGCTTCGGGGGCGGAGGCGGCTCGCGCGATGGTGCGGGCGGCGGCTTCGGCGGCATGGGCGGCGGAGGCGGGTCGAAGACGGGCACGCAGGTATACTCTCCGCGCTCGTTGCGTATGTAGCGGTTATACACGCTCCGACCCCTCCTGTTCCTGTGTGATGAGAAACGTTTTGCCGAGGTGGATGAGCCGCGCGAGTTGCGCGGCGCGTTCGACCTTGCCGCGTCTTGCCTCGCTCAGAAACGGACGCAGCGCGAGAAGGAACGCCGTCGCCTCGCTGCTCTCGGGACGGTTCATCTGCCGCAGCAGCGGCGCGAGGCGGCGCAGCAGTTCGGGATCAAGTCCGCCGAGCGTTGCTCGAAATGCCTCGGGGTCGAATCCATCGGATGCACGCCCGCCGAACGCCGTATCCTCCGCCGCGCTGCCGGAGGAGGGAGGCGCGCCGCCGTCCGAGCTGCTTGGAGCAGCCTCCCCGCCGCCGGAGATGCTTTGCGCGAGAGATGCGATCTGCGCCATGGCGTCGGGATCGGAGAGAATGGTATTCAATTGCTCCTGCCAGTCCGCCATGCCGCGCGCCGCCCCCTGATTTTACTGCTTCGCCATGTCGTTGATGCGGCCCATGACCGCCGCGCCGTCTGGGCTTTGCATCAAGCCTTGCAGCATTTGCGAAAGCTCCTTTGTGTCGCCTCTTGCCGCGGACTGTGCGGC
>JAWRIJ010000109.1:0-17513 GCA_040307975.1 Oscillospiraceae bacterium | reverse complement strand
GCTGAAAAAAGCGTGTTTTGACAAAAAAGGCGCTGTCCCGCGGGACAGCGCCTTTTTTGTCAAAACACGCTTTTTTCAGCGACGCAGGAAGTTCCCCATCGTTTCCAGCACGTCGTAGCGCATCATTTGCAGGTGCTTCTTCATTTGCAGCGCCTCCTCAATGGGGATGTCCACGATATCGCCGTGCTGCGTGCCGATGATGCAGTTCACGCGGCCCTCGGCGAGCGCCTTGACCGCGGCGTAACCCATGCGGGTCGCCGTCTCGCGGTCGCGCGCCGTGGGCGAGCCGCCGCGCTGGATGTGTCCGAGCACCGTGACGCGCGGCTCCATGCCCAGTTCCTCCTTGATGCGTTTGCCGATCTCGAACGCATGGGCGGCGCCCTCCGCCACGACGATCATGAAGTGCGTGTTGCCCGCGAGGCGCGCGTCCTGGATGCGCGCGATCACATCGCGCTTGAAATCCAGCTCGCGCTCGGGCACAAGCACGGCGGTCGCGCCCACGGCGATCCCGACGTAAAGCGCAAGGAAGCCCGCGTTGCGCCCCATGACCTCCACAACCGAGCATCGCTCGTGCGACTGCATCGTGTCGCGCAGCTTGTCGATGCACTCCACGGCGGTGTTGCACGCGCTGTCGAAGCCGATGGTGTAGTTCGAGCAGCCCACATCGTTGTCGATGGTAGCGGGGATGCCGACTACCGAAACGCCCATGCGCGAAAGCTCCAGCGCGCCGCGGAACGTCCCGTCCCCGCCAATGGCGATCAGGCCTTCGATGCCCAGCATCTTACAGGTGTTCACGGCGCGCATACGCCCTTCCTCAGTCAAAAAATCTTCACTGCGTGCGGTATAAAGCATCGTACCGCCGCGCGCGAGGATATGGTTGACGCTGTCGGCGTCCATCGTGATAAAGTCGCTGTTGATAAGGCCCTGATAGCCGCGCCGGATACCGACGCACTGAATGTTCATCGCGATCGCGGTGCGCACCACCGCGCGCACCGCCGCATTCATGCCCGGCGCGTCGCCGCCGCTCGTTAAGACCCCGATCCGCTTGATCCTGTTCTCTTCCATGGAATCCGCCGCCCTTTCTTATTCGTTATGATCGCCGTCCGCCTCGCTGCGGAGCAGCAAAATGTACTCCACGCCGCTGGTCTTGTCGTGGATGCAGCAGAATTGCGCGCGCAGCGCAACCGGCTTCCCCTCGCCGCCCGTGACGCGCAGCGGGAAAGACACATCCTCTTTTGGGAGTCCCACGTCCGGCGAGGTATTATCACCGACACGAAGCAGCATCTCGCGCAGCTTGCCGTCGTCCACACGCTTGTAAAAGGTTCCGTCGTTAAGCTCCCGTTCGATCTCCTCTCGCGACATACGGAGCGCAGCCTCCAGCGCGTGGATAACCACCTGAAACGACCATCTGCCCCGCCGGCGGCGCAGAAAAACGACGCTGTCTGCGGAAACCTTGGACAAAAGCCGCATCTGGTCGCCGAGCGTGATAAAGCGCGTGAGATCCTGCACAGAGCCGTAAAACTTTTTGCCGCCCTCGTCCTCTTCCATGAAGAAAAAGTGCATTCGGTACTGGCGTACCGAGCCGTCCGCCTGTCTGACACGCAGCACGCCCTCCGAGCCGTTCAGCGGGTTGCGGATCGCTCCTTCCAAAAGCTCGTAGAGCTTCGGCACGTCCTCCTCGACCACCTGCTTGCAAAGCTCCTTGTCGTGCTCCGCCTGTCCGCGGGTCTCCTCGTAAAACTGGCTGTTGTAGCGGATCACGTTCACGTTTTCTCCCTGCCACGCGTAAAACGCAACAGGGCCGAGAATGTTATTGAGCACCGTGTCGGTAAACACGTCGCCGTCGAGAAAATCGCGGGTATGGAACTGCTCCTTTGCCTTGAAGCGAAAGCCGCGCGTGTCGATGTTTTCCGGCTCGCCGATGAGCCTCTCGAATTCCTCCGCCGGCATCGGGCGGTAAAAGTAGAAGCCCTGCACATAGCGGCAGCCGAGACCCGCGAGGAAATCGCGCTCCTCCTGCGACTCCACGCCCTCGACGATGGTTGGCACGCCCATGGTGCGCGCAAGGCCCACGATGGACTCCATGATCTGCAGTCCCTTACGCCTGTCCTCGCCGTTCATGCGCAAAAACTGCGCGTCGAGCTTGATGATATCGACGTTCAGGTTTCGCAGCATGTTGAGCGACGAGTATCCGCTGCCGAAATCGTCCATCAGCACCAAAAGCCCCATACCGCGCAAACGCCGCACCGCTTCGCTGACCTTGTCGTTTTCCGCGTAAGCGGACTCGGTGATCTCGACCTTGATCGTCTCGGGCGGGAGCCGATACCGCTCCAGCAGATGCGCAAAATAGTCCGGTACGTCGATGGTGAAGATGTCGATCTGCGAAACGTTGACGCTGATCGGCAGCGCCGTATGCCCGCCGTCGATCCACTTTCTCTGCCATGCGCAGACCGCCTCCCACACGAACTGATCCAGCTCGGTGACAAAGCCGTACTCCTCCAGTACGGGGACGAAGACCGCGGGCGAAACGAACGTCCCGTCCGGCTTGCGCCAACGCACAAGCGACTCCGCGCCCATGACGCGTCCCGACGAGATCGCGCACTGGGGCTGGAGATAGAATGTCATCTCTCCGTTTTCCAGTCCCTTTTGGAAATCGGACAGGATTTGATAGTCCTTTTCCGTCTGCTCATACATTGCGGGGTCAAAGGTGCAGATGCGGGTGTGATAAGTCTCCTTCGCCTGATGCGAGGCAAGCGAGGCACGGTCATACAGCTCCTCGATCGACGCGACGCCGTCCACCGGCGTAACGCCAAACGCAGGCATGAAGCCCACGGATGCGCCGTGCCTGCGCACGAGCGCGTGCAGCTCCTCGTACCAGTCCCGGATGCGGTCTTCGTCGAACGGGGCGAGAAGCACAAAATCGTCCTGTCCGCAGTAGCCCGCGAGCCCGTCGACGCGCTCGGCGATATCGCGCAGCGCCGCGCCGAGCTGCGCGAGCATCAAATCGCCCTGGCTGCGCCCATACCACTCGTTGAAGAGCTTGAAATTCTCGATGTCGGCGGCAATAACGCACCAACGCGCCAAGCCGTCGTGCAGGCGCTCCTTCGCGCGCTTGAAAAAGCCCTCTTCCCACAAAAGCCCCGTGAGCAGATGGCGCTCATGCGCCTCCTCCCGCTCCGCGTCGGAATCCGCCGCGCCGCGCTCCTGCCGCGGCGCCTCGGCGTCGTACAGGAACGAGTAATACAAGCCCTCAGGCATGGAGAACGCCGGCCCGCCGACGTTGACCTGCTCGACGAGGCGGTATCCGCCCGCAAGCAGGCGATAGCGGAACTTTGCGCGGATCATGCCGGGCGTGGGCGACGCCGCGAGGCGCTTCATGGTCGTCGTGGGGTCGGTAAAGCGCAAAAACGCCTCCCGATCATCCGGATGGATCATCAGGTCGGTCGAATCGCCCGCCTGCTCGGTTCCGAACTCGTCCATAGGGACATAGTACTTCCCCTCCGCGTGCCGGAGATTGCGGACGGTTCCCGCGCTCAGGTCGATCTCCACCAGCTCGTCGTAGGGGGACAGCAGCAGCTCCACGAGCTGCTCCGCCGCCGGGCGCGGCACGATATTCGGTTTTTGCGCCGTTTTGACCGCCGTAACGCCTCGTCCCTTCTTCGCATAATAATACATATATATGATAGCAAAGGCGCGCGCAATTGTCAATGCGCGGCGCGTCTTGACGGCGCGTCTCTTGACGGCGCGCGTCTTGACAGCGCGGCGCGAAAAAGATATGATAGAATGACTGTTTTGTAGAAAATGGAGGATGCCATCATGCAAGTCACCATACTCGGAAAGAAGCGGCCCGCGTGGGTGGCGGCGCTGTGCCTGTTGGCGCTGACGGCGCTGGGCCTTGCGCATTTCCTGCTCTTTTTCAACCGCGAGCTGTTCTTCGTCTGCGCCGTTGCGATGATTTGGATGTTCGCGCGCGGAGATATCCGGCGGCTGCGGAACCTGCCGACGATCCTGCTGCTCGCGTTCGTCGGCTTCACGGCGGTCTCGGCGTGCTGGGCGGCGGCGGGAAAGTTCTTCCTCAATCAGTTCTCGAAGCTCGTCCCCGCCGTCACGATTTTCCTCGCGCTCGTGCTTTACGGCCGCGCGGAAAAGGGGCTCGCCCGCCGCGTGACGGCGGCGGTCGCGGACGTCTCCGCGCTGCTCGCTCTGCTCAGCATGGAAGCGGTGACCACGGGGCTGGTGCGCTATCTCTACTTTGACCTGCTCAATGTCAGCGGCATCAACCCCCGCTTCACCGGCGCGCGCCTGTTCGGCGTGTTCGGCAACTCCAACGTGGAAGCCACGGTCTTTGCCATTGGCGTCTTCTTCTCGCTCGCGCTGCTCGCGGACGCGGAAAGCGGGCGCGAACGCGCGCTGCGCGCGGTGACGCTCGCGATGAACGCCTTCACGTTCCTGCTTGCGCTCAGTCTCGGCGCGATGGCGTGTTTTGCCGTCGCGGTGGCCGTATATCTGCTCGCGGCGGGCAAGGGCCGCGGCGCGGCGCTCGCGCGGATGCTCTGCGCCGCCGTGCCGACGGTGGCGCTCGCGTTTGCGTCCTCACGCTTTTTCAATGTCTCCGGCGCGCTCAAGCTGCTGCCGCTTGCGCTCTTCCTCCTCAACGCCGCGGCGGTCGCCGCGCTCGACCGCGCGCTCACCGACAGGCTCGGCGCGGTGTTCGCGGCGCATGAGAAGACGCTCTACGGCACGATTTTCGGCGCGGTCGCGCTGCTCGCGCTTTACGCCGTCCTCGCCATGCGCCTGAGCGCGCCGTACACCTTCGGCAACGCGCTCTCCCGCGCCGTCGAGCTCGCGCCCGGCGAGCACACGCTCACGCTCGACGCGGACGCTCCCGTGACGGTCGCCGTCACCTCCAAAAACAGCGCGCAGGTGCTCACCGGCGCCTCGGACGCGCTCTATAACGGCGGCGACACGCAGATCCGCTTCACCGTGCCGGAGCAGAGCGTCACGGTTTGGCTGCGCTTCTCCGCCGACGCGGGGACGACCATCCGCGGCGCGACGCTCGACGGCGAAACGCCCGTCATGCTGCGCTACCGCCTGCTGCCGGGCTTTGTCTCAAGCCGTTTGCAGGGCACGCTGCGAAGCAACTCCTCGGTCATGCTGCGGCTGACGCTTTGGCGGTACGGCTTGCGCTGCTGGCGGTTCAGCCCCGTGGTCGGCAACGGCATGGGGTCGTTTGAAAGCCAAAGCGCCCGCGTGCAGGACTTCGACTACGAGACGAAGTTCCCGCACAACCAGTACGTGCAGGCGCTGCTGGAGGGCGGCGTGATCGGCTTCGCGCTGTTTCTCGCGTCGCTCGCCGCGCTGGGCGCGGCGCTGTGGAAGCGCCGCCGCGCGCTGCGCGAGGGCGAATTCGCCGCGCTCTACGCCGCGTTTGCCGCCGAATTCGTGATGAACGCGCTGCAAATGCTTTGGGACATCCAAATGACCAACGTGGTGTTCCTGTGCCAAACCTACGCCCTCTACGCGCTCATTGTGCTCACCTGCGCCGAGCCGCTCGGACAGGGGCGGCGCGCCGTCCGCGCGAAGAGCCGCGTCGCCTGCGCCCTCGTTCCCGTCTTCCTCGCGGTCACGTCCCTCGGCAACATCGTCTCGCAGCGCCTGCTCTACGATTACCCCGCCACGCTGGAGCAGTACTTCGACAACCTTGAGCTTGCCATGAAGCTCGACCTCTACGAGTACAGCGACGTATACGCCACCTATATCATGCAGGTCGCGACCTATCATGCCGACGACCACCGGACGCGCGCCGACGAATGTGCCGCGCGCTTCGCCGCGCGCCCGTCCAACGTCTCCTCGGCCATCCTCACCGAGTACTACGTCAACACGCAGCAGTTCTCGCGGGCAATCGACGCGGCGATGCAAAGCACGGTCTACTCCGCGTCGGACACGGATATGTGGAACCGCGTCGCCGACCTTTTGAAGCAATGCTTCGCCAACCCGGGCGTCTACTCGCCGCTGCTCGGCGAGGACGGCGACGAGCTGCTCCAAAAGCTCCTGCAATACCGCGACGCGTGGACAAACCGCAACGCCGTCTCGCTCTCGCCCGTCACGCTCACCGAGGAAAACGAGCGCTTCTTCCACGAGCTGGACCGCTTGGAGGCGTGCAACGGCGACAGGGAGCAGATCTACGCCACCCTCGCGGGCTATCAGCCCATCCCGCAAAACATCACGCTCAACGGCGCAGACTGAGAAAGCGCAAAAAAGAGGCCCCCTTTCGGGGGTCTCTTTTTTGTGTCTCAACGCTTGCGCGTTGGCTATAGGTTTTCTCAGCCGATTACTGGACGATGAACTCGTTGGAGGTGTAGGTCACGCCGGCATTGTCCGTGAACTCCACATAGAACTTCATGTTGCCCTTCAGGTTGGCAATCGCGGCAATCGCAACGTCGCCCGTACCGAAGTCAAGGGTGTGCTTGTCAGCGCCAATGACGAAGTCACCGCTCTGAACGCTCGACCACGCAGCCGCGGTGGAGCCGATCTGAGACGCATACAGCGTGTAGGTGGCGGCGCCGGCGGCGAAGTAGTCGGTGGCAACGTTGCTCTTCGTGACCGTGAAGGTGTTCGCAGCATTGCTGACAGCGGTCACGTTGGCAGTGCGGTTCACCTCAGGAGCCACAGCCTTGGTGTTGCCAATGGACACCGGCACGTTGAGGCTCTTGAGGACGACCCACTTGGCGGTGCCGTTCTTGTTGAGCGCGGCGGCGACATAGCCGTTGAACATGAGCGAAGAGCGGGAGCCCGCCTGCTCGCCAGCGGCGTCAGCAACCTCGCCGAGAGCGGTCGCGAAGTCCTTGCACTCGGTCACGACCGTGGAGGTCTGGCCGTTGGACTTGGCCATATACTCCTGCACGACGAAGACCTTCGCGCCCTTGGCGATGGCAAGACCGACGTCCGCAGCCACGTCCGCATCATAGAGCGTGTCGCCCACGATCTTGAAGGTGTGGTCGCCGTCTTCCACGGTGTTGAAGACCACGAACTTGTCACCATCGATCTCAATGTCGGCGTCAGCCTTATCGGTGTTGTCGTACACGTTGGGCCTGCCCGAACCATCAGTCGGGATGAGCGTGAGCTTGGTGGCGTAGCCGTCCTTGTCGAAGGTCGCCTTGAAGAGGGCGTTGCTGTTCGCCGCCGTAATGCGGTCGAACCCAACGGCAACCTGATAGTTGTCGATCACGTCCTGATACTCGGTCTTGACCGTAACAGCCTTCTGCTCGCCGTCCACGATGGCGTTGAAGGTCCAGTAATAATACTTGCCTTCCTTCCACTCGCTGCCGGCGCCGGAGGTGGCGTACAGGTAGCTGTCGTTGCCGCCGGCGTTCTCGCCGACCACGACGGCGTACTTGATGTAGTTCTTGGTGTCATAGACCGTCCACATGACGGACTTGAACGGGTTCTGCTCCTTGGCGTCCTCGTTGGCCACATCGGCAACCTGCTGCGGGAACGCCTTGAGATCCGTGCCCTGGATGCCGGTGTAGACGCCGGTCACCTCGGAGATGCCACGGTTGTAGTTGGCGTTTTTGGTGTCAGCGCTGGTCGGGCCGGTCTGGACCGTGATGATCGTGGACTTCTCGTTGAAGTAGGCATACTTGTTAGTGGTCGCAGCGGCAGCAGCCCAATCGTCCACATAGTCGCCGAGGACGCGGGTCTTGCTCGCGTTGAAGCGCAGCACGCCGGTGTCCACATCGACGAGGTTGCCAGCGCCGTCGTTGTTCGCGCTGACGATCTGCGCGCGGCCTTCCTTGATCGGGGTCAGGGTGTAGACCGCGTTGCTGCCCTCGCCGCTCGTGGTGTAGGTGAACCAGCGGTTGTAGGCGTGGCCGGTGGCGGCGGTGAGATCGTCGTACACAGGCGCCCATGTATTGTTGGCAGCCTGGAAGACCTGATAGTTATCGATCTTCTCGTTGGTCTTGCTGATGTTGACCTTGATGTTGGCGGAAGTGCCGTCGGAGAAGATGGCAAAGCCGGTCGCGGTCGCGGCGGCAAGGTTGTTCGTGCTGGTGTCGAGACCCGCGAGGAACAGGTACTTGTCGCTGGCCTCATTCTCGAGCGCGGCAATCAGATAGCCGTACTTATCGAAGACGAGGTTGTAGGTGGGATCCAGCGCGTCAGCGCCCTCGGCGTAGTTACGCAGCTTGGGATCCAGGAACACCGCGCGGGAGTAGTTGTACTGGCTGCCGGAAACCGCATAGCCCGTGTAGAAGCTGACGAAATCATCAGAATCCTTGTCGTAGCCGGTGGAGTACTTGGTAACGGTAGCTTCCTTGGTGGTCTTGGGATTCAGCTCGATCTCGCCGACCTCCCAGTTCGTGCCGTTCCAGAAGAAGCGCGCCAGGAAGCCGTCCTTATCCTTCAGGGCCGTGACCTCGGGGAAGTCCTCCGCGGAGATCTTGCCGCCGTCCGCAAGAGCGCCGACGAAGGTCGGGGCGATAGCGCCGACCGCCTTGCCGGCGTCAGTCTGAGTCAGGTTGGCCGGGGCAGTGCCCATACCGTCGGTCGGGTCGGCGGTGAAGAGGCCGTAGCCGACCTTGCCGTTCTTGGCGTTGTAGTTCTCGTTCGCCTGCACGTAGTAGGTGAGGATGGAGACGATGTAGAGCACGTCGTTCTTCTCATACACCTCGGTCAGGACGCCGTTGCCGGTGAAGCCGTAGGGGATCTTGTTGCTGCGGATGAGGTTGGTCTTGTCGACCGCGAGCATCTGATAGTCCTCCGCGGTGCCGTTACGAACCTCAGTGGGAGTGGCATAATCGAACTCGTAGCCGTTGACGATGTAGTGGATGTCGTCGGCGTCGGTGTTCTTGATCTTCGCCTCGCCGATGGTCTCAACGAGGTCGGCGCCGGTGACGGCGGTGGTGAAGGAGCCGAGCAGGCTGTCCTGATTGACGAACTTGCCGATCTCTTCCTTGCCGTTGGTCCACTCGTTCACGGGACGGCCGAAGTCATCCCAGTTGTTCACCAGGCGCAGGTCGGGATACTGGCGCTCGCCGAACTCGACCGTGAAGCCGCCGTTGTTGGTAACGAAGGTGTTGGTCAGGGTGCGGTCGTTGATGCGCTGCTCCTTGGCGAGCGTGGTGGTGACATAGGTGGCGTTGCTGGCGCCGAGGCTGACGGTCGCGCCGTTGAGGCTGATCTCGCCGCCCTTGTTGGCGTACTCGACGGTAGCGGCCTTGATGGTGTTGAACGCCATCTGAGCGGCCTGCTCACGGGTGAGAACGTCGTTCGCCTTGAGGCTGCTCAGGCCGTTGAACAGGCCGGCAGTATTGGCGAGCTTGCTGGTGTTGATGGCGTAGTCAGCGCCGACCAGGCCCTCGATCTTGGCGTCGTAGCCGATGCAGACGAGCAGCATCTTGGCAAAGTCGATCGCCTTGAGCTCGCCGTCGGGATCGAACGCGCCGTTGCCACGGCCGGCGATGATACCGGCGTTGGCGAGGGTGTCGACATAACCGGCAGCCCAGTGGTTGGTCGGGACGTCGCTGAACTTGCCCGCACCGATAAGACCAGCGGCGGTCTTATTGTTGTAGTACAGGTAAGCAACGATCTTCGCAGCTTCGCTGCGCTTGAGCTCCGCCGCGGGGCGGAACTTGCCGTCGGCGCCTTCGAGAACGCCGATGGAGCTCATGACAGCAACGGCTTCATCATAATTGATGTCGGCGTCGTCACTGTACTTCGCGGCGCTGGTGCCGACGGTCGCGAGGCCCATGACCATCACGAGCGCGAGAACCAGCGCGAGTAACTTTTTCATATCAGTTACTCTCCTTTCAAAAATGTCGGATCGAGTCCGGCAGGAGCCTCGTCCCGGCCCACTTACCGTGGCTAGCCGGTCCCGTAACTAAGCCGGGGTCGGTCTCGCCGTTCTTTCACCGCATGGTCATACTAGCACAAGCTTTTTCAAAAGGGAAGTCTTTTGGGCGTTTTGTAACAGAACCGTAATATTGCAAAAATCGGTTGCATCGGCGGCGCGCGGAGCGTATAATCGGTTCCGTGATCGGTTTATTGCATAAAATTTCCGTCGAAAGGTGAGAAAAGCGCATGGAAAAGCGCATTTACCTCTCCTCGCCCACCACGCACGGCGAGGAGCTGCGATATGTTAAGGAAGCGTTCGACTCGAACTGGGTCGCGCCGCTGGGCAAAAACGTGGACGAGTTCGAGCGCTCCATGGCGGCGTATATCGGAACGCGCGGCGCGCTCGCGCTCAATTCCGGCACGGCGGCGCTGCACCTCGCGGTCAAGCTTGCGGGCGTGAAGCGCGGCGACCGCGTGCTCTGCTCCGACCTCACGTTCTCCGCGACGGTCAACCCCGTCTCCTACGAGGGCGGCGAGCAGGTGTTCGTCGAAAGCGAGCGCGAGACGTGGAACATGGACCCGCGCGCGCTGGAAGCGGCGTTTGAGAAGTATCCCGACTGCCGCTGCGTCATCGTCGCGAACCTCTACGGCACGCCCGCGAAGCTCAGCGACGTCCGCGAAATCTGCGACGCCCACGGCGCGACGCTCATCGAGGACGCGGCGGAGAGCCTGGGCGCGGCGTATCGCGGCAAAATGACGGGGACGTTCGGGGAATACAACGCCCTGAGCTTCAACGGCAACAAGATCATCACCACCTCCGGCGGCGGGATGCTCCTCTCCGACGATGCGGACGCCATCGCCAAGGCGCGCTTTTGGTCGACGCAGTCGCGCGACAGCGCCCCGTGGTATCAGCACAGCGAGATCGGCTACAACTACCGCATGAGCAACATCGTCGCGGGCGTCGGGCGCGGGCAGATGCTCCATCTGGACGAGCACCGCGCCGCGAAGGAGCGCATCTATCGCTTCTACGAGTCCGCGTTTGCCGCGCTGCCGGTCAAAATGAACCCGTATCTCGCCGACACGCGCCCCAACTTTTGGCTCTCGTGCCTCACCATCGACCCCGCGGCGATCGCGCGCGGCGTCACGCCCGAAAAGCTCCGGCTCGCGCTGGAGGCGGAGAACATCGAGTCCCGCCCCATTTGGAAGCCGATGCATCTCCAGCCCGTGTTCGCGCAAAACGACTTCATCGGCGTGGGCGACAACGTGGGCGAGGACGTGTTCGCGCGCGGGCTGTGCCTGCCGAGCGACGTCAAGATGACGGACGGCGACCTATCGCGCGTCGCCGACGTCATAAAGAGGCAGTTTTGACGATGTATCGGCGTTTTTTCAAGCGGTTTTTTGACCTGCTGCTCTCGGCGTGCGCGCTGCTCGTCCTCTCGCCGGCGCTCGCCGTCCTCGCGCTGCTCGTGCGCGCGCGTCTCGGCGCGCCCGTCCTCTTCTCGCAGGAGCGCCCGGGGCTGCACGAAAAGCCGTTCCGGCTCTACAAGTTCCGCTCCATGACCGACGCGCGGGACGAAAACGGCGAGCTTCTCCCCGACGCGGAGCGGCTGCCGCCGTTCGGCAAAAAGCTGCGCGCGACGAGCCTCGACGAGCTGCCCGAGCTTTGGAACATCCTGCGCGGCGACATGAGCCTCGTCGGCCCGCGCCCGCTGCTGATGCAGTATCTACCGCGCTACAGCGCCGAGCAGCGCCATCGCCACGACGTGCGCCCCGGGCTCACGGGTTTGGCGCAGATCAACGGACGCAACGCGCTCACCTGGGAAAAAAAGTTCGCCTACGACGTGGAATATACCAAAAACGTAACGTTTTGGGGTGACCTGCGCATCCTCGCCAAAACGGTCGCCATCGTGTTGCGCCGCGAGGGCGTCAGCGCCGCGGGCGAGGCGACGATGGGGGAATTTATGGGAACGGAGGCGGAAAACGATGCCGGTTGACGTCATTCTTATCGGCGGCGGCGGACACGCCAAGGTCGTCGCCGACGCCGTGCTGCGCTCCGGCGACCGTCTGCTCGGCTTTTTGGACGACGACGCGCGGAAAACGGAGCTGCTGGGCGCGCCGCGCCTCGGCGCGGTCTCCGACTGGGCAAATTATGCCGACGCGGGGCGCTTTCTGCTCGCCGTCGGAGACAATCGCATGCGCGAGGCGCTTGCGCAAAAGCTGTCCGTCCGCTGGCATATCGCGATCCACCCCGCGGCCGTCATCGGCGAAGGCGTCCGCGTCGGCGAGGGCAGCGCGGTCATGGCGGGCGCGGTCGTAAACGCGGGCGCGGCCGTCGGGCGGCACTGCATCGTCAACACCGGCGCGGTCGTCGAGCATGACAACCGCATCGCAGACTTTGTCCATCTCTCTCCGCGCGCGACGCTGTGCGGCTCGGTAAGCGTCGGCGAGCGCTCGCACATCGGCGCGGGCGCCGTCGTCATCAACAACCGCTCCGTCTGCGCCGACGTAGTCGTGGGCGCGGGCGCGGTCGTTGCGCGCGATATCACGGAGCCGGGCACCTACGTCGGCGTTCCGGCAAGGAGGCTTCCGTGAGAAAAAGCGGCACGTCACAAAGCGACGTGCCGCTTTTTTACGTCTCGCCCAGCACCTTCTCCGCGCGGGCGTTGATCTCGTCCGGCACGTGATAGGTGGGGATCATGCCGCGCAGGAGGGCGATCAGCTCATCCTCCGGCAGCTTGTCCGTCACCGCACGGTCCAGCGTCTCCAAATTGCTCATAATGCGCGCGGGGTCGATGCGCTGCTGCTGCTCGACGAAGATCTTGTCGTTCTCCGTGCGCATCAGCGTCTCGCTCTTCATCAAAAGCTCCTCATAAAGCTTTTCGCCCGGGCGCAGGCCGACCTCGCGGATCTCGATATCGCGGTACGGCTCAAGGCCCGAGAGCCGGATCATGTTCTCCGCGAGGTCGAGGATCTTCACCGGCTCGCCCATGTCAAGCACGAATATCTGGCTCTGCCGCGCCATCGCGCCCGCCTCCAGCACGAGCTGCGCCGCCTCGGGAATGGTCATAAAGTAGCGGATGATCCGCTTGTCGGTGATCTCCACGGGACCGCCCGATTCGATCTGCTTCTTAAAGAGCGGCACGACCGAGCCGTTCGAGCCGAGCACGTTGCCGAAGCGCACCGCGCAGAACTCCGTGCGGCTGTCCCTGCGGCTTTGGAGTATCATCTCGCAGAAACGCTTCGTCGCGCCCATAACGTTCGTGGGGTTGACCGCCTTGTCCGTGGATATCATCACGAATTTTCCCGTGCCGTACTTCTCCGCCGCGCGCACCACGTGGTAGGTGCCGAAGATGTTGTTCTTGATCGCCTCCTCGGGGCAGTTCTCCATCAGCGGCACATGCTTGTGCGCCGCCGCGTGAAACACCACGTCCGGATGCAGGCGCTCAAAGATCTCATAGATACGTTCCTTGTCGCGGATGCTGGCGATCTCCACGCGCAGGTCGAGCGCGCTGCCATAGACGCGGTGCAACTCCTGCTGGATGTCGTAGGCGTTGTTCTCGTAGATGTCGAGCACGATCAGCGTGCGCGGGCCGCGCTTCGCGATCTGGCGGCACAGCTCGCTGCCGATCGACCCGCCGCCGCCCGTGACGAGCACGACCTTGTCGTGCAAAAACTCGTCAAGCGTCTGTGTGTTGAGCCTGACCGGCTCGCGCCCGAGCAGATCCTCCACCTCCACGTCCTGCACGGAAGCGAGGCTCACCTCGCCGTTGACGAGCTGGTAGATGCCCGGCACGATGCGGATGCGGCAGCCGGTGTTCTTGCAGATATTAAGGATCTCCTTCTTTTCCCGCGCCGACGCGCCGGGGATCGCAACAATGATCTGCGTGATATTCTCGCGCTTCGCGGCGGTGCGGATGATGCCGCGCCCGCCGATGATGGGCACGCCCTCGATGTATTTGCCCCACTTCGCCTTGTTGTCGTCCACGATGCAACAGAGCTTCGACGCGATCTCAGGGCTTGTGAGGAACTCATGCGTCAGCATCCGGCCCGCCTCGCCCGCGCCGATGAGCATCACCCGCTCGGTATAGCGGTGGCGCATTTGGTAGAGCGCTTGGTAAAACGTCCCGTACAGCCGCAAGCCGCACCGCATCCCGACGAGGGAAAAAATCTGGAGCATCAGCTCGATGAGCAGCACGCTGCGCGGCGTACGATTGCCGAGCAGCTTCCCAACCGCGAAAAACGCGACATAGGCGATCAGCACGGCGAGCACCATGTGCAGCACGTCGTGCGCGCTGACGCTGCGCCAAACGAAGTGGTACATGTGCATGAGCCAAAATACGATCCACGTCACGGATATTTGCAGCGGCAGGAAGTGATACCACAGCTCCAAAAAGTCCCGTGGGATCGCAACGACAGAGAACTCGAAGCGCACCAAAAACGCGAGTCCCCCGCTCAGCGCCAACGCAAGCGCATCGAGAAGCATGATCAAAACCGCTTGGGTTTCAAAGTTTTTCTTCATCGTGATTGTCCGTTTCTTCCCAAAATATACCGTCGAAGCGCCCGCTTCGACCATTTTCCCCACACGTCGCCCAGTATACCCGCAATGTTTCCGTTTGGCAAGCGGAAAACGATAGAAAGTGCATGAGCCGCGAAGCCTTGCCGCAGCGATACTCAGGGCGTCGAATACGCCCGCGGCCACGGCGGATCAGCCGGCGCACGCCCAGCGATTTGAGTCCGCCCAGAATCGAGGCGTATTCTTTCGGATATGCCGCGAGAAACGAGGGCGCGAAGAGCAGCGAGATCGGAGTCCCATGCTCCAGATCCCCGAAAAATGCCGACGTATCGTCCCTGTAATCTCTCGCGCCGTGTTCGCATTGCGCAAAACACGCCCCGCAGGAGATGCAGCGCGAGGCGTCGATGTGAACCGCAGAGGAATCCCCTCTTGCCTACCGTTTTTGAAATTATATACGACGAGGAAGCGATGTGTCAACCTATTGGCTCTTGTGCTGCCAATGCCCTTTTGGAGTCTTTGCGCCGCAACGACTCCAAAAAGAAAAACGCCTTGCGGCGTTTTTCTTTTTGAAGATACAGCTCAGTTTTGATTTGCCGCAGAGCGCCGCGCCGCCGCGTCAGCAGCCGCCCGATGAAACGGTCACAGGGCAATAGTTGTCGTCGTAATAGGTGTTCCGCTCCATGGAATAGTAAAACGTGCGGCCCGTATCTTCGCAATGAGAGACGTCGACCGCCAGCTTGCCGCTCTCGCCCGCCGGAGTTATCATAGCTATTTGCTTTGTCATAAAATAATGTGCTTTTTTGCAATACAGGCAATATCTCTTGTTGTTCGGCATAATTCTGGTAGCGCCGCCCGCGACGGCGTCCAACATCTCGTCGGGCAGCTCCACGCCGAGCTTCCCCGCGAGCACCGTCAGCTCGTCCATGCTCTTACAAGCTTTCGCTTTTTCCTTCTGCTCGTCCGTGAGAGAGTCCCACATCCCCTTGAGGGCTTCGTTCAGCTCGTTCGCGCTCTTGTTCTCATCCATGGTAGTCGCTCCTTTCAAAATTCGTCGGTATTATGGTCGGAGCGCGACAAGCCCATTATGTTTTGCATTGCAAAACATACGGAAACGCGCGTTTCCGACCGTCTTTCAATTGTTGATACGCAGAACTTTCCAATGTGGCAGAAAAATTACAAAAATATTCTACCGGACAGATTGGGAATTTGCAAGAGCGAGTTTGGACGAGCCAACGCGGCAGCCCCAAAACGAAAAGCACGCTTTCGCGTGCTTTTGATTTTGGAGGTGCAGCCCGGTTTTGAGCTTCTCTTTAATTTTATCCATGCGGCAGTTCTTTGTTCACTGCTGCTCAAGCGTTCCATTTCTGACCGCGTCGGCAAAGGCCAAAAAGCGATCGGATTTCAGAATTGCCAGTCCCTGTCCCTCGTCTCCAAGAACGATCAGCTGATCGCCTGCGGAAATATCAAAGAGTTTCCTTGCTTTTGCCGGGATCACGATCTGCCCCTTATCTCCGACCGTCACCATTCCGAACAAGTGTTTCCCTTTGGGCGGCAGATTGAGCCCCATGTTTTCATCCGGCTCATAATTGGCAAGGTCGTCCAGCGACACCTCAAAAAGCTCGGCAAGGATCTTGCATTTTTCAAGATCCGGTACCGTTTCTCCGGCCTCCCACTTTGCGACGGCCTGCCGCGATACGCCGACTCGTTCAGCGATCGTTTCCTGCGTCATATTCTTCAGTTTTCTCAGGTTTACAAGATTGTTATGAAACATTGCCCGGCCTCCCCTTCCGGATTCCGAGCACCGCCCATCGGAAGAACGGGATCCGTGAGATGATTTCGTAGAGTATAAACGCCAGCGCAAACGCCGCAATCAGGCTGACCGCATAGACGAGCGCCGCCGGAAGGATATCCCGCGACCCGATAAAAACCGCGACAGCCGATATTCCGAGATAGTGGAACACATAAAGACCCCAACTGTGTCTGCTCATCCATGCTGCAAACGAATTCGTACGATCCAGGTATTTCGCCGCGCCGCCCAAAAATGCGAGGGACGCAAACCAGCCGTAGGAGGTAAACAGCGGCGTCCTGTTGACCGGCGCATCCGCGTAAACCTTTCCGAAGTATGTCGCGCAAAACACGGCGCCCAAAACGGCCGCCGCGACAAGCAGCGGGAAAAACCACCGTTTCAGAAGCTCGATTACTTCGTCGTGTGAAAAGACAAAGTATCCCATCAGGAATGCAAGCGCATAGTAGCCAAAACGGTACACGCAGATAACAGGTGTATTGCCGATCTGCGCCGCGCCCCACACCGCCGCGGTCATCAGCAGCAGCGCCGGGAGGCTCGTGCGCGCGCCCAGCGTCCACAGTCTGTCCCTCTCCAGCTTACGAAGCGGGAGCAGCAGAAGTGAAAACAGCCAGAGCACCTGAATATACCACAAAACGCCGATGCCGCTCGCCAGCGTAATCAAAACGATGAAGGGCGCGGGAACGTTCTGCATCGCTGCGTACGCGTTGCTCAATCTCAAATTCAGATAGCCTTGGACAAACTGGAACACAATCACGCCGAGCGTCGAAGGGACAAGGAGCTTCGTCGTCCGGCTCTCGATGAATTCCCGATCCGAATGGCGCTCCAGATACAATCTTGAACTGATCCCGGATACCATAAACAACAGGAACATGAACCACGGATACACCAGATACTGATACGCGTCATAGTACTGTACGTCGAGATCGGTGATCTTGCCGAGCACCCCGAGGATGCCCTCCGCATTGTACATATAGATCACATGATAGATGACCACAAGCACCACCGTGATCCACCGAATGTTGTCCAAGTAATATTTTCTCATAAATATCGCACCTTTGCAACTGTTTTTTACATCATAGAAGCAAAGCGGATAATTGTCTACCAACCAAAGCGCACATTTTTCTCCAATCCATGTCATGTTTTGTTGCTTTGAGAAGTATAACCTGTTCAAATCCGGGTGACCAGGAAAAAGCGGGGTAGGAGATCAATGGAAATATCATAGTTTTTTCGGGCTCAAAAAAGCCCAAAAAGCCCGATCCCCCACATATACCGCAGATTTGCATGGGGTGGGTCAAACGCCCGCGACCGAGCGAAGGCGACGGGAGCCGCGCGTCAGCGCGTATCAAGATCGATTCGCGG
>JAWRIJ010000108.1:0-3656 GCA_040307975.1 Oscillospiraceae bacterium | reverse complement strand
CCCGCGACCGTCGCGCCGCCGGTGTAGGCGAAAAGGTTCAGCACCCTGACGTCTCTCCCCGCCGCTTTGATCTGCTCGCGCGCAAAGTCCCAGTTGACCGCCTGCTCCGGAAACAGTCCCGTGTGCTTGAAGTTCATGGGCTTGACATTGAACGTAAGGTCGCGGTAGGTCACCTGCCACTGCTCGGGCAGCTTATCCTTTTCCCAGTGTCCGCCGCCCTCGCTGGAGCGGAAATACCGCCCTTGCGCGCGCTTCCAGCCCGCGTTTTCGCGCTTCGACTCCCAAATCGCCTGCGGATCGGGGCGCACGAGGAGCTGCTTGCCCCAGCGCTCCAGCTTTTCTCCGCCGCCGCAGTCCAGCAGCTCATAATCTCTCCATCCGTCCGCGATCCACATAAGCAGCTTCTCCGTCTTTCCATACTAAATCAAGATATTATACGCCACGGCACCGCAGTTCGTCAATCGCAAAAGCGCGCAAAAAAGGGGGCGCTTTCGCGCCCCCATCGGCAGTTATTCCCAAAAAAGCTCGTCGAGCGTCTTGTCCAGCGCCTTGCAAATGGCGACACAGAGGTTAATGGTCGGATTGTAGTCGCCCTTTTCGATGGCGTTGATGGTCTGGCGCGAAACGCCCACGAGCTCGGCAAGCTGCTGCTGACTGAGATCCTTTGCCGCGCGCGCGGACTTGAGACGGAGGTTCTTCATGCCTCGCCGCCCTCCTCCGTGTTCTCGCGCTTTTCGCGCCGCCTGTCGAAGAACAGCTTGACCGCCGCCGTCAAAAGAACGATCGCCAACATGACTCCCACGGAAAGCAACACCGCCGCCTTGAAGTTCAGCGTCCCGTTCACAATCAGCCCAGATTTCGCGATGGCAAGCCCCGCGTTGAGAAATTCAAGCGCCGTCAGCAGGGCAAGCGAAAAAATCGTCCTTTCCGGCTTCTCGGACAGGTTGAAATACGCGTCGCCGAGGATGCACGCGACCGCGTACACGCCCGCCGAAAGTATGACCCCGCCGAACATCGCCGTCGGCACGCCGATCCGGTCGTTCTCCGCGCAGAGGATGATGCACAGCGCGGCATAGACGAGGTCCGTATAGAAGGCAAGCTCCGCCGCCTTCCCCCGCGCGGCGATCTGCCGCTCGTCAAATTTTTTCCAGCCCCTCTTCCCGCGGGAGAGGGCGCAGGCCAACACCGCCGCCATCGCGCCCAAAAGGGCTGCTCCCAGCACATACGCAAACCGATCGACATTCATGGAAAACGCCTCCGTTCTTTTGATGGGGCCATCATAAACCGGCGTCAGCATTTTGTCAAGTATATTTTACAAAATTTCTAAAATATTTTCCTTTTTGTCGTTTCAATATGCCGTTGCCACGCGCCGCGCCGCGTGCTATAATAATTATGCGATATCCTGCGGCGGCGGCATTCCGTCGATCTCGCCGCATTTTGCCGCTCATACGGTAAGCGGGATATGCCGAAAGGGGGGAAGACGCTGCCGTGGAATCCATCTTGCTGCACTCATGCTGCGCGCCGTGCTCCGTGTATTGCATCGACGCGCTGCGCGGCGAAGGCGTCGAGCCGACGTCGCTGTGGTTCAACCCCAACATCCACCCCTACCAGGAGTACAGGGCGCGGCGGGACACGCTGATCGACTACGGCGCGAGCATCGGCGTGGAGGTGCGCGTGCTCGACGACTACGGATTGCGCGACTTTGTGCGCGCGGTCGCAAGCGACATCGACCATCGCTGCGCGCACTGCTATGCCATCCGCCTCGGCACGGCGGCGAAGTACGCCGCAGACAACGGCTTTCGAGCGTTTACCTCGTCGCTGCTCATTTCGCCGTACCAAAACCACGAGCTGCTCAAGGCGACGGGTGATGAGATGGCGCGGCAGTACGGCGTTGAATTCCTCTATCGTGACTTCCGTCCGGGCTTTCGCGAAGGGCAGGCAAAGGCGCGCGAGCTGGGGCTTTATATGCAGAAATACTGTGGCTGCGTGTTCTCGGAGGAGGATCGCTACCAAAAGCAGATTCGGAAGGATAAGGAACGCTTTGGAGGTGCGATATGACGCAGGTTTCCGATTATCTCAACGTCTTTTCGGTCTACCCGCTCGTCGCGCTCCTCGGCTATGTGCTCGGCTCGTCGAACATGGCGCTTTACCTCGCGAAGTTCAAGGGCGTGGACATCATGAACGCCGGCAGCCGCAACCCCGGCGCGTCGAACGCTCTCATCACAATGGGATGGGGCGCCGCGGTGCTTGTATGCGTGCATGACCTTGTTAAGTGCAACCTCGCGGTATGGCTCGCGGGATATCTGTTCCCCGGCGTCGAGAGCGCGGGCGCGGTCGCGGGCGCGGCAAGCATCCTCGGGCAGATGTACCCGTTCTACACGCACTTTCGCGGCGGCAAGGGCTTCGCGGCGTATCTCGCCGTGACGCTCGCACTGGACTGGAAATTCGCGCTGTGCCTATACGCCGTGCTGATCGTGCTCCTGCTCGCCACAAACTACGTTGTGGTCTGCACATTCACCACCATTGCCGCCGTGCCGGTCTGGTTCGCGGCGACGGCGCGTGTTCCCACAGCGATCCTGATGCTTGTCGCCTCGCTCGCTATTCTGTATAAGCACCGTGAAAACATCAACCGCCTGCGCGAAGGCACAGAAATCGGGTTTCGCAGCGCAAGGCGCGGCGACCACCGCGTGAAAGTAAAAAAATAGGAGGCTCAGACGACAATGTCATTAAGCCAGCCAAAATCGGCTAAAAAATGGCGTAGAAAAAAGGCACCACCTCATTTTGCGTGAGGTGGTGTCTTTTTCGGTGGTGTCTTCAATGAAGTGGTAAACTAAAATTGGACACAGAGGGGGTAATTTTTGGACAGAGGACGTATAATGGGTGGACAGCATGAAATACATCCTTGGACAAGAATTTCTCCTCAGTGAACAGGAGGTTTACCATGAAGTACACGAAAGAGGAACGCTTGGAGATTGGCAGACGAATCTATTACGGTGAGATAAGTCGTTATGAGGCTGCCGAGCAGTATGGTATCAATGAACTGACGGCTCGAGATTACATGCGGCTATACAGAAACGCCAATCAACTCCCTCCAAAGCGCGGAAAAAGCGCAATTACCGCGCCATCGTTTCAGAAAGCTCCGGCAGGAATGGAAGAATTGCAATCCATGACGAAAGAGCAGCTGATTCAAGAGATTGTCAAAGCAAGGATTAACGAAGCCATGCTAAAAAAGGATACGAGGTGAAAGGGGATGGTATTCTGTTATGCGGTTATGCGTTTCAAGTCAGGTGCTGACACAGGAGCCGGCCTCGCGGATGCGAAGCCGGCTCCTGTATGTCGCTATTTACTTTGCCACGTTCTCGCAGAAGCGCTCGATGATCGCGGCGATCTGCGCGCGCGTGGCGCTGCCCTGTGGGTCGAGGACGATGCTGCCCTGTGCGTCCGTCGTGCCGCTGATGAGGCCCGCGCCGACCGCCCACACGAGCGCCTGCTGCGCGTAGCCGTTCATATTCCCCGCGTCGGGGAAGCTGCTCACATCGCCGTGCGCGCTCACGTCATAGCCCTTGAACTGCGCGTAGTTGTAGAGCATGACCGCGAGCTGCTCGCGGGAAATGGGGCTGTCCGCGCCGAAGCTCGCGCCCGTACCCTGCGCGATG
>JAWRIJ010000107.1:0-11054 GCA_040307975.1 Oscillospiraceae bacterium | reverse complement strand
ACGGCTTTGCCCGGGCAAAGCCGCGGGTTATTTGCCGTTTCTCCGCCGCCCCCGGCGAAGATTATATTATGTTAATTTTGATTATACCTGCCATTTCCCGCGAAACAAGGGATTGTCACAGATTGTGACAACTCCTTGCGTTTTTCTACATATTTGAGTACAATATTTTGTGATGTGGCACGGCACGGAGGCGTGATGATGCAATACGGTGACGGATTTGGAACAATATTGAGAGAGCTGCGGGGTCAAAAGGGGCTTTCCCAGCAGCAGCTTGCCGACGCGGTGGCGGTCTCGCGCGCGGCGATCGCGATGTACGAATCGGGGCGGCGGCTGCCCGACCTCAATATGCTCGCGCGGCTGGCAAAAACGCTGGACGTGGAGACCTATGTGCTCATGGACGCCCTGCGCGAAGGCGAAGGCGCGCCCCTCGTCATCGTGGTGGAGGACGTGCCGGTGGTGCTGCGGGGGAGCGTGAGGATGCTTGAGCAGGAGCTTCCCGACGCGGAGATCGTCGGCTTCTCCACTGCGGCGGAGGCGCTGGACTTCGCCCGCATGCGCCCTGTCGACGTCGCGTTCCTCGACGTCGAGCTTCCGGGCGAGGACGGCATGGCGCTCAGCCGCGAGATGACCGCGCTGGGCGGGCGCACGAACATCATCTTTCTCACAAGCCACATCGACTACATCGAGCAGGCGACGTACGACCATTGCAGCGGCTATATCCTCAAGCCGCTCAAGCCGGAGCGCATCCGCCACGAGATGGCGCACCTGCGTTTTCCTGTGAGGGGGCTGAGCCGATGAAAAAGAGGCGGGACTGTTTCACCGATCTTGCCGTGGTGCTCGCGGTGGCGCTGGGCGTGTTCGTCATCGCGTTCAACTGCCGCTATCCGGATGTCAGTGCCGCCGCGCCCGCCGCCGCTTCGTTTTTCGTTCTGCAGCCGCAGGAGGTGGTCGAGGAGGCGATACCGGATTACGCGGGCGTGCGGCGGACGTATGTGTTTGATCTGGAGTCACGCATCGGCGGACTGTCGCACACACAGACGTTTTTTGTGTATCTGCGCCACACGAACGCGGTGCTTGAGCTGGAGGGAGAGCAGCTCGCCGACGTCAGCGTGCGCGGCGGCCGGTGGCACATCGGTCAAACGCCGGGCTGCTACTGGCTGACGCTGCCCATTTACCGGAGCCATTTTTCGCAGCCCATGCGCATCACCCTCACGCCGGTCTACGAGAGCGTCCGCGACGATCTGCCCAAGTTTCTGCTTATTGACCGTCAGGTGCTTTTGCAGTATATCGTGCTGCCGAAGGAGGGCGCGATCCTTGTGCTGAGCCTTGTGGCGGCGGTGGCTGGCGCGTTCCTGATACTGTTTGCGCTCGCACTGGGGCTTGGAGTGCAGGATCGGCGGCGGGTGCTCAACCTCGGCGCGGCGTCGTTCGCGGCGGGCATGTGGAAGCTGTGCGGTCTGTCCGCCGTGCCGCTGCTGCTGCACTACTACGGGCAGCAAAAGGCGATCTGGTTCACGGGCATTATCGGGTATCTGCTGATGCCGGTATTTACGCTGCGCCATTTGACCGTCCTGCACGGCGAGGGCCGCGGCCGCTTCGGCACGGTGTGCTGCGATCTCGCCGCGGCGAGCGCAGCGCTTCTGCTCGCTTTGCAGATTGGCGGCGCCGTGGAGCTGCACGACGTTGTGATGTGGTACGGCGTCGGCATGGCGGCGCTGCACCTCGTCGTGCTCTTGGTGCAGAAGCCCGGCGTGAGCAAGCTTTTGTGGCTGCTTCTGACGTTTGCGGCGCTGGGGTTCGACTATGTGATCTTCCTGTGGCGCGAGACGACCGCCACCGCGCCGGCGTTTCTCATCTGGATCATGTTCAACATGTTCGTGCGCGGATTCGGCTTTCTGCGTGAAGCGATTGACCGCGAGCGGCAGCTGCGCGTCAGGGAGGCTGAGCTGCACGAGGCGCGTGTGAAAAGCATGATGAACGAGATCCGCCCGCATTTCATCCACAACACGCTGACCTCAATTTACATGCTCTGCGGGGAGGACCCCGCGCGGGCGCAGGAGGTCGTGGGCAACTTTACCACATATTTGCAGGCAAATTTCTCCGCTGTCTCCACGGCGGAGCTGACGGCTTTCGCGAAGGAACTGGAGCACACGCGCGCTTATGTCGCCGTGGAATCCGTACTTTACGAGGGTAAGCTCACCGTGGAATACGACACGGCGTTCACCGCGTTCCGGCTCCCGCCGCTGACGATCCAGCCCATCGTGGAAAACGCCGTCAAATACGGCGTGGGCACGGGGCTGCCTCACGGGCAGATCGTCGTCCGCTCCCGCGCGGTCTCGGGCGGCGCGGAGGTTGTCGTCGAAGACGATGGGATCGGCTTCGATGCGTCGGCTTCCGAGACCGACGGGGCGCATATCGGGCTGCAAAACGTGCGCGAGCGCCTCGCGCTGATGTGCGACGGCACGCTGGAGGTCGCGCCGCGCGACGGAGGCGGCACGGTAGTGCGCATCTTCGTGCCGAATGCCAAACCGGAGGGTTAGAATGTTTGTATATCGCGACGGCTTGTGGTAAACGACAGCCGCTTCAGAGGAAGGCATAAACGCTCTTGCTCGCCCGACGCAGAGTGGAGCGGCAGCCCTCTCCCGACGCCGACGTGTGACTGGTCAAAATTCCCTGCGCTGGAGCTGCCTGCGCCTGTCGTCAAACACTACCACGATCAGTACGGCGACGACCTGTTCGTGCGGAACATGTATGAAGTCAGACGCATGGTCTGCACACTCTATAACGTGCTTGGCGACGAGCCGGATGCGTGGTGCGACGGCAAGGCGCTGTGCAAGATCTACACGGAGATACCGCTCAAATATGAGCCATACACCGGCGTGTTCTGGCCGTGGCGGGCGGAGGAAATTACCTCTGTGGTTCACGCCTGTCCGAACGTGCGCTACTATGTCGACGCATACGACGTGTACCACGATGGAATCTACCAAAACACGCGCTACTGCTTCATGTCGATCTGAGGGGAGGCGGTCTGAATGAATGACATCCACGACGAGTTCGTCGGCACGATGACCTACGACAGCTACCGCGACGGATTCATCCTCGGCGCAAGGCTCGTCATGGAGGTCATCAACGGAAGCGAATAGACCTCGGCAGCGGAGAGCCGGACGGAAGACCGTCCTGCTCTTTTTCTCTCTCCCATGAGCTACGGGCCACGCGCAGGTGCGAAAGCGCAAGGCACAGAGGAAACGGAAAGCAGGATAAAGGCGCGGCGTCTTTACCGACGTCGCGTCGATCACTTCTGCCCGCAGTGCGGGCAGTTTCGGGAACGGGAGCTGGCGCTTTTCCCGAGCGTCAGATATGCCAAAAGCGCTCTGTGAATCGGCAAAACCGGGTTTTCCCCGCGGTTGCCGCCTTTCACGCGGCGCTTTTTCCGCTTTGTGCAGTTCTTCCCTGTGTTTTTCGGCATTTGGTAGAGCACGCAAAAATGATAACAAACTGATAACTCTCGGTTTTCTGGATAGCTATTCTCTCCCCTCTGTGATAGTGTTCGTGGTTACCAAAACCAGAAGGGAGAATCATCATGACACAGCGGAAACTGCTCACCAACGGCAACGCGTTCGTCAGAACCGACGGGCGCTGGGGCGGCGTGGTGTGGTTTATGGATGAACTTGGCGAGCGAAAGCGCAAGAGCTTCTCCGGCACCAGCAAGGCCGAGGTCAACAAGAAAATGGTCGACTACGTCGCGGTCTTCGAGAAGCAGATCGTCGAGAGCGACGAGTCCAAAAAATCGCTCGAAGAAAGCATGGGCAACTGGCTCAAGGTCTTCAAGTTCCCGTCCATCGAGCGCGGCAGCTACGACCGATTGGAATGCACGGCGAAGCACCAAATCTATCCCATCCTCGGCGACAAGGTCGTCGGCGACGTCACCTCGGCGGACATCCGCAAGCTGCTCAACCACTGGATGAACGCGGGGTATGCCTACACCACCGTGAAAAAGGTCTACAACCTGCTAACCGACTACTTCCGCTACCTCACGCAGCAGGAGCTGATCGTCAAAAATCCCATGACGGCGGCTACACCCGCCCGGTCAACTTCCGACGCCGCTACTACCGCATCCTCGACGCGGCGGGCATCGAGCAGAAGGGTCTGCACTCGATCCGCCACACCTTCGCCACAACGCTGGTGAACGGCGTCCGCCAGCCTGACGGCACGATCAAATCGCTGACGCCGCGACAGGTCGCCGACCTGCTCGGGCACTCGACGTCGGAGATCACGGAGATGTACTACGTCAAAAAGGACACCGCGCGGCTGGGCGGGATCACCGAGGGGTTTGAGCTGTGAGGGTGCGCAAAAAATACGCAGCTGAAATCAAAGAAGGGGCGTTGCCTGTAGACAGCCGCAGCGTGGGGTGGTATACTTATTGGCAAGCAGGCAAGTCGGTATTTGCACATTGATCTGATTATGATAATTGAGGTTGAGCGAAATGAAAAGCTATGAGATTGCAACAAACGCGGACATTCGAGAGTTGTATGATTTGCAACTACAGGCTTTTGAAAGCGAGGCGGAGATGATCGGCAGCCGCAGCGTGCCCGCGTTGATGGAGACCTACGAACACAGCCTTGCGGACTTCGACAACTGGACGGTTCTGGTCAAGCGCGACGAGTCCGGCAGGATCATCGGCGCGATTCGTTATCAGAAAATTGACAATCACATCGACATCGGCCGCCTCATGGTTGCGCAGGATCATCGGCGGCAGGGTGTGGCGACCGGCTTGCTCCGCGCCGTCGAGGAGCGGACGCAAGAGCGTGTTTTTGAACTCTACACCTGCACCAAGAGCTGGATTAACATTCGGCTGTACGAAAAACTTGGCTACCGTGCCTTCAAGGAGGAAAAGGGAGAAAAGGATCTGTCCTTTGCTTATATGCGGAAAATCATCAAAAACGGAAAGACCGACGAAAAAGAAGATAACGCAAGATGATAAGCTTTGGATTCAGCGCCATAAATTCCAGTTTGTCGGACAGCGCCTCCTGATGCTCTTTTGATGCTGTACCAAACGGAAACATTCAAAAATGGCGTCACGGATTGGACAAATTGACGCTCTGCGCGGCGGGATGATGATCTCGCCAAACCGCGTACTGCCGCAAAAGATAAGAAAACCGCCTGAAATCTCGCGATTTCAGGCGGTTTCGTGGCAGGGGCAGAAAGATTCGAACTCTCGACACGCGGTTTTGGAGAAAACAGCAGTATTGCACTTTCTATTAAAACTGTTGTGGTATTCTGCATTTCTACCCGGTTATTCTTATTTTTGCAGTAAAATAGTACAGCACAAAACGATGGCTTTTTTATGAATAAACCCCAAATAAACCCCATCTTGCTTAAGCGTAGCCCGCACCGTCCTCTCTCTCACGCCTTCCGCAAATATCGCGGCTCAGCCTGACGCTCTTTCAACCAGTCGAGGAAATTTGACTGCTGCGCCTTTGCCTTCTGTGCGGCATATTCCTCCGCCGTCGGCAAAAACCGCGGCTCTTCCGTCGCCGCTCGCTGCGGCATCGTCTGCCTGCCGCTGTTCAGCCACCGCAGAAAATCAGATTGCGGCTGCGCCCCCTGCTCATTGCGCCACGGCGCATTTTTGAGCGTGCTCTCGGCGTATCCGGCGGCGAAGTACATGGCGTCCTTCTGCTCGTCCGTCAGATCATAGCCGTCGATCAGCATGAGCAGCTTGTCGCGCTTGGTCTGCCCCTTGACATCCTTGCCGTCTGCATCCTTGGTGCTCGTCACGCCGGCGCTGTCGCCTTTGTACTGCAACCACTGATCCATGTCGATGCCGGCCTTGAACAGATCGTCCATGTCCGCCTCGTCCGTGTCCGTGATCATCTCGCGGTACAGGATCCGCTTTTCCAGCGTCGAGATCGGGGCGTCGAGGATCGTCTGATACTTTGCCTTGTTCCGCGTCTCCGCGTCACCGAGGCTGTCGGCGTCCTTGAACTGCATGAGTGCCTCCGTTATGGTCGCCATATCGGCGTCGTCTGGCATCTCGTCCATGACCTCGCGTTCCTTGTCCGTTGCCAGCAGGCCGTAGTACACGACGCTCTTGCCCTCGCCGGAGATGTCGGAATCCTGCAGAATGTGCCGCTTGATAGTGCTCGCGCTTTCCTCGTCAGTCTTCTGCACGCCCTCCAGCTTCCGCAGCAGGCTGAAGGCGTCGTGCCCGTCCACGCCCGCGTCGGTCATGCCCTGGTACACCGCCGTCTGCTTGGCTCCGAGGCTGTCGAAGCCGGAGTCCACCCACTCACGCGCCGCCGGGAGGCTCGATTTGCCAAACAGCAGCGCCCGCGCCGTGTTTTCTGCGACCTCGCCGGGCGAATCGTTGAACACGGGATACTGCAAGATATCGCGTCCCTGGCTGTCGACGCTGTAGCTTCCGCCCTCGCTGACGGCCTTGATGCCTTGGTAGATCTTTTTGAGCTGTCCGCCGCCGAACGGAAGGGCAACATATGCTGCGAGCTTGCCAAGTTCTGCTTCTGCTGTTGCTGCTTTCTTCCTTGAATCCCACTCCTTTTCCGTTGCCGCATCCCAAAGCTTTGCTAAATTGGGGATAGCGCTACTAACTGGGAGGCGTCCGCCGCCGAGCGGTCCACCCACAAAGGGCAGCTCCTCTGCCGCGTTTTTAGCGAGATTTTCCGCCGCTTCATTAAGCCCAACTTTTTTCGTCTCAAACCCATAGGGCTTGCCGGCGGCAAGATTCTTGACGCCCTCGATCGTGTTCGGAAGCTGATAGCCGCTCAGGTCGCCCACCGTGTCGTTGAGCAGGTCGATGGGATCAAATGCCGCCCGGCGCCCGACGAAGTACTCATAGACCTCGTTGTAGAGCCACGCGCCCACGAAGTATTTCAGCAGACCGGCCGCCAGCGCCGCGGCGCCTTTTTTCTTCAGCTCGTCCGGCACATCTTTAAAGATGTTGGAAAACTCGTTGTTGACTTCGAGCTGGAATTGCGTGAAAAGCTTTGAGATTGGGTTCTTTTGCGCAAAGATCGTCGGCATACTGCCCTTGCTGCGGTCGGCCATGATCCCCGCCGCCCAGTTGTCCGCCTCTCGGATGGCGTTTTCCTCGCTCATGCCGCTCTCGATGTTCTGCGCGTATCGTGCGCGCACGAGCGTATCCGCGGTAAACTGGTCGATGTACTCCATCGGCGAGCTGAGCTTCGCCGTTGCGTTCTGCGCCCAGGTCTTCACAAGCGGATCGCTGCCGCGCCGGTTGGTAAGGAAGCTCGACCGTGCAACCATGCCGTCGTCGTTGCGGTAGGCGTTCAGCGTCTGCGCCATGCCCCTGAGCAAGTGCTTCGAGTCCACCGTCGCCCAGGCCTGCGTGAGCGGGATGAAGTTTGTGAGCCAGGAGCCGGGATTGACCGCAACCATGTTCGCGGCGACGCGGCTCTCCAGATTCTTCATCGCGGTGTAAAGCTTACGGCTCATATGTCGCTCTGCTTCACGGTCCGCGCGGCTCTTCTTGTTGGCGAGCAGGTTGGTGTACTCCTCCAGCTCCACGACGAAGTTGCCGAGCGTGAAGCGCCCGTTTTGATAGAGGTCGTCGAGCGCCGCCCGCTTCTCCTCCTCGTTGAGATTCGGATTCTCGCGGATGGCGTCCATCTGCCCGCGCATCCCGTCGTCCGTGGTGCGATAGCGGATCTGCGTTGCCAGTGCGCGCAGGCGCTGGATGTTGTCCGTCTGGTGGATAACGTCGCTCACGCCTTCGATGTACTTGTCGAAGCCCTCCACCGCGTCGTAGGCGGTGTTGAAGCCGAGACGCTCCTGCGCGTTGCCGAACCATGTGATGCCGGGCTTGAAGGTATGCGTCAGCCCGTTGATGGATGTCGGCAGCGTGTTGACATTGATGTCAAGCCCCAGCGCTTTGGCAAACGACGCCATCGTGCTTTCGCTCTCGCCAGGCTGGAAGTGCGGGAAATAGCCCTGGCGATACCCGACCGGCTCATAGCCGTTGCGCACGCGCACCTCGTTCATCCGCTGGAACAGCTCGTCGTAGATGACGCGGAAGCTCTGCACGGCGCGCTCGATCTTCTTGCGGTCGAGGTTAGGATTCTGCTCCCACAGCTCGCGGATCGCGGCCTCCCACTCCTGCGCGGTCTTGCCGTCGCGCAGCTCGTTTGCCTTCCCGCTCTCGTTCAGCACGCGCAGGTTGTCCGTCGCTTCGCCGAGCAATTGCACGGCGTGCGCCTCGGAAACAAGGTTGCCCTTCTCGACCTTCCGCGAAAGGTCAAGATCCCGCACGCGGTCACGGTACTCGTCCTTGAACCGCGTCGACGCGGCTTCGGCCTCATGCACGGGCGCAAAATACTTCGCGTTGATGGCGTCCGCCGTCTTGCGATCCGGCACGATATCGCGCACGTTGCGCTCCATCGTCTCGCGGGAGTAGAGTATGCCGGCGGCCTTGTCCTTCCAGCCGTTCGCGGTCTCTAAAAGCCCGTCGGCCTCCTCCAGCAGATTCGCTTTGCGCTGCTTATTATAGCTGCGGATAGTCTCCGCGTAGCGGTCGTACTCGCGCGACGCCTCGTAGACCTCGCGGATGCCCTTCACGTTCGCCTTCTTCGGGTCGAGGTCGTCAAGCGTGATTTCGCCGCGCAGCAGACGTCCGACCTGCGCCTTGTCGTACTCGGTCAGCAGGTTTTTTGCCTTGACTCGGTCCATCGCGTGCCGCGCGTTGCGGATGTTGTTGAACGCGGCCGTGACAGTCTGCTCGGTGATCTTCGGCGCGGTCTTCCGCTCCGCGCGTTCCCGCGCATAGCGCCTCACGCGGTTCAATTCCGCGAGCGAATCGTTGACCGCGCTCTCGAAGTCGTGGCGTGCCCAGCGCTTGAAATCCTCGCTCTGTCCTTCGTAAGTCTCGGTCAGGCCGGTTTCCACGCGCCGGATCATCTTTCCGACGTCATAGATGCGCTCCAGCTGCGCCGCCGGATGCGTGATGCTCGCGGGGAACAGCTCCGGCGCCTTTGCGCGGAACTCCTCGTACACAATATCCACCGGCGTGCCGCTCTTTGCGATGCGCAGCGTGCCGAAGGCGGTCTTACGGAAGTCCGGGAAGTCCGCGATGTCGTGGCTGTCCTCCTCGCTGATGCTGATAGCCGTATCGCGGATCTGCTTCTTGAGATCCTTGTATTGGTCATACAGCTCGGTATCCGCGACGACGCCCGCTTCATAAGCCTGCTCGAACAGCTTGTCGACGGTCTCCCTCGACACCTTCCCGTCGCGCAGGTACTCGTCGGAGATTTCCTGTGCGGCCTGCTGCAAGCTCTCGCGGTCGAGGAAGCGTTCCACGCCCAGCGAATCTTTCAGGCGCCGGAGCAGCGCGTTCTCCGCGCGCTTCAAATGCGGCTGCGCCTTTGCCGGCACGCTTTCCCGCGTGAGCTGCTGTTCCGTCTGTGCCGGCTGCCCGAACATCTCCTCCGCCGTCTTGAGATACAGCGGCTCCTCCGTCTTGGCGCCGGCCTCCGGCGCCGCCGTGTCCTCGTACCCCTCCGGCTCAAAACCATACAGCTCCTTGGCAGTCTTCAGGCGCAGCGGCTCCTCCGTCGTGGTGTCAGATTTTGGCGCAACCTCAGACTTGACAGCATTCGACGGCTGTGATATGGTAGAGTCAGAATAAAGGGAATCATTCGGATTCCCTGACGGCACGTCGCTGCGGAGCGGCCCGGCGGTATTCTCAGGAGTATCGGCGGACTCCGACTTGAATAGCGGCGTGCCGTCGCCATTTGTAACGAGGACTTCATGCAGCTTATAACGCTGCATTTTTTCATCCTTGATAACCAAAGCACCAACATAGCAGGTATCCGCCCCAATCTTCACCGGCGCCCCGATGTAGATTGAATCGTAATTATGCCCGTTATATGGCCCTCTTGTATTAAGGATTTTTCCTTCTGTCAAAACAGCAGGAAGCGCCGCAAAGGTCGCTGCTTTCAGTTTTCCCATGCCGTGCCCACGGCTGTCGTGCGCGCCCGCGCTGTTCAGTTCGATTTCGCCAATGTCTTTGTGCGTTACTTTATTTCCTATTGAATTGAAGAAATCAATGACCTTCTGCGTAATACCCCTGCCGTCGGTAGCGGATTTCTGAAATTCTTTTCCTGATAGTGTTGCAAGAGGAGCATCGTCCTTCAGCTCGTCCAAATGACTCCTAAGCTCATCCAACGTTTCGCCGTATTTTTCGGAGCCGCGGTAATCGTCGACACGAACCGCAGTATCTCCCATTGGCACTGCAAGCCCGCCTGCTGCCGCCTCGTCAGAGGCGGTTTTTTGCGTCTCTGCGGCCCCGGTTTGCGCGGCGGCCAAACTACCCTCGGAGGTCTCCGCCGTCGCCGCCTTGCCCGCGTCCGCCGTGCCTTCGTATCCCTCCGGCTCGAAGCCGTACAGTTCCTTCGCGGTCTTGAGATACTTCGGTTCTTCTGCGCTGGTGAAGTTCTTGGAGACAGCCTGTCCGCCCTGCCCGATAACGCCGAGCAAGACGCCGGACACCCAGCTTTCTGCGTACTGCCGGAGTTTTTCTTCCTTGGTGCGCTCGTCGACGGCGCCCGTGAACAGCTGCTCCCACTTGGGATTGAGGAAGTCGCTCACGACCTCCTCCCAGCCCTCGTTCAGCGTCTCCGCAACCGGCGAGCTGAGCACGCGCATGAGCTTTGCCGCCTCGTCCGGCCCGACGTACTTGGTGATTGCTTTGTTCAGCGCCTTGTTGACAAGTCCGACGTCCTTGTCATACGCGGGGTTTCCGCCGAAGAGCTTTTCGGAAAAGTATTCCGTCGCCGCGTTCGCAAGGCCGAGCGCAGTCTGCTGCTTCAAGTCATAGCCCTTCTCGCGCGCCTCCTGCACGCCGCCGCCGAACGAGCGCGCAAGCATCGGCAGCATGGCTCCGCCGCCCGTGAGAACGCCAAGCCCGACATCCGCGCCCATTTGCGTCGCGCCGACGCCGAGATCCACGGCAAACCGTCCCGCCTTGCCGAGTCCCTGCTTTGCCCTTTCCACGTCCGCCGCGCCGCTCTGACCGAGGCGGT
>JAWRIJ010000106.1:0-2985 GCA_040307975.1 Oscillospiraceae bacterium | reverse complement strand
TAGTGGCGGATGCTGTCCGTCTCCGTTTCGTAGGCGACCATGTAATAATTCTCGTCGTCCCACGTCAGCGCGTAGGGGCTGACGATGTAATACGCGCCGTCCCGGCGATAGCGCCGCTCCTTCGCTACCGTGTACTCAAAGTACCGGAAGCGGATTTTTTTATCCTCCGAGATGCCCGCGTGAACGGCGTCGACGTTGTAGTAAATGGACTCGTTCATGGTCTTGACGCGCCCCGCGACGTAGACCTGCCGCTGGAGCCGCTGCGCGTCGTAGCTGCTCGCAAGCGTTTCGATTTTCTTGATCAGCGCGTTGGTCTTGCGCTGCGTGATGAACTTCGACGACTGCACGCTGTCCACGAGCAGCTTCAGCTCCGGCAGCTCAAAGCGGCGGGACGCGACGTAGTAGCCGTAGAACTGCCCGTCCGCGACCTGCTCGACGTCCACGCCGTAGGTGCGAAGCGCCTCAATGTCGTCGTAGATGCTCTTGCGCTCGGCGGCGATATCGTGCGCGGCGAGGTGGGCGATGAGCTGGCGCGTCGTGACGGGGTGCTCCGCGTCGGAGTATTGGAGCAGGTAGTCCATGAGATAGAGCAGCTTGAGCTTCTGCCCGGTCGACCTTGGCATAATAGAACCTCCTATCCTGTTTATCGTACAGGTATACTGTTAGGATGAGTATACCAAAGGAAAGCAAAACCCGTCAAGAGCGGCTTGGTACGAATTTGGAAGGAGGCTTTTACAAATGAGCGAAGAACGTTTGCTGCAAAGGCTGGAGGACTTGAACGGACGGCTTGCGGAGCTGCGCGAGCGCCTGCCGCAAAGCTGCATGGACGAGCGGTACGACCGCCGCTTCTGCGCGCGGCTGACGAACGATGCGACCGACGCGGTGATCCCCGCGCACCTCTTCACCGTCGAGGACGTGCTGACGGCGATCAAGCGGGCGAAGGAGCGTCTGGACGCGCTGCGTCTCGAACGCGCGCGCGCCAAAGAACGTTTGACCGCCGACGCGATCCCCGGACAACTCGTGTTCGCGGGGTTTGCCGACGAGTCCTTGAAGCTCGCGTCGTGAGAGGAGGAGACGGACATGACGCCATTGGTTTTCATCCTCGTGCTGATCGGGGTCTGCTACGTCTCGGAGCTGCTGATGCGGTTCATCGTCTGGCTGGACGGCGCGGACGAGTGCGAGGAGGACGCGCCGACCGCGGAGCGCGCGACCGCAAAGGAACGCCGCCGCGCGGCGTGAGAAAAAGCCCTCACATAATAATTCCTTCTAAAAATGCGCGTGCTTCAGCCGCTCCTCCGCAGGAGTGGAAACTGTCGGAAATCTTGATTGCGCTCTCTTTATAGTCCTGCTCGTACAAAACACTTTTCAGAGATTGCAGAATATCTTCTCCTGAGATGGATTTTAATCGGATACCGGCGCCGAGTTCTTCCGTTCTTCTTGCCACGGCTCCTTGCTCTGGGGTTTGCGGAAACAACACCAACGGAACCTTATAATACAATCCTTCGGAAACAGAATTCATGCCACAGTGTGTAATAAATGCGTCAGCTATAGATAGCACAGCCATCTGATCGACAGACCCATATATCTGAATATTGGCTGGCAAGTTATCAAAATGCTCTGTGTTGGTTCCCATTGAGATAATGACCTGCCAGTCTGTCGCGCCCAATGCGTGGATACAATTCCGATAGAACTCCTTGTTTTGATTCACGGTTCCCATAGAAATATACACTGTTTTCTCTGCTGTCTTAATAAAGGACTCCTTCAGATTCTTAATAGGGTAACAATGATACAACCGTCTGATTATGTACCTTTTGATTATTCCTCACACATTTTGATTTTCCCTCGGAGGACATCGGTTCGAGTCCGGCCGACAGCTCCAAAAACTCGCTGATTTCGCAAGGTTTCGGCGAGTTTTTTGCATTTCAACGCAATGATCGTCAGCGCGTGGCGTTTTTTCTATTGCATGTTTTTAGCATATGAATTAAAATAACTTAGATCATTTTCCGCGATATCATAATTGCCTTGCGGAGAGGAGCCTCCCCGCCATTGCGCCGGCGAGCGAGCTTATCTCCGTGGGGCAGACGATGCAGGAGACGCGCATCGCCATGGCGCACAGGGTTTCCGCCATTCGCCGATGTGACCGCATCATTGAGAACGGCGCTTACGACGAATTGATCGGGAAGCGCGGCTTCTTTGCAGAACTAATGGCGCGGGCTGGATCCGGGCGTGAGGGAGGCGTGAAAACATGAAGATTACCGGCTTGATCGGCGTGTGTGACGTGTCGCAGAAAGGATCGGGGCGCTGAGCGGTGTTTATCGGCTTTTTCTATTTGCTGCGCGCGCATGGCTTTGGCGTCTCGATGAGCGAGTGGATGACGCTGATGGAGGCGTTGACCCTTGATTTGCAGCACACGAGCCTGACGGGCTTTTACCAGCTTTGCCGCGCGGTGCTCGTCAAGACAGAGGCGGATTACGACAAGTTCGACCGCGTGTTTTTGGAGTACTTCGACGGCGTGCCCTTTGACGACGAACTGCCCGGCGAGCTGCTGCAATGGCTCGACCACCCGGAGCGGGCGCTCGACGATTTCCGCGCGTTTCTTGTCGCGCAGGGCTACGATGAAAAGAGCGCCGAGGAGATCTTAAAGATGTTTGAGCAGCGCCTCCGCGAACAGACCGAGGAGCACAACGGCGGCTCATACTGGATCGGCACGGGCGGTTTTTCCAACTTCGGACACAGCGGCCATGCGCCGCAGGGTATCCGCGTCGGCGGCGTGAGCCGCTACCGCCGTGCGTTCGAGGTGGCGGGGGAACGAAAATATCGCGATTTTCGGCGCGATAATGTGCTTGACGTCCGCCAGTTCCAAATGGCGTTTCGCCTGCTGCGGCAGTATTCCGACCAAACGCTCGGCGACAAGACGGAGTTCGATGTGGACGGTACCATTCGCGAGACCTGCGACAATGCGGGCGCGCTCAAGATAAAGTACAA
>JAWRIJ010000105.1:0-3425 GCA_040307975.1 Oscillospiraceae bacterium | reverse complement strand
TCGCACTGTTCCTTCGCGTAGCTCCATTCCTTTCCCCAGAAATCCACGCCGATGATCTCCGCGGACGGATAGATCCTGGCGATCCGATTTGTCAGCGCAGCTGCTCCGCAGCCGATATCGATGATCCGGCCGGTTTCCTTTTCTCCGACAGCTTCCTTCCAGGGGAAATGATCGGCGAGGAACTGATGGATCTGTCCCATCACACCGCCGTCCCGGAAATCAAACAGCTTTCTGCACCTTTGCATATAGAGTGTCATGCAAAGCGCCGCGAGTGTGACCACGGTACCGATAACGCCCGGCACCGGTGACTTGATCAGAACGAACATCAGCACAGTAACAACAGCAATGGCCGCTGTTGCCGTCCAGAGCGTTTTCATCATCGCCGCCGGGACCCAGTTGCCATAGTCTGCCTTTTGATTCATTTGCAATGTCTTCATCGTCATCTTCTCCTTTTATTCTCTAAGCATCTCATAATAAACAGCCCTGTCAGACACGATGTGTTCCCGCACCATCTTCATGCCAAAATGCTCGTATATTTCCACTTTCTTTGGATCATCCGTGGTAAGTATTAAGGGAAGCCCAAGCCGATCAGATTCTGAAAAAGCGTATTCCATCATCTGCCGCATATATCCTTGCCCCTGATGCTCTTTGGCGACGGCGATAAACTCGATCTTACTTTGCTTATCATGATTTCACACGCTTCCCGTTGTTTTGCCTCGCATGTCAGCCGTCATAGTCCGGGCGGCGGCTGACGTCGATGATGCGGAAATCGCAGCACGGCGCACCGTGGCCGATCGTGCTTTGCCGCGCCCATTTCAGATTCTTATGCAGGTTCCCGTACTTGGCGTCGTCGCTGTCACAGAAGGCGGGGTTCAGTTCCAGGCAGTCATACTTTTCGCACATGGCGTGATACGGGCAGGCGACAATATCGAACCGGGCTACGGCCGGGTCGATCTTCTCGGGCATCCTGTATTTGAATCCTGCCTCCGGACTGAAATCCCGCAGGGAGTGCTTCACCATCCCGGCCGGATATCTGTGGTAGTTCCCGGCAAGATGCTGGTACCACGCCGCCGGTCGGAACATGATCTCGCAGATCTTATAGAAGAATCTCCTTATCACGTCCGTAGCTTCATCCGTCGTCATGCCGTGGGCCAGAAGCGTCTTGTATACGGCGATCGCCGGAAAGATGTTTGTCCCGGTGTGCTTCTTCATGGCCTTGGGAAGGTCCTTGTTTTCCTCCTTCAGTTCCTGAAAAAGGGCGTTTGCCTCCTCCCGGATCCTCCGGTACTCTTCCCGGGAGAAACGCTTCCTTGCGCCAGCCGCCATCAGTGATACGATCATATTCATCCTTATACTCACTCCTTTTACACTCGGAACAGCATGCAGATCCAGGCCGCCAGCGCAGACGCCGCGGGGAAGATCACCAGCAGCTTCAGCAGCTGGCTTTTCAGGTTGTAGCCGTATTTCCTGCCGTCGTACACGGGCGCCACCTCGGGGCAGTAGTACTGGAAGAAACGGAAACGGCACAGCAGAAACCAGTCAAAAAAGATCATGTCGTAGGCTTTGTAGATCGTAAAGATCCATACAAAGCGCAGAAAGAACTGCGAAAAAGAAAAGCCGCTCCGAAAACCGTCCCACACAGCGGTCACGCCCACGCCCAGGATCAGCAGGATACTGATGATCATCAGCGCCCAGCCCATGGCTTTCGCGCCGCGGAACAATTCCTCATTTCTGGGTTTTAAGAGATCCAGAGCTTCCTTCGGGGCTGACGAGAAAAACCACTTGTTCGTACCGTCATACTGAACGAAAGCCACCGCCGATATCAGCAGGAGCGTGATCGCCGCGCAGAAGACGATCGCCAGAAATATGGTTAAAAGCATGCTGCCCTCCTGATTGTGAAAAATATTGTCCTCTTTTTTGATTGCCCTCTTACTCAAGCCATCGATATAACTGCTCGTGCAGCTGACGCATCTCATCCGGCGCTTTCATCGAATGCCGGTACATGAACCGATCCCCGAAGGAGCTTTGAAACACAAAGCCGAGTATCCATCCCACGAGCGGCGTGGGCAGCAGGCGGAAGGCTTGCATTTTCCCCGGAGACAGCCGGATCTTCCGGGCTGCGATCGCACCGAGGTTATCCCGGATCTGCTTTGCGGTTTTTCTCATGAGCGCTGCGTCTCTTCCCGCGTGCTCGGGATCCGCCGCCTCATAGTACGCATCGGCGATCGGCACGACCATAGCCAGATGGCACAACTGCCAGGCGTGCATATCCGGCACGATCTGACAGGGGATTTTCGCCCGGTGAAGAACGCGGGCAAGATCTTTTTCTCTTCCGCCCGTTTTCCCGATAGTTGTCGGCTGGATGAGCCGCGGGGTCAAGGCCGCGTCCAGCACGTTTCCGTCAAAGCCACCTCCCGCACCGGGAAAAGCGGGGATGATCCGCCCTGCTCCGCAGAGTGCCTCCCAACTGTCGTAGGTCTCCAGGGAATTGACCATGGTGACAATGGTCGGGCTGACGTTTTGCCGAAGCTCTTCCAGCGCGGCGCGCAGCTGGTTTTCCCGGACGGTCAGCAGAATAAGATCATAGCAGTCTTCCTCTTCGAGCTTTGAAAGCACTCTGACGGGAGCCTTCCGTATCTTGCCCTTTCTCTTATACAGCAGTCCATCCCGCGTCAGGCATTCCAGCCGCCGTCCACGCGCATAAATGGAAACGTCGTATCCGGCCTCCGCAAGCAGCGCGCCGTACAGGCTGCCGATCACGCCGGCACCGAAAATCAGGATTCTCACGGGCTGTCATGCCTCCTGTTTTAACATCCAAATCCACTTCCTCTGCCTGTGTGCATAGAAAGCGTTTGCCCACAGCCAGATGAAAACGGTCTTCCAGCCTGCGTGGATCTCTACCCGATCCGTATACTGGGTATGGGTTTCATCCTTTGAAGCGTTTCCAACTGCTGCAGCTTTTGAAAGACAAAATCTCTGCCTGCCGGAAAGACGGATGTTTTCTGGACGACCATTTGTTTCATCCCTCCGAAGGCTGGCGCAGGGGGCTTTCAAATGTTGTAAACTGCTCTGCACTCGGCATCGCTGCCAAGAGCCCGCCGAAAAGGTGCGCATACTTCGGCGCTGCATCTGCCATGAGCCGGTAGACGGCGAAGCAGGAGAGGCCCTCCAGAAAGATCCCGATCCCCGTGAGGACAGAGGCAAACAGCCCGATCGCCAGGAGCTTCCTGATCTGGGCACGGTCCAGATTGTGATCGATTCCGATGGTGTTCATTGCGTTTCCTCTTATTTCCTCGCTAACACCGTGATCCACGGTTTGGACGGATGATGATCACTCGTGACTTCCGAAAAGCCCGCAGCCCTCAGCGCTGCTTCGATCTCCTCCGAGGTATAATTCTTCATGCCGTCAATGATCTTTTCAAACT
>JAWRIJ010000104.1:0-11649 GCA_040307975.1 Oscillospiraceae bacterium | reverse complement strand
GCCCTGCCTCTTTTTTAAGGTTTACTCCGCGAACAGCGGCGTGGAGAGGTAGCGGTCGCCGGTGTCGGGCAGGAGCGCCACGATGGTCTTGCCCGCGTTCTCGGGACGCTTGGCGAGCTGGATCGCCGCCCAAACCGCGGCGCCGGAGCTGATGCCGACCAGCACGCCCTCTTCCTTGCCGACGCGCTTGCCCGCTGCAAACGCGTCCTCGTTCGCGACGGTGATGATCTCGTCGTAGATCTTCGTGTTCAGCACGTCCGGCACAAAGCCCGCGCCGATGCCCTGGATCTTGTGCGCGCCCGCGCGCCCCTCGCTGAGCACGGGGGAATCCGCCGGCTCGACCGCGACGATCTTCACGTTCGGATTTCTGCTCTTGAGGTACTCGCCCACGCCCGTGAGCGTACCGCCCGTGCCGACGCCCGCGACGAAGAGGTCCACCTTGCCGTCGGCGTCCTCCCAAATCTCGGGGCCGGTGGTCTCGCGATGCGCCTTTGGGTTCGCGGGGTTAACGAACTGGCCGGGGATAAAACTGCCCTCGATCTCCGCGGCAAGCTCCTCCGCCTTGGCGATCGCGCCCTTCATGCCCTTTGCGCCCTCGGTGAGCACCAGCTCCGCGCCGTACGCCTTCATGAGCTGGCGGCGCTCGACCGACATGGTCTCGGGCATAACGATGATGATGCGATACCCGCGCGCAGCGGCCACGGCGGCAAGCCCGATGCCCGTGTTGCCGCTCGTCGGCTCGATGATGGTCGCGCCCGCCTTCAGCTTGCCGGACGCCTCGGCGTCGTCGATCATCGCCTTGGCGATGCGGTCCTTGACGCTGCCCGCGGGATTGAAATATTCGAGCTTTGCGAGCACCTTTGCGTTCAGCCCCTCGGCCTTCTCGATGTGCGTCAGCTCCAAAAGTGGGGTCTTGCCGATGAGCTGGTCGGCAGAAGTATAGATGTTTGCCATAGCGATGACTTCCTTTCGATCAAGTTGGCATCAGTATAGCCTATATATCCTATCTTGTCAATAGGTTTTGCGAAATTTTCTCGCCCGCTTGCGTATGCGGACGGTTCCGCTTGCAAAACAACACGTAAAATGATACTATAATATTACTGTGCAAAAGGAGGGTTTTCCGAATGGAAGATCAGAAAGTCGTCAAAAAGAATCTCTTCATGTTTCCCATCGGCACGGTGGGGCGCGACATGGTCTACAACCTTGTCACGAGCTATCTTTTTACCTTCGTGCTCTTCACGCACGAGCTGACGGCGGCGCAGCTCTCCGCCATCGCGGCGATCATGGTCGCCGCGCGCGTGTTTGACGCGCTCAACGACCCCGTCATGGGCAATATCATCGAGCGCACGCGCACCAGGTGGGGCAAGTTTAAGCCGTGGCTCGCCATCGGCATCGTTACGACCTCCGTTGTCATCTACCTCATGTTCAACGTCCAGCTCCAGGGCTGGGGCTTCGTGTGGTTCTTCGGCCTCATGTACTTCCTCTACAGCATCACCTACACCATGCACGACATCTCCTACTGGGGCATGGTGCCGGCGCTGAGCTCCGACGCGGACACGCGCAACAAGTACACCTCGATGGCGACGCTCTGCGCGGGCATCGGCGGCGTGCTTGCGGCGTCGTTCATCCCGATGTTCACCGCGGGCGGGAACGCGATCGGCGGCAACGCCGTGACCGCCTACGGACGCGTGGCGCTGCTGTTCGCGCTGCTCGCGCCGCTGTTTCTCTCGTTCACCATCTTCGGCGTCACCGAAATGCGCGACTATAACGCCGACCCCGTGCCGCCGGTGAGCTTCAAGAAGATCGTCGGCACCTTCACCGGCAACGACCAGCTCATGTGGGTCGCGCTCATCTTCCTGCTGCAGGAAATCGGCAACGGCATCGTGATGGCGGGCGTCGGGCAAACGTACATCTATGTCGAATTCGGCTACGAAGGCGTGTTTTTCACCGTGTTCCAAATGCTCGGCATGGCGGTGACGGCGTTTTTGATGGTGTTTTACCCCGCCATCTCCCGCAAAACGCCGCGCAAAAAGCTTATGCACGTACTGATGCTCATCTCTGCGGTGGGTTACGCGGTCATGCTTCTGCCCGGTCTTGTGATGACGACCGGCGCCGCCGCGCTCGCGGGGCTTGACGTCAAGTTCCTGCTCATTACGCTCGGCTACATGATGGCGAACTTCGGCCAGTACGGCTTCTATCTGATATTGATGATCTCCATTATGAACACGGTGGAGTACAACGAGTACAAGCACGGCACGCGCGACGAAGGCATCATCTCCTCGCTGCGCCCGTTTCTCACCAAGCTCGCCTCGGCGCTGACCATCGAGATTGCCAAGATATCCTACGTCGCGTTCCACATCATCGACTACACCAACGGCATCGCGCGCCTTGAGCAGGACGCGAGCGCCGGCAAGATCACGTCCGCGGAAAAGGCGGAGCAGATCACGCAGCTTCTTGCGGGCGTGCAATCGGGCCAGTCCCTCGGCCTTCTGCTCGTGATGACGCTGCTGCCCTGCGCGCTGATGTTCCTCGCCTACGTCCTCTATCAGCGCCGCTACACGCTCGACGAGGCGGAATACGGCCGCATATGCGCCGAGCTGGAATTGCGCAAGGCGTGACGATCACTGCAGCAAGAAAAGCCCCGCGGCTTTCGCCGCGGGGCTTTTCTCATTGTTTCTTTTCTTCCGCGCGGTCATAACGGCGGCGGTCGATGCCGTTTTTCCTGTAATACTCCGCCTTCGCCTCGTACATCCTTGTGTCCGCTTTTTTTGCAAGCTCAAAGATCGGCTCGTTCGGAAACTCCTCCGCGCGCACAAAGCCGCACGCTATCGCCAGCTTGTGCTCGTGGCGGTCCGACCACTCCGCCGCCACCTGTCCGACGTCTCTCTCGATCCGTCCCATCTGCGCGCTGTCGCAAAAAATGAGCGCGGCAAACTCGTCTCCGCCGACGCGGTACAGCTTTCCGTAATTGCCGAGGCTCTGCCGCAGGCACTGCGCCGCTCCGGCAATCAGCTCGTCGCCCGCCTTGTGGCCGTAGGCGTCGTTCACCCCCTTGAGCCCGTTGAGGTCGGCGGAAACATAGACCAAATTTTGCTCATAGGGAGCGCCACCCTGCGCGGTCATGTCGTTTTCATAAGCGCGCCGGTTGAAAAAGCCGGTCATCGCGTCGGTATTGGCGTTGCGCTGCTCCTCCAGCAGCCGCCGCGTCATCCGCCGCACGATAAAAACGATCACCGCCGCGGCAAGCAGCAGATAGGCGGACACCGTCAGCATCACGAGCGGGGTGTTCTTGTTCGCCACCGCGCGCTCCTGCGCGATCACGATCACGTACCCGTCCAGCTCGGACGCCGAGCAGTAGGCGCTCTTGCGTCCTATGACCGTCTCGAAATCGTAGACCTCGGACAAGTCCGCGCCACGGAGGTCGAGCCCCATTTCCGTAAGCTTCACGTCGATGCGGCGGGTGTTGGTGGCGCCGAGTATACGATTGCTCTCCTTGTCGGCAACCAAAATCTCAACGCCGTCGTAGGCGGGCATACCGCTCACGACCTCCGAGATCTCGTTGGCGCGCAGCTCCTCGATCAGGCGGCGCGGCTCGATGCCGACCTGAATCATCCGCTCCCCGCGATCGTTCCAGCAGATCGCGTACATCATCGACTTGCCCTCGGCGGTGTTCGGCGTCACGTCCTGACACATCGAAAGCGCCTTGTTCGAGAGCATCGGCTTGAAAAACGCTATCTGCTCGCCCGAGTCGAACGTAAAGCCGTAGTAGGGCGGCACCGTTCCGCTGTAGATCATCCCCGACTCATCGAAAATATGTATCTCGTCGATGGACAAGAGCGTCGCGATGCGGATCAGCTCCGCAATGTCCGTTTCGGTGCGTGGGTTCTTGTCGATAATGTAGGACACCGCCTTCGCCTTGGCGATGTACTCGTCCTTGAGCGAGTCGATCAGCGCCTGCTCCTTCTTCTCGTTGGTCGTGAGCACGTTTTTCACCTGATCGATCAGCACGTTGGTGGTCTGATACGCCTGCGCGCGTGTGCTGATGAGCAATCCGGCGTATTCCAGCGCGAGCAGCGAAGCAATGATGATGCCGATGATAGCGGTAAGATAAATCCTTGCTTTTCGATCCGAAACTCTCGTTCCTTCGTTCAAAGGAATCCCTCCCCGCGCGAAGCCTTGATTACGATTCGTTATTTTTTCGACATAAATCGCTATTTGTTTTCAGCTTTCAACGCCATAGCAATCTTTACGACGTTATACGCACCGTCATAAACGCCGGCTTGCTTGTTGACGAGGATCGCCTTGAGCATTTCGGCGAACAGCGTCTCCTCCTCCAGCAGCAGATCGAGCATTTGCAGCGTGTGCGGGATGTCCTCGCACTCAAGCGTACCGTCGCCGAGTTCCGCGGAATGGATGGCGCCCCAGCGCTCATGCCCGCCGATGCGCTTCAAAAAGAGCTTTGGCACGGGATAGAACGCAAGCTCGCTCGGCTTGGTCGCCAACACGTCGCAAGAGCGCATCAAAAGGTTGGTGCAGTACACCGCCTCGAAGATGTTTTTGTGGTAGAATGCGTGAACCTTTTCCACTTTACCGTCCACTGCCTGCGCGGCAAAGCGGGTCGTCTCCGCCCAGTGGTCGAAGTGCTCGACCGAGACTTCGCGCAGCCCCGGGACTTCCTTCAAAAGCTCATCCCACACCTTGCGATAGTCGCCGACGTTGACATAGAGTGCGGCGCGGCCCTCGCGCACGGCGGGCAGCAGATGTGAAATGACGGCGGCGAACAGCTCGCGCTGCGCGCCTGCGCCGCCGATGGTAAGCAGGAAACGCATCGGCTCGCCGTTTTTCTTGCGTGCAAGGCGGGCCTCACAGTCACGCTCCAGATTCGCCACAAGCTCGTGGTCGACATAGTGGCCCGTATAGACAAGGCTGTCTGCGGGCATGGGGTTCAGCACCTCCTTGCCGCGCATGCCGTTGAGGATGCGGTAACCCATATAGCTTTGGTGCGTTTGGATGGTGTGGACGCTGCCCTCGGCAAGGTGCAGCGCCATCGGCCAGTTGTCGGGAATGGCGTTGACAACGTGCTTCATGCCCGCGTGCAGCGCCGCCTGCGCGGGCCACACGTGCGTACCGATAACGGGGATGTCCTTGGGCACGTTCGCAAACACCGGCGCCATCAGCTCGGCGTTCTTCTGATCGGAGGAGTTATAGGAAAGCTTTCGGAAGCCCTCGTAGTTCATCGGCTCCCACACGAGCTTGTTGAAGAGATAGAACTTCTGCGACAGGCGCGAACCGAGGGAATAGAGGTCGTTCTGCGCGCCGATGACCTTGGTGCAGGTCGTCTCGGGATAACTGTTGAGATCCATCCAGTACGGCGTGTAGCCCAGCGCGTGCGCCGCCGACGCCATCGCGATGGAAATGCGGTAATGTCCGAAGCCCATGCGGATATTGCCGACGATGACGCCCTTGTCCGTATCAAACGCCGTATCGCCCGTTCCTTCCGCGACGCGGATGTCGCGCACACCGAGCGGAGCATAGAGACAAGCGTTGTCCACAAGCTTCGCGGGATAATTTGCGGCGCTGTCGTCGCCGTACTTGCGCGCGTACTTTGCCTTGGACTTGAGCGCTTTTTCATAATCCTTTTGCGAAACGGTGTTTCCGAAAATGATCCTCGATCTGTCCTGCATCACGCTTCTCCTTTCTTTTCCTGTTCGACGGTAAACGCGATGCGCACGGTCTCCGCGCCCTCAAGCGCAAGCGTCAGCGCCGCGTCCCCTGTTAAGCCTTTCGTCTTTACATATGTTCCGCCGAGGCCGCCTCGCAGCATCGCGCACTTAGGGCCGATCACCTCGATGGGGCCCTCCGCCGCAAGCTGTACGCTCTCCTGCGCGAACGGCAGCACGTTGCCGGTTTCGTCGGTCAGCGCGAGGCGCACCGCCGCCACGTCGTAAGTCGCGCCCTCGGTGAGCGTGGTGTGCGACGCGTCCGCGCGCAGCACACGGCGTGCCGCGGGGCTTTTGACGGCGGAAGCGACGACCTTGCCGTCCTTCACCGCGTCGAACCGAAAACGCACCGCCGCGCCGCCCCACGAGACGACGTATTTTCCATAGAGCTTGTAGGCGTCCTCAAAGCTCATACGGTATTTTGTCATCAGCACGCCCGCTTTCGCCAAAATCTCCGGCGAAAGGTGGTTCATGCCGAAGCGCGCGGCGTAGTTGAGGATGTCGGCGACGTATTTTGCCTGCGTGGGCGTAAAGTTCTCGTTACGCGCGATCTCATCTCCTATGAAGTCGTCGATCTCGATGGGCGGGCGCGTCATGTGCTTGTAGGGGGAATCCTTGTGCGTATAGCTTCGGATAAAGCGATCATCCTTATACATCCGCACCTCGTCGGCGTTGGTGAACACAAACACGCGCCCGCGGTTCGAGGCAGAGTGCTCGCCGATATCAAACGACGAGCTGACCGAAAGCAGCGGCGAAAAATCCTGCCGCGCGGCGTAGACGTCGGCGGCGAGCTTCTTGTTTCGGAACATGTCCATCACGCCGTGGTAACAGATGCGGTCGCCGCTGCCAAAGTCGCGGTGCGTGTTGTAATCGAACATGCACCAGCCAAAAGCGCCCGCGATATCGTCCTGCGCGGCGACGGCGTCGAGCACGTTCGCGTGGCGCAGCGCGTGCTCCAAACGGCGCTCCTCGCTGTCGTAGGTCTTGGTGGGGAACATGTGCCCGTTGTATTCGCTTACAAGGTACGCCTTGCTCTCGTCGGACGTCACGTCCCGCTTGCGCTCGCAGCCCTTCGTCCTTCCGTCGTGGATGAAGTCGTTGTAGGTGTAAACATCCTCAAGAAGCCGGCTCTTTTTGAAGCAGCGCACGCCGCCGGTCGCCCTGGTCGGGTCGAGCGCGCGCGCCGCGGCGTTCGTGCGCGTATAGAGCGCATCGTCGTCCACGGACTCGTTGATGCGCACGCCCCAAAGGATAACGGAGGGGTGGTTGCGGTACTGGCGCACCATGTCCTCCACATTGCGGATCGCCTGCGCGCGCCATGCGGCGCTTTCCCCGATGTGCTGCCAGCCGGGGAGCTCGGTAAATACCAAAAGCCCCAGCTCGTCGCAGCGGTCGACAAAGTGCTGCGACTGGGGATAGTGCGATGTGCGCACGGCGTTGAGCCCCAGCTCGCGCTTTAAAATCTCCGCGTCAAAGCGCTGCATCGACCTTGGCATCGCGTAACCCACGTAGGGATAGCTTTGGTGGCGATTGAGCCCGACGAGCTTCAGCTTGCGTCCGTTCAGATAGAACCCGTCCGCGCAAAACTCCGCCGAGCGGAATCCGAAGCGCGTCTCCACGCGGTCGAGGAGCGTTTTGCCGTCCCACAGTTCGGTAACGAGCGTGTAGAGGTTCGGCTCGTCCACATCCCAAAGCTTCGCGTGGGGCAGGTAGAGAGAAAACTCCGTCTCCTCGCCGCGTACGCTTGTCGTCTTTTCGCTGCTTTCCACGCGTTGGCGCAGCGTCATGCCCCCGCGCGTTTCGCCCGCAATCGTCGCGGCGCCCTGCACCACGCCTGCCGCCGAGCCGCGCGCGAACACGTCCTCCAGGTAAGTTTGTCCCGTAATCTCCAGCCACACCTCGCGGTACAGTCCGCCGTAGGTCATGTAGTCAATGACGTAGCCAAACGGCGGCTGATCCAGCGTCTCACGCGTATCGACGCGGAGCACAAGCTCCGCGTCGCATCCCGGCGTCAGCGCCTCCGTCAGCTCGACGCGGAACGCCGTGTAACCGCAGCGATGCTCGCCGAGCTTTTTCCCGTCTACAAACACCTCCGCCTCGTGTCCCGCCGCGCCGACGCAGAGAAACACGCGCCTGCCCTTCCAGTCCATGGGGACGCGCAGCGTCCTGCGATAGCCGCAGACCATCTGATAGACGCTCTCGTCAAAGTAATCATAGGGCGTTTCGCGGCAGGTGTGCGGCAGAGAAACGACGCGCGCGCCGCTGAAATCGTCAAAGTCCTCCGTGAATTCCCAGCCCCTGTTCAGGTCGATCCGTTCCCTCATGGCAGCCTCCCGCGTATAGCGCGCAATCATTTGTGCCATATTACCATAAAATGCACAATAAAGCAACGCTCTATCGTGCATTTTATGGCTTCCGTTTTTCCTGTGTCCGCACGTCTACAACGGTCAGTACGCCGTCCGACACGCGGAAGCGCACCTCCGTCGCGCCGAAGGACATGCCGTACACGCGCTCGGCGTCATGCTGATACCGCGGGCGCGGGTCCTGCGCCAGCACGCCGATCAGCGCCGCGCGCTTAGCCTCCGGCACGCGCGAGAGCAGCGCGTCCGGAAAGTCGACCGCGACCGTTTCCGCGGGAGACGGCGCAAATCCGCCGCGCGCGTCGCTTTGCACGTCAGCGTACGGAAGATAGGGCTTGATGTCATAGATCGGCGTGCCGTCCATCAAATCCGCGCCCGAGACGAGCAGCGCCGGCGCGTCCGCGCCCTCCCGCTCCACCGCCTCCAGCTTCACGCAGGAAAGGCCGATCGGGTTCGGACGGAACGGCGAGCGCGTGGCAAACACGCCTATGCGCTCGTTGCCGCCGAGACGCGGCGGACGCACGGTGGGCGACCAGTCCTCGCGCGCCGCCGCCGAAAACCGCCAAATGAGCCACAGGTGCGAAAAGCCCTCGATGCCGCGCAAGGCGTCCGCCTTGCGAAACTCCGGCTCGAACACGACGCGCGCGCGCAGCTCCGGCACAAGCCCGCTCTGTCGCGGGATGCCGAACTTTTCCGGAAAATCGCTATGGATGCGCGCGATGACGCTGACCTCGTGTTTTTCCATCGCTCAACTGAATTTCCGCAGGAAGTTGCCACCGACGCGCACGCCCTCCTGCACGATCAAAAACGCGTGCGGATCGATCTCGCGCACGACCTCGTTCAGATCGTCCTCCTCGAACTTGGAGACGCACACGCACAGCACGCGGATGGGCCGATCCGTATAGGCGCCCACGCCGTCCCAGTAGGTCACGCCGCGGCCAATGCGCTCCATGATGTTCTTCTCCAACGCGCGGCTTTGTTCATGCGTGAAGATAAGCACCTGCACGCTGATGTTCTGCTGATGGATGCGATCCATAAAAAGTGAGCAGAACACATTGTAAATAATGGAGTAGAGCGCCGTCTGCACATCGAAAAGCATTGCGCAAACCGCGTAGAGCACGGCATTGAAGCCGAGCGAAAAGCGCCCGACCGTATAGCGGCTGCCGCGCTTGGAGAGCCACAGGCCCACCACGTCGAGTCCGCCGCTCGTACCGCCGCAGGTCAGCGTCAGCCCAAGGCCAAAACCGCAGAGGATACCGCCGACAAGGCAGGACGCGAGGCGCTCTTCCATGATGGGCGTCACCGGCGCGGTGAGGATACTGAGAAACAGCGACGACGAGAGCGTACACACGATCGTGCGCAGCGCAATGGCTCGTCCCAGCGAGCGCCACGCCAAAATGAGGATCGGGATGTTGACGATCAGGTACAAAATACCCGCGAAATCCACGCCCGCGGGCAGAGGGATCACCCGCTCAAGCAGTGTGCGCGCCAATTGGCACACGCCGGTGACGCCGCCGCCGTACAGGCTCATGGGCACGATAAAATAGTTCAATCCGAAGCTGTTGATGAACGTGCCGAGCACGGCGAGCACAAGCCGCGTCCAGCGGTTCTGCATGGCTTTGTGGAGCATGTCGAAGACCTCACAGTCACAAAAACAAAATCAATGATAAACGCATCATACAACAATCCCTTGTTTTTTGCAAGGCGAAGAAATGTGCGTCGCACTCGCAGTCGTTCCGTTGCAAGCTCCTCCCGTCGAAACAGGCGCCTTTCGGCGGCGACGACAAAAAAGACGCCTTTCAGCGTCTTTTTTGTTGGTGGAGGAGGGTGGATTCGAACCACCGAAGTCACTGACAACAGATTTACAGTCTGCCCCCTTTGGCCACTCGGGAACTCCTCCATATTCGATTTTTGCAGCCCTTCGCTGCTTGAAGAGGTTGGAGCTGGTAGACGGACTCGAACCCCCGACCTGCTGATTACAAATCAGCTGCTCTACCAACTGAGCTATACCAGCACGTCCGATGCGGCGTTTCCACAGTCACGATTTCCACAGCACGCCAATATTAGCAGATGGCGCGCCCTTTGTCAAGAACTATTTTTCTTTTCGTTCTCTTTTCGTCAAAACGCGCGGAAAAAGGGGAAACGCCGCCTGCGTTCCCCCTTTCCGTATCATCGCATCGTGCGCATGAAGTCGTACAACGCCTCGTCCATAGCTGCGCCGGCGTGCTGCATGGCGCGGCCGACACCCGTTCGCATGGAGCCGCGATTTGCCGCGATCAGCGCGCCGATCGTCGCGCCGGCGACCGCGCCGACGCCTGCACCGCGCAGAAAAGCGGTGGTTTCCATTCTCATCACACTCCTTTGTCCACGCGAAAAGTATGCTCCGTCATGCGTAAAAAATACGCTGTGCCTCTTGCCAAAACGTGGAAATGCAGCCATAATGTTTGGAGAAACAGAACAAGAAGCGAGGCTGCGACTATGACGACCGTTTATCTGATTCGGCACGCGGAAGCGGAGGGCAACCTGTTCCGCCGCGCGCACGGGCACTACGACTCAACCATTACCGCGCGCGGCTACCGGCAGATCGCGGCGCTTGCGAAGCGCTTTGAGCGCGAGCGCATCGACGCCGTGTACTCCAGCGACCTCACGCGCACCCAAACCACCGCGCTCGCCATAACGCGCGTGCACGGTCTGCCGCTGCACACCACGCCGGAGCTGCGCGAGGTCGGCATCGGCGAGTGGGAGGACAAAACGTGGACGTATCTTACAAAGTTTGACCACGAGCGCCTTGTCAAATTCAACACCGACGCGGGGAACTGGCACGTCGCGGGCGGCGAGAGCATGACGCAGGTTCAAGCGCGGATGCTCCGCGCGCTGAACGGCATCGTCGCCGCGCATCCTGACGAGACCGTCGCGGTGTTCTCGCACGGCATGGCGCTGCGGCTGCTCGTCGGCACGCTGCAGGGGCTGTCTGTCGCGGACGTCGACAAGACGCGTCACGGCGAAAATACGGCGGTGACAAAGGTCGAAGCGGACGAAACCGGACTGCATGTCATGTATCGCGACGACGCTTCGCACCTCAACGACGAGCTGACGACACTGCGCAAGCAGATGTGGACGAAAAGCAAGGACGGCACAGAGCCCGGGCTTTGGTTTCGTCCTGACCCGAAGCGGGCGGGTCGCTTCGAGGTCGTGCAGGGAGACTCATTTGCCGGCGCGCTCTCGGTCGAGCGCGGCGACGACGGCGTCGCGCGCATCGGCGAGTTCCATCTCGAAAACCACGCACAGGGGCACGGCTTTGGCGTCCGTCTTGTCGGGCAGGCGGTCTCCTATGCCCGCGCGCACGGCTGCGGAGAGCTCGGCGCGGTCATCCCGCACGACGACGCTCTTGCCCTCAAATGCGCGGCGAGCTATGGCTTTTCCCCCGCGCGCGCCCTGCCGGGCGCGATGGAGTACCGGCTCTATTTGGGCAAAGACAAGGCGTATCGGGAGGCAAGGTTTGACGAAGCGTGGGAGCAGATCAACGCCTGACGCGTCAAAGGGGAGGCTCTTTCGAGCCTCCCCTTTTT
>JAWRIJ010000103.1:0-9873 GCA_040307975.1 Oscillospiraceae bacterium | reverse complement strand
CGCGGGACATTATAAGCGCCGCTCGCTTAAAATGCAAGCGGCGTTTCTTTTTTTTAGCGCGTTTTTTATCGCCGCCCGACCACCGCGCAGACGAGGAACGCCGCAAGGTCGCACACAACGACCGTCGCGCCCACGGGCGTGGAGAGCAGGTACGAGCCCGTCAGCCCCAGAAAGAAGCATGCGACCGCGAGCACGCCCGCGCACAGCACCACCGAGCGGAAGCGCTTAAAGACGCGCATCGCCGAAAGCGCCGGGAAGATGACGAGAGACGAAATGAGCATCGCGCCCATCATGCGCATCCCGATCACAACGGTCAGCGCCGTGAGCAGGGACAAAAGCGTCTTGTACGTCCCGACCTTCACGCCCGTCGCACGGGAAAAGCCCTCGTCGAACGTGACGGCGAAAAGCGGGTGATAGAACGCGACAAACAGCACCAGCACGAAAGCCGCGAGCGTCACGCTCAGCGCCACGTCCGCGCGCGACATGGCGAGGATGCTGCCAAACATGTAGCTGTCGACGTCGGTGGTCATGCCGGTGGTGAGCGAGGTGACGATCACGCCGATGGCAAGCGCCGAGGCGGAGAGCACCGCAATGGCGGCGTCCGCGCTGACGCGGGAGCTTTCCGCGATGCGCAGCAGGAAAAACGCCGCGAGCATCACGAGCGGGATCGAGAACCACAGCGGCGCGAAGCCGCAGGCAAGCGCCACGGCAAGCGCGCCGAAGCTGACGTGGGAAAGCCCGTCGCCGATCATCGAATAGCGCTTCAACACCAGCGGCACGCCGAGCAGCGCCGCGCACAGCGACACGAGCGCGCCGACGACGAACGCCCGCACGATGAACGGGTAGGTGAACATGGAAAGTAAAAGGCTCACTTCCGCGCACCCCCAAACCGTTTTCCGCTCTCGTCGCGCAAATATTCCTCGACCGTACCGTAGAACCAGCGCTTCTGCCCGATGTGCAGGATCGTCTTCGCCTCGCGCAGCGCGGCGGAAACGTCGTGCGTGACCATCAGGATCGCCACGCCCTCCCGATCGTGCAGATACCGCAGCGTTTTGTAGAGATCCTGCGACGCGGCGGGGTCGAGCCCCGTCACGGGTTCGTCGAGGATGAGCAGTCCGTTCGCCGCGCACAGGGCGCGCGCAAGCAGTACGCGCTGCTGCTGCCCGCCGGAGAGCTCGCGGTAGCACTTGTCCTTGAGCTCCAGAATACCGAGCTTGCCCATGCGCATCAGCGCCGCGGACTTCTCCGCGCCCGAATAGCCGAAGCGGAAGCCCTTTCGGTTCAGAAAGCCCGAGAGCACGACCTCCTCCACCGTGGCGGGAAAATCGCGCTGCGCGGGCGTCTGCTGCGGGAGATAGCCGAGCTGCCCCGCCTTCTGCGCCGGACGCTCGATCTCGCCCGCGAGCGGCGGCGTCAGTCCGAGCAGGCTCTTTAAAAGCGTCGACTTGCCCGAGCCGTTTTCGCCGAGCACCGCGACGTAATCGCCGGATCTCACCGCAAAGTCGAGATGCTCCAGCAACGGCTTGTGCTCATACCCGAGGCTCACGTCACGGCACGCGAGCAATACGTTTTCTTCCATCATGTCAATCCTCTTTCAAGCGCTTTCAGGTTGCGCTCCATCATCGAAACGTAAGTCTCGCCCGCGTCAAAATCCGCGCGGGAGACCGTTTGCAGCGACCACAGCGTTTCAATGCCCGCGCCGGTCGCCTCGCTGACCGCTTCGGCGATCCTGCGGCTGTCGAGGTCGACCGTATACACAACGGGCACGCCCTCATCCACCGTCTTGTCAACGAGAAACTTGAGTGTCGCAAGACTCGGCTCGGTATCGCTTGAGCAGCCGTGGAACGCCGCGCGATAGCGCAGGTCGTATTCCTCGCAAAAGTACAGCAGCGGCATGCGGTCGGCGAATATCAACAAATCGCGTTTCGCGTTTGCGCGCAATGCGCCAAACCTCTCGTCCAGCGCATCGAGCCGCGCAACATAAGCCGCGCAGTTTTCGCGGTACGCGTTCGCGTTCGCGGCGTCGGCTTCGCACAGGCGCTCGCACAGCGCCGCGCACAGCGCCGCGGCGTTTTTCGGCGACGTCCAGATATGCTCGTCGTATTCGAGCTCGTCGCTGTCCTCGTCCTCTTCCGCGCCCTGCATACCCTCGACGAACTCCTCCTCGCGCGCGTCCACATAGTCCATCATGCGCACCACCGCGCCGATGTTCTCGCCCGCGGCGTCAAGCAGGTCTTTCACCCATTCCTCGCTCTCGCCGCCATTGTAAACAAACACGTCCGCGCGGGAGACGGCCACCGCGTCAAGCGGCGTCGGCTCAAAGCTGTGCGCCTCGCGCCCCGGTACGAGCAGAAGCGTAACCTCGGCCCTGTCGCCCGCGACGGCGCGGGCAAAATCGTAATAGGGAAACAGCGTCGTCACGATCCGCAGCTTCCCGTCCTTCGCCGTTCCCGGCGGCGCGGCGCAGCCCGTCAGACACAGCGCGCACAACATCAGCGCCGCCACGATGCGTCTCATTTCAACGCCGCCCCCCTTTCCCAATTTGCGATTCGTTTGCAAATTATAGCCTTGCTTTTCCGTTTTGTAAAGACCCTTTTGCGGAAAACCGATTTTTTTCGCAAATATTTTTATAAAATGAACTTGAACAAGCGTTTCATTTATGATACCATATAGGATACTTATTTTTCGGAAAGAAGGCAGCGGCATGGCGGGCGTACACGACGGGCACAGGGCACGCAAAAAGAAGCAGTTCCGCGAGCACGGGCTGGACGCCTTTGCTGACCATGAGGTGCTGGAGCTGCTGCTTTTTTATGCGATCCCGCAGGGAGATGTGAATCCCCTCGCACACCGGCTGATCGACCGCTTTGGCTCGCTGGACGCGGTCCTCGCCGCGCCGCCGGAGGAGCTGGAGAAGGTCGACGGCGTCAGAGAGCACACCGCAACGCTCCTGACGCTGATCCTTCCCCTTGTCCGCCGCGTACACATGGTCTCCGGCAAGGACGACGTCGTCCTCTGCGACGCCGAGCGCCTCGGGCGCTATTTTTGCAGTCTGTTTTTCGGCGCGAGGCAGGAGGTTTTCTATGAGGCGTGCCTCGACGCAAAGGGCAAGCTCCTTCGCTGCTATAAGCTTGCCGAGGGCAGCGTGGACGCGGTACACATCAATATGCGATGCATCGTGGAAAACGCGCTGCACTGCCACGCGAGCGCCGTCGCGCTCGCACACAACCATCCCAGCGGCATCGCTCTGCCCTCGCCGGACGACAATACGACCACGCTGACGGCCTATGACGCGCTGCGCACCGTCGGCATTACGCTCGTCGATCACATCATCGTCGCGGACGACGACTTTGTGTCGCTGCGCGACAACGGACTATTACCCCCTCTCTAGGAGGCTTTCATGGATTTCAAGTTACACGCCCCCTTTCAGCCCACCGGCGACCAGCCGGAGGCGATCGAAAAGCTCGTTCGCGGCGTCAACATGGGGCTGGACGAGCAGGTGCTCCTCGGCGTCACCGGCTCTGGCAAGACGTTCACGATGGCGAGCGTCATTGAAAAGATCAACCGCCCGACGCTCGTGCTGGCGCACAACAAAACGCTCGCGGCGCAGCTTTGCAGCGAGTTCAAGGAGTTCTTCCCCGAAAACGCGGTAGAGTACTTCGTCTCCTACTATGATTATTACCAGCCCGAGGCGTACATTCCCCATACCGACACGTATATCGCCAAGGACGCGTCCACCAACGACGAGATCGACCGCCTGCGCCTCTCCGCGACCTGCGCGCTGCTGGAGCGGCGGGACGTGATCGTGGTCTCGTCGGTGAGCTGCATCTACGGCCTCGGCGAGCCGGACGACTTCGCGAAGCTGATGATCTCCATGCGCCCAGGGCAAACCCTCGACCGCGACGAGCTGTTGCGGCGATTGATCGAGGATCGCTACGAGCGCAACGACGTCGCCTTCGAGCGCAACCGCTTTCGCGTGCGCGGCGACACGGTCGAGATCTACCCCGCCTACTGGCGCGACCGCGCGGTGCGCGTGGAGTTCTTCGGCGACGAGATCGACCGCATTTCCGAGTTCCAGCCCACGACGGGGCAGAGCCTCAGGACGCTGACGCACACGGTCATCTATCCCGCCTCGCACTATGTCACGACCAAGGACAAGATGGAGCGCGCCATCGGTGAGATCGAAACAGAGCTTGCCGAGCGGGAGGCGTACTTCCGCGAGCAGGGCAAGGCGGTGGAGGAGCAGCGCATCCACCAGCGCACGCGCTACGACGTCGAGATGATGCGGGAGCTCGGCTATTGCACGGGCATCGAGAACTATTCCCGCGTGATCGGCGGCCGCCCGGTCGGCTCGCCGCCGATGACGCTCATTGACTACTTTCCCAAGGATTTCCTGCTGTTCGTGGACGAAAGCCACGTCACGCTGCCGCAGGTCCACGCCATGTACAACGGCGACCATGCGCGCAAGCAGAGCCTCGTCGAATACGGCTTTCGTCTGCCCTGCGCGTTTGACAACCGGCCGCTCAAGTTCGAGGAATTCGAGCAGCGCGTCCACCAGCGCATCTACGTCTCCGCGACGCCCGGTGATTACGAGCGCGAGCGCGCGGGGCAGATCGTCGAACAGGTCATCCGCCCGACGGGGCTGCTCGACCCCAAGGTCGAGGTGCGGCCCGTCGAGGGGCAGATCGACGACCTGCTCGGCGAGATCAACGCGCGCGCAAAGCGCGACGAGCGCGTGCTCGTCACGACGCTCACGAAGAAAATGGCGGAGGATCTGACCGAGTACCTAAAGGGTGTGGGCATCAAGGTGCGCTACATGCACGCCGACGTCGAGACCCTTGAGCGCATGGAGCTCATCCGCGACCTGCGCCTCGGCGAATTCGACGTGCTCGTGGGCATCAATCTGCTGCGCGAGGGCTTGGATTTGCCCGAGGTCTCGATGGTCGCCATCCTCGACGCGGACAAGGAGGGCTTTTTGCGCTCCGAAACCTCGCTCATCCAGACCATCGGCCGCGCGGCGCGCAACGCGGACGGCTTGGTCGTGCTCTACGGCGACACGGTGACGCCGTCGATGCGAAACGCCATCGACGAAACGGAACGCCGCCGCGCCATCCAGGACGCGTACAACAAAGCGCACGGCATCACGCCGCAGACCATCCGCAAGGACATCCGCGAGGTGCTGGAGATCAGCAAGAAGGAGGAGGAATCCGCCCGCCGCCGCGGCAAGCGCAAGCTCTCCGAGCGCGAGCGCGACGAGCAGATCCGCCGGCTGGAAAAGGAAATGCAGGAGGCGAGCAAAATGCTGGAATTCGAGTACGCCGCCATTTTGCGCGACCGCATCATCGAGCTTCGGAAGGAGACGAACTGACGCCGCCCATGAAAAAATATCTCTCCTATCTTTTCGTCATTTTCGGCGCGGTGTGCTGGGGCTTCATCGGCGTGTTCAACCGGCTGCTCGCCGCCGCGGGCGCGGATATGGCGGGGCGCGTGTTCGTGCGGAACTTTTTCAGCCTCGTGCTTCTGACGCTCGTGTTCGCGCTTCGCCACCGCGAGGTTTTTCGCGTGAAGCGCAAGCATTTGCCCATTTTCATGGGAAGCGGCTTGCTCAGCATCCTCACGCTCTCGTGGGTCTACTTCAACTGCCAGATGGAGTGTTCGCTCGCCGTGGCGGCGATTTTGCTCTATCTCGCGCCGTCGATGGTCGTTGTGATGAGCGCGCTTTTGTGGAAAGCGCCCGTCACGCGCCGCAAGCTCGCGGCGCTCTTCCTGTCCCTGCTCGGCTGCGCGTTTGTCTCCGGCGCCGTCGGGGGCGAGCTGACCGCCTCGTGGCGCGGGCTCGCGTTCGGCGTCGCTTCCGCGTTCTGCTACGCGACGTACACCATCTTCGCGCACTACGGCCTTGAGCATTACGACACCTACACGATGACCTACTGGACGTTCGTGTTCGCGGGTCTCGGCTCGCTCGTGTTCTTCGACGCGGATACGCTTCTCCCCGCGCTTGCGACGGCGCGGGGCGTCGGCGGCGCGGCGGGGCTGGTCGTCGTCGCGACGGTGCTGCCCTATCTCTTTTACACCAAGGGGCTTGAGGGCGTCGAGGGCGGCAAGGCCGCCATTCTTGCAAACGTCGAGCCGGTGACGGCGGCGCTGCTCGGCGTCGCGCTGTTTCAGGAAGCCCTGAGCGTTTGGGTGCTGCTCGGCATTCTGTTTGTTCTCGGCGGCGCGATACTGCTGGCAAAGGAGGATCGGCCGCATGGCAAAGCATAAGGAAGAAAAAACCAACGTGATGCGCGTTTTGGAGCAGAAAAAAATATCCTACGCCGCGCACGCCTATGAGGAGACGGAAAGCCCGCTCGGCGACCGGGAATACGGCCTGCACATCGCCGAAACGCTCGGGCAGGACGTAGCGCGCATCTACAAAACGCTGGTCGCGCGCGGCGCAAGCGGGCAGCTCCGCGTATTCTGCATCCCCGTGGCGGAATCGCTCGACCTCAAGAAAGCGGCGAAGGCGGCGGGGGAGAAGTCCGTCGAGCTGATCGCGGTGAAGGAGCTTTTGCCGCTCACGGGCTATGTCCGCGGCGGCTGCTCGCCCATCGGTATGAAGAAGCGCCTTCCCACGGTTTTCCACAACGCGGTCACAGGCTGTGAAACGGTCTTTATCAGCGCGGGAAAGATCGGCTGTCAGGTCGAACTTGCGCCAAGGGCGCTGCTGGATCTGCTCGGCGCGGAGACCGCGGATATCATCACATAGAGGAGCGTTTATGAACAGTAAGATCTTCGTCAAGGGCGCGCGGGAAAACAACCTCAAGAACATTGACGTGGAAATCCCGCGCGACTCTCTCACCGTCATCACGGGGCTCTCCGGCTCCGGCAAGTCGTCCCTCGCGTTCGACACCATCTACGCCGAGGGCCAGCGCCGCTACGTCGAGAGCCTCAGCTCCTACGCGCGCATGTTTTTGGGGCAGAAGGAAAAGCCCGACGTGGACTACATCGAGGGGCTTTCTCCCGCCATCTCCATTGACCAGAAGACCACCTCGCAGAACCCGCGCTCGACGGTCGGCACGGTCACGGAGATCTACGACTATCTGCGCCTTCTTTGGGCGCGCGTCGGCACGCCGCACTGTCCAAACTGCGGCAAGGAGATCCGCCAGCAGACCATCGACCAGATCATCGAATCGGTCATGGCGCTCGGCGAGGGAACGCGCGTGCAGGTCATGGCGCCCGTCGTCCGCGGGCGCAAGGGCGAATACGCCAAGATCTTTGAGGACGCGCGCAAATCGGGTTACGTCCGCGCGCGCGTGGATGGCAGCATGTACGAGCTCGACGAGGAGATCAAGCTCGACAAAAACAAGAAGCACAACATCGAAATCGTCGTCGACCGCCTCATTCTCCGCCCCGACGTCGTCCACCGCCTGACGGATTCCGCCGAGACCGCGTCGTCGCTCTCCGGCGGGCTGGTACTCGTCAACGTCATTCAGGAGCAGCGCGACATCCTTTTTTCGCAGAACTACGCCTGCGAGGACTGCGGCGTGTCCATTGAGGAGCTCGCCCCGCGCATGTTCTCGTTCAACAACCCCTTTGGCGCGTGTCCCGAATGTACCGGTCTCGGCTTTCAGCTGCGCGTCGACCCTGAGCTCGTCATCCCCAACCCGTCGCTCTCCATCCTCGACGGCGCGATCACGGCGTCGGGCTGGAACAACGTGCGCGGCGACGGTATTTCGCGCATGTATTTCGACGCGCTTTCCAAAAAGTACAAGTTCTCCCTTCGCGACCCGGTGGAAAAGCTCCCGAGCGAGGTGATGGACGTCATCCTCTACGGCACGAGGGGTGAAAAGCTGGAGCTGGAGTTCGACCAGCCGCGCGGCAAGGGCAAGCTCTTCCAGCCCTTCGAGGGCGTGGTGAACAACCTAGAGCGCCGCTACAAGGAAACGCAGAGCGACAGTGTGCGCGCGGAGCTGGAGGAGTGCATGTCCGAGTGCCCCTGCCCCGCGTGCAAGGGTAAGCGCCTGCGCCGTGAGGCGCTCGCGGTCACGGTCGGCGGCATGAACATCGCCGATTACACGGACAAATCCGTGGTAGATGCGCTCGACTTCATCGAAAACCTCACCCTCACGGATCAGCAAATGCGCATCGGCGAGCGCATCTTGAAGGAGATCAAGGCGCGCCTCGGCTTTTTGCGCTCGGTGGGGCTTGAGTACCTGACGCTCTCACGCGCGAGCGCGTCGCTCTCCGGCGGCGAGGCGCAGCGCATCCGGCTCGCGACCCAGATCGGGTCGAGCCTGATGGGCGTTTTATACATCCTCGACGAGCCTTCCATCGGCCTGCACCAGCGCGACAACGACAAGCTGCTCGCAACGCTGCGCCGCCTGCGCGACCTCGGCAACACGCTCCTCGTCGTCGAGCACGACGAGGACACGATGCGCGCCGCCGATTACATCGTGGACGTCGGCCCCGGCGCCGGCGTCCACGGCGGCGAGATCGTCGCGGCGGGCACGCCGGAGGAGGTTATGGCAAACCCGCGCTCGCTCACGGGGCAATACCTCTCCGGCAAGATGAAGATCGCTGTCCCCGCGTCGCGGCGCAAGGGGAGCGGCAAATTCCTCGTCGTGCGCGGCGCGAAGGAAAACAACCTCCGCGATATCGACGTTTCCATCCCGCTCGGCACGTTCACCTGCGTCACCGGCGTTTCGGGCAGCGGCAAGTCCTCGCTCGTCAACGAGATCCTCTACAAAAAGCTCGGCGCGGACCTCAACCGCATGAAGGTACACGCGGGAAAACACACTGCCATCGAGGGCGAGGAGTACCTCGACAAGGTCATCTGCATCGACCAGGCGCCCATCGGGCGCACGCCGCGCTCCAATCCCGCGACATACACGAACGTTTTCAACGACATTCGCGACCTCTTTGCCTCCACGCCGGACGCCAAGGCGCGCGGGTACTCGAACGGGCGCTTCAGCTTCAACGTGCGCGGCGGGCGCTGCGAGGCGTGCTCCGGCGACGGGCAGCTCAAGATCGAGATGCACTTCCTGCCGGACATCTACGTTCCCTGCGAGGTCTGCAAGGGCAAGCGCTACAACCGCGAGACGCTGGAGGTGCGCTACAAGGGCAAAAACATCGCGGATGTGCTCGACATGACCGTGGAGGAGGCGCTGGAGTTCTTCCGCGACCTTCCGAAGATTGCGACAAAGCTCCGCACGCTCTATGACGTGGGCCTCGGCTACATCCGGCTCGGGCAGTCGTCCACGACGCTCTCCGGCGGCGAAGCGCAGCGCGTCAAGCTCGCGACCGAGCTTTCTAAGCGCGCGACGGGCCGCACCATCTACATCCTCGACGAGCCGACCACGGGTCTCCACGCCGACGATGTGCGGCGGCTGCTGTCCGTTTTGCAGCGCCTTGTGGACGCGGGGAACACGGTGCTCGTCATCGAGCACAACCTCGACGTCGTCAAAAGCGCCGACTATCTCATCGACCTCGGTCCCGAGGGCGGGAGCGGCGGCGGCACGGTCGTCGCCAAGGGCACGCCCGAGCAGGTCGCGAAGGTCAAAAAATCCTACACCGGCCAGTATTTGAAAAAACTGCTCAAGTAACGGCGGCATTTCCCCTCGCATAAGCTGTTTTGAGGTGATACCATGCAGCTTTTGGAGGACGGCGTTCTCGCCGCGTTCGCGGCGATCGGGCTTTTGACGGTGCTGATGCTGCTGCTCTCGGCGATTCTGCATCCGCGCCGGCGCGTCATGCTGGACGCGCTCGCCGTGGTGCCCTGCCGCGAGGGCGAGGGCGCGGGGCTGGAGGCGACGGTGCGGACGCTGACGCGCTCACGTTACGAATACGGCGGCTTTCGCCGCATCGTGCTCCTTGACCTCGGCATGGACGAGGAGA
>JAWRIJ010000102.1:0-23596 GCA_040307975.1 Oscillospiraceae bacterium | reverse complement strand
TGTCGCAGCCGCACTCGTACATCTCCGCCGCAGCCTGACACACACGCCGCGCCGCAGTCTCCATGTACTCGTTGATTTTCCGCGTGCCGCCGCGGGTCTCCAGCGTCATCACCGCCTTCGCGGGTATTACGTTGCGGCCCGTCCCGCCGTGGAGCGTTCCGATGTTGATGCGGCTCGCGCCGTCGTGGTGGCGCGGGATGGCGAGCAGATTCAGCACAGCGGTCGCCGCCGCGGCCAGCGCATTCTTGCCCTGTTCCGGCGACGCGCCCGCATGGGACGGGACGCCCGTAAACGTCACGTCAAGCTTTGTGCTGGAGAGGAACCCGTGCCCGCTCGCAGCAACGACGCCCACGCGCTGGTTGGGGATGAGCCCCACATGCGCGCCGAAGAAGTAGTCGCACCCGGAAAACGCCCCCGTCGCCGTCAGGCTCGCCGCGCCGCGCAGCCCCTCCTCGCCGGGCTGGAAAACGAGGATCACCTTGCCGCGCATTTCCTCGCGGTAAGCGCACAGCAGCCGCGCCGTTCCGATGCCGATGGCGGTGTGCGCGTCGTGTCCGCAGGCGTGCATGCAGTTCTTGTGCGTGGAGCGGAACCCTTCTGCGGAGGGAACGTGTTTGGGGTCGTCCGCCTCCTCCACGTCATTGCAGTCGATGTCCACGCGGATGCCGACGGTCGGTCCCGGCAGCGCGCCTTCGATGGTCGTAATGCAGCCGGTGTAGCCGCCACGCATCTTCTCAACCAAATCAGGGCGGTCCGTTTCCTCCATCGCGCGCTGCCAGCACGCCTCCAGCACTTCGTCCGAAGGAAGGCCGTGCATCTTCTCACGCACATGGATCTCGGGGCCGAAACGGACACTCAACCCCAGCTTCTCCAGCTCCGTAATGATGCGCGCGGTCGTGCGGAACTCTGTCCAGCCGGACTCGGGATAGCGGTGGAACTCACGGCGCAGCGAAATCAGCTCGCGTTCAAATGCCGGCATGTCAATGCGGTCAAACGCCATCGTTCTCTCCTTCCCTTCAGTGCGTCAACAGGTCTAGCGCGAGACGCGCTGTGTTTTCGAGGTTCGCGACGGTGATCGTCTCCTGCGTCGTATGCACCTTGGTCATGCCCGTGCCGAGCACCACCGCCTGCAGGCCCTTCTGGTTATAGACGTTCGCATCGCTGCCGCCGCCGCCGAGCGCGGTGAAGCCCTTGACGCCGATACGTTCCATTGCGGCGAGCGCATCCGTCACCACCGCGCTGTCGTTGGGTACGTTGTAGGAGACGTAGTTCGTGCGCAGCTCGCACTCCAGCGTCGCGCCGAAATCGTCGCAGGCGGTTTGCAGGCAGTTCTTCATGTGGTCTGCCTGCGCGTTGAGCTTATCGAGGTTGCGGCTCCTGACCTCCGCGATCAGACTGACGCGGTCGGGCACGATGTTGGTGGCGTATTCCGCCTTGATCGTACCGATGTTGCAGGTGGTCTCCTCGTCGATGCGCAGCAGATTCATCTTAGCGATGCCGTGCGCGGCAACTTGGATGGCGGAGACGCCCTCCTCCGGCGCAAGTCCCGCGTGCGCACGGCGGCCGACCACGTCCGCGAAGATCTTGATCTGCCCCGGCGCGCCGACGATGATCTTACCCACGTCGCCGCTCGAGTCAAAGACATAAGCGCGCTTCGCTTTAAGCTGCGTCGTGTCGAACGCCTTCGCGCCGCGCATGCCGCCCTCTTCCCCGATCGAGAAGACGATCTCCGCCTCGCGGTGAGGCAGCTTCTTTTCCAAAATAACGCGCACCGCCTCCAAAATACCGCAGATGCCGGATTTGTCGTCGCCGCCGAGGATGGTGTCGTCGCCGCTGTAGATGACGCCGTCCTTAACGAACGGCTTGATGCCGACGCCCGGAACGACGGTATCCATATGCGCGCTCATCACATACGGCTCGCCCGCCATGCTGCCGGGCAATCGCGCAAAAACATTAAACCCGTTGGACCCAAAAGTTTCTCCCGCTTTATCGGTCTTGACCTCAAGACCGAGACCACGAAGCACCTCCACGAGCTTCTCGCCCATGGCGCGCTCGTTTCCGCTCTCGCTGTCGATTTGGACGAATTCGAGGAACTCCTGCAGAAGTCGCTCTTTTTGGATCATGTTCGTATGCCCCTTTCCATATATTTTAATTGTCGGTATTCTCTGCAAACGCCGCCTCCAACGCGGCCTTGACCGCGCGCGCTTCGAGCTTGGTCTCCTTTTTCGTATCCTTACGCCATTTTTTAATGTAGCTCACCGCGACACACTCGCGCACGCCGTCGATCTTGAACTGCGCGGTGCCGTAGTTGTCGGCAAAGACGATCAGCGTCTCAACCGGCACGTTTTTGACGCCCGCGCGCATAAAGATGCGGTTGAGCACAACTTTCTGCTCCTCAAGCGCCGGCAGCGGATTGTCCGCCCAGCGCTCGTCCTTGTTGAAGCAAAAGCGCCAGCGCGGCTCGTTCACTCCGCCGAATATCTGCAAGCCAAACGGGAAGACCTTGACCGCCACCACCTTGTCCGGCAGCACGGCGATCAGCTCATAGAACTGCTCGTCTTTTTTGGAACGGACGGTTTTGTTCAGATAGCACTCCGTACCCGCCCCGCCCGCGCGTTTGAGCGCTTTCGCGGTGCGTGCGAGCGCGTGCGGCATATCGCGGCGTGCGTCCATGACGCGGATGGCAAGCTTGATAAGGCCGATGCCGACGGCGATGATCAGGAAAAAGAACACGTAATCCCATACGGTATGCAGCTTCCAAACGTTGAAGCCCTCCGCATCGAACCAAGAACCGAACAGTTTCTCCATAGTGCCTCCGATTGGCGCGATTTCGCTTAAAATGCGCTAAAACGCCATAGATATGTGCTTATAGCATATCATAACCCGCCGCGAAAGAAAAGGCGGAAACAAACATTTGGCATTATAGCAAATATTTTCGCACAGATTTGCATATTGTGAACAAAGTTTGAACAGGTACGCGTTTTTTTTTAAAAGCCCATTGCCCTTTTGATGCAGAAATGTTAAAATTGCCATATCCTGAGGGTGGGGTTTGCCAATTTTGCACAAAAGGTTTCCGAAAGGAGCCCTTTTGAATTGAGAAGCGCCCCAAACAGACGGAGAAAAATGAAGGAGGAAAGAAAATGCCATCCAACAGCCTCACCAAGAAGACCTGGCTCGACAAGTTCCTGGACGGTCTGGAGAGAGTATGTAACAAGTTGCCGCCCCCGGTCATCATGTTCATCTATCTCTTCGTGATCATCGCCGTCATCAGCGCCCTGTGCGCCGCCGCCGGCATGGAAGCGCTCAACCCCGCCACGCAGGAAGTCGTCAAGGTCCAGAATCCGCTTTCCACCGCTGGCCTTGAATGGTTCCTGTCCAACATGGTCAAGAACTTCACTGGCTTCGCCCCCCTCGGCCTCGTCATCACGATGACGCTCGCTATCGGTCTGTGCGAAGAGGGCGGTCTCATCATGACGCTCCTCAACGACAAGCTGCGCAACATCCCCCCTGCGATCCTCGCTTATGTCATCGCCCTTGTCGGTACGATCGGCAACCTTGCCTCCGATACCGCGATGGTCGTTATTCCCCCGATCGCCGCCATTCTTTACTACGGCGCGGGCAAGCATCCGGTCGTCGGTATGATCAACGGCTATGCGGGCGCGCAGGCAGGCTTCTCGGCCAACCTGATGATCGCCGGCACGGACGCTCTGCTTCAGGGCATCACCAACACCAACCTCGACGGCTTCCTCGGCGAGGGCAAGTTCGCGGTCGACGTCTCCTGTAACTGGTACTTCATGTTCGCCTCCACGTTCCTGTGCGCGATCGTCATCGGTACCGTCTGCAACCTTGTCGTCGACAAGCGCTTTGGCAAGTATGTGCCCGGTGATGACGTGGACGTTCCCAAGCTGACGGACGTCGACCCGAAGGATAAGAAGGCGCTCGGCAAGGCAGGCATCGCCGCGCTGATCTATCTCATCATCATTTTGGTCGGTTACTTCTTCGGCCCGCTCGCCAAGATCAACGAGGACGGCAGCCGCGTGCTCGTCGGTTCGCTCCTGCTCTCGAACCTTATTCCGGTACTGTTCTTCTTCTTTGCGATCCCCGGTTTGGTCTTCGGCTTCGCCTCGGGCCGCTTCAAGAACAGCAAGGACGTCAACAAGGCATTCAGCCACCAGATGAGCCTGAGCGGTTCGTACATCGCGTTCTGCTTCTTCTGCGGACAGTTCAACGCCCTGTTCAGCTGGACCAAGCTTGGCACGGTCATTGCCATCGACGGCGCAACCGCCCTCGGCAACGCGGGCTTCACCGGCTTCGGTCTGATCGTCTGCCTGATCCTCCTGACGGGTCTTATCAACCTGCTCGTCCCCTCCGGCTCCGCTAAGTGGGCGATCCTCGCGCCGGTCTTCGTCCCGATGATGATGCTGCTCGGTTATCACCCCGGCTTCACGCAGCTTATCTATCGCTTGGGCGACTCCCCGACGAACGCGTTCACGCCGCTGTCCCCGTACATTTGGGTCACGCTGAGCGTCGCGCAGCGCAACTATGACAAGGATCTGCAGATCGGCACGATGGCCGCGGGCCTCTTCCCCATCGCCATCGTCCTTCAGATCGCGTGGATTATCTTCCTCGGCATTTGGATGCTCATCGGCATTCCTGTCGGCCCCGGCACCCCGATCTATCTGCCCGCCGGCATTCTGTAAGCAACGCAATTCAAAAGGAGCCGCACCTTTTGGTGCGGCTCCCTTTCCGTCAAGAAAACCTCTCTGAATACACTCTTGTCGTAAAAGAAGGAAACATCGTGGAACAGAAAACCTTGCCCGTTCAAACCTCGGAATCCTATCCGCTCGCCGTGGTGCTCGCGCTCACCGGCGGCTTTTTAGACGCCTACACCTATGTCTGCCGCGACGACGTGTTCGCCAACGCGCAGACGGGCAACTTTGCGCGCCTTGCCATGTCGCTCGCGGGCGGTCATTGGCTGCTTGCGATCCGCTACCTGCTGCCTATTTTGTCATTCATCGTCGGCGTAACGCTCGCCATGCGCATCCGCAAGCGCTTCCAAGGCGGGCGCCTGCACTGGCGGCAAATTTCTATTCTTGTGGAAATCGCCCTGCTCGCCGCCGTGTCGTTCATCCCTTCCGGGGAACTCAGCAACATTGCCGCGAACATTGTCGTCTCGTTCACCTGCGCCATTCAGGTCGAAACGTTCCGCAAATTTCTCGGAAGCGTCTTTGCCTCGACGATGTGCACCGGAAACCTCCGCAGCGCCACCGAAACGCTGAACCGTTACTTTGAAGACAAGGATCCGAACATCCTTCGCAAGAGCCTGCGCTATTACGGCATCGACCTCACGTTCGTCGTCGGCTGCGTATTCGGCACGCTCATGACGCGGCAGTTTGGCATCAGCGCCGTATTGTGCTGCTGCGCGATGCTGTTTGTCGCCTTCTGTATGATGTTCGTGCCCGAAAAATAAAGAACCGGCAAGGAATTTTCCTTGCCGGTATCCCGTATGCCTATCCTTGATTTTTCTCCACCGTTTCAAGAAACAGGCGGAACAGCGCGTCCATATCGGGGCCCTCTTTCGTCAGGCGCTCTTGCCCGCGCATCCGCTCGGGGTGCCACTGGTATGCCGCGATGGGCAGTCCCGTATGGTGCATCGCCTCCACGACGCGCTCGTCATCCGCAAACACGGCGTCGGCAACCAGTCCCGAACCCAGCTCCTTGACCGCCTGATGGTGGTAACTGTTGATGATGAATCGCTTGCCGAAAAGGCGCTCCAAGTCGCTGCCCTCGCGGGCGACGGCCTCGTGCGTGACGCCGCTCGGATGCTCAAAGCCGATCTGCGCGGAAATGTCCTGATACAGCGTACCGCCGAGCGCGACGTTGAGCACCTGCATCCCGCGGCAAATGCCCATGATAGGCTTCTTTGCCGCGATAAACGCCTTGGCATAGGCAAGCTCCGTTTTGTCGCGCCAAAGGTCGGGCTTGCCGCATTCCGGCATTGTCTCCTCACCGTAGCGTGCGGGCTCCACGTCCGCCCCGCCGGTCAGGAGCAAACCGTCCGCCAGCTCGCACAGCTCGTGCGCGGCGGTCTCATCGGAATCGGTGATGCCGAGCACTCTTGCGCCCAGCTCGTTGAGCGACTCGGCGTAGTTGCGGTAGATGGTCAGCCGCGGAATGGCGTGTACGCCGCCGACATCGGTGCCGCAGCTCATCAGAATGATCGGTTTACGCATGATCGTTCGCGCCTCCTTGCTTTGATATCGCTATTTTTATTTTACCATATTCATGCGCTCATTGCAACGCCGCAGCATGTCGAAAGGAAGGTATCCTATATGGAACTGACGGTTGCAAAAGGAATGCTCGCGAAGCTCTTCGCACGCTTCGCGCCCATCGGCGCGCTGCAGGGCGGCGGCGTGACGCGCCTTGCCTATACTCAGGCGGAAGACGGGATGCACGAGGTTTTCCGTCACGCGGCGCGGGAGCTTGGCTTTCGCGTTTGGGCAGACTGCGCCGGCAACAGCTACGCCGCGAATTTCCCGGATAATATCGAGGGCTACACGCTCATCGGCTCCCACCTCGATTCTGTAATCGAGGGCGGCGAGTATGACGGCGTGGCGGGCGTGCTTGCGGGACTCCTTGTGCTGTGTGAGCTGCGTGCGCGCGGCTGCGGCGCTCCCGTCGCGGTCGCGGCGTTCCGCTGCGAGGAATCGAGCAACTTCCGCCTGTGCACCGTCGGCAGCGGGCTTGTCACCGGCACGCTGGAAGAGAGCGCGCTGCGCGGCGCGGTCGGACGCGACGGCGTGCCCCTCTTGGAACGTCTGCGCAAATACGGCTACGATGAGAAAACGGCGCGGCTCACGGGCTATGCGCGCTATTTGGAAGTACACATCGAACAGGGGCGCGTGTTGCAGGAGCGCGGCTGCGCCGTCGGTATCGTAAGCGCCATTGCCGCGCCGCACCGCTATGTTCTGACATTGTCCGGCATGGCAGAACACTCCGGCGCAACGCCCATGGCGCTTCGCCGGGACAGCCTGTGTGCCGCCGCCGAGATCATTCTTGCCGTCGAGCGCGCGGGACGGGACGAAGCCGTCTGCGACTCTGTCGCCACGGTCGGGGCGATCGAAAACCGTCCCAATGTGATGAACGCCGTCCCCGGCACGACGACGCTCCAGCTCGACCTGCGCGGCATCGACGAAATCAGCGTCGCACGTGCGGAGGCGTCCATTCGCCGCGACGCAGAGGAAATCTGCGCGCGCCGCCGCATCGAATGTGAGTGGAAAACAGCCGACATCAAGCACCCCGTCCTCCTCGACGCAAACCTGCAAAAGCAGCTTTGCGCCGCCGCCGAAGCGGAGGGGCTTTCCCACACGGTACTCCCCAGCGGCGCGGGACACGACGCCATGTCGTTCGCGGAGCTTTGCCCGACGGGCATGGTCTTCATCCCCTGCCGCGACGGCGTAAGCCACAACATCCACGAGCACACGGAGCTTTCGCAGATCGAAGACGGCGCGCGCATGCTGCTGCGGCTGGTAATGGATACGGCAAAGGTCGGAAATAAAGCTGACGCCGCGCAAAACCGCCCGTGAAAAAACACCTGCCTCGATACCATGAGGCAGGTGTTTTTCCAATATAACGGCCTTTTCTGACTTACTTCACTTTCGGCAAGTCCTTGCTGTAAAACGCCTTGGCGAGCTTGGCGAGGTGTCCCTCGTCCGCGACGCCCATCGTCTCGTAGGCGGAGTGCATCGCGAGCTGCGGCAGCCCGATGTCCACGCTGCGCACCGACATCTGCGTGTTGGAGATGTTGCCGAGCGTCGAGCCGCCGGCAACGTCGGAGTGGTTCACATACTCCTGCACCGGTACGCCGCAGCCGCGGCAGAACTTCTTGAACACCGCCTCGGAAACCCCATCGGTGGTGTACTTCTGCGCCGCATGGTGCTTGAGCACGACGCCGCCGTTCATCTTCGGACGGTTCACGGGGTCATACTTGCCCGCGTAGTTCGGATGGAAAGCGTGCGCGTTGTCCGCCGACAGCAGGAAGCTGCGTGCCGCCGCCGTGCAGTAATCCTCCTCGTCCATGCCGAGGGCGCGGCAGACGCGCTGCGCGGTCATGGCGAGGAACGTGGACTCCGCGCCCTGCATTGAGCGGCTGCCCACCTCCTCGTTGTCAAAGACGCAGTGCATCGCGATATGCCCTTTGGGCGCCGCGTCCAAAAATCCGACAAGCGAACCGTAGGCGCAGGCAAGGTCGTCGAGCCGCGGCGCGGAGAGAAATTCGCTCTTCGCGCCCCAAACCGTCGGCGCCATGCGGCAGGTGAGGAACAGATCCATGCCGAGAATATGCTCCGCCTTCGCGTCCGCCGCCTCCTCCAAAAGGCGCGTCCAGTCCCCCGCGTCCGTCGCGCCGAGGATGGGCAGCAGCTCCGATTGGATCTTGACCGGCTCGCCGGTCGGCTTTGCGTCGCGGCTCAAGTGGATCGCGAGCGAGGGGATCATCAGGAGGTCTCGGTCAAAGTAAACGAGCTTTTGGCAGAGCTTATCCTTTTCTTCCACCAGCACACGCCCCGCGATGGAAAGCGGGCGGTCGAACCACGACTGCCGGATCATGCCGCCGTAGCCCTCCACATTCAGTCTCAGCAACCCGTCCGACCACAGCGCAGGGTCTGGCTTGAGCTTGAAGCTGGGCGAATCGCTGTGCGAGGCAATGATGTGGAAGCACTCGGGCTTGTCCTTGGGCAGCCGGAACGAAATAATGGACGCGCCGCCGCGGATGACATAGTAGCCCTTCCCCTGTTTGAGGCTCCAGCGTTCCTTTTCCGAAAGCTGGATAAAGCCTGCCGCGTCGAGCCGCTTTTGGATCGCCGCGACCGCGTGAAAGCAGCCGGGGCTCTCCAGCAGGAACTCCCGCAGCCCCGTCAATACGTCTTTTGCCATAGTATCCTCCTTTTTCTTTACAACGCATCCTTGATGGCGCGCAGCAAATCGTCGTACTCCTCGAACGCGGGGAGCTGCGGATAATCCGCCTTCAGCTTCTCCGTCGTGCGGAACAAAAAGCCCGCCTTGCTCGCGAGGATCATGCCAAGGTCGTTGAAGCTGTCGCCCGCGGCAATGGTCTCGAAGCCAATGCTTTGAAGCCCCTTCACCGTCGTGAGCTTTGACTTTTCGCAGCGCATTTTCACGCCCGTGAGCATTCCTTTTTCGTCCACCGCCAGCGCGTTGCAGAAGATGGTCGGCCAGCCGAGCTTGCGGAGCAAGGGCTTTGCAAACTCCTCAAACGTGTCGGAGAGGATAAGCACCTGAGTCATTTCGCGCAGCTCGTCCAAAAACTCCTTCGCGCCGGGCATCGGGTCGATCTCGGCAATAACCTCTTGAATTTCGTGAAGCCCCAGTCCATGCTCGCGCAGGGTGTCCATACGAAAACGCATGAGCTTATCGTAATCCGGTTCGTCGCGTGTCGTGCGCCTGAGCTCAGGAATACCGCTGACGCGGGAGAATTCGATCCAAATTTCGGGCGTGATGACGCCCTCCATATCGAGGCAGACAATGTTCATCGGTCAAAACCACTCCTTCTGTGCAGCTTTATTCAATACGTAATCGAGCATCTTGTCCCTGTCGATGACGTCCTTGTGCCGCGCCACGCGCTCGCGCAGACCCGTAAGGTTCTTCGGGATCGGTACGCCTGTTTCGTTGCGCACCTGCTCCATCACGTCAAACTCGTCGCCCTTCGCGCTGTGTCCAAGCCCTGCGAGCACCGCCGCCGGAAACTTGTACGGCGATGCGGTGGACAGGATGACGACGGGGGCATGCCCGGGACACGCCGCCTTATACTGCTGCGCCACGTCCCACGCGACCGCCGTGTGCGTATCGCAGAGATAGCCGTATTCGCGCCAGACCATGCCGATTGCCTTTTTCGTTCCCTCGTCGTCGCAAAAGCCCTGCCAAAACTGCTCGTGGAGCTTTTGGAGCAGGTCGTCCGGCGCCTGATAAGCGCCGCTTTCCTTCAGCTCCGCCATCAGGCGCTTCACCAGCGCCGCATCGCCCGAGAGCAGAAACAGCAGCCGCTCTAAATTGCTTGAAACCAGTATGTCCATTGACGGGGAAACCGTCTTGTAGAACGGACGGTTCTTGTCATAGCGTCCCGTCGCAAGAAAGTCGGTGAGCACGTTGTTCGCGTTGGACGCGCACACAAGCTTCCCCACCGGCAGTCCCAGCTCTTTCGCAAACCAGCCCGCGAGGATGTCTCCGAAGTTGCCCGTCGGCACGACGAAATCGACCTTGTCGCCCGTCTTGATACGCCCTTCGTTTACAAGGTTTGCGTAGGCGCGGAAGTAGTACACCACCTGCGGCGCGAGACGTCCGATATTGATGCTGTTCGCGGACGAGAGACGCACGCCCTTTCCGTCCAGCAGCCTCTGCTCTGTCACGGCGGAAAAGATATTCTTCACCCCCGTCTGCGCATCGTCAAAGTTTCCGCGCACCGCGCACACGCAAACGTTCTTTCCCGCCTGCGTCGCCATCTGCGCTTTCTGCACGGGAGAAACGCCGCCGTCCGGATAGAAGACGATGATCTTCGTGCCTGGAACGTCGCAAAAGCCCTCCATTGCCGCCTTGCCCGTGTCGCCGCTCGTCGCGGTGAGAATCAGGATCTCATCCGTTACGCCGCACTTTTCGCGCGCGGCGGTCATCAGCTGCGGCAGCATCGAAAGCGCAACATCCTTGAACGCGCTCGTCGGCCCGCGGAACAGCTCCAGCACCGTGTCGTCCCCGACTTTTGCCGTGGGCGTCAGGTCTTCCGACTCAAATCTGCCCGTGTACGCCTTCTTGACAAGCGCGCGCATCTCCTCTTTTGTAAAGGACGGCAGCAGCGCCGTCAGGATCTCCGTCGCCATGCCCTGCGTGTCAAACGCGAGCGTCCCACGCCAGTCGAACGGTATCCCACGCAGCGTGGGCATACTATAGAGGCCGCCGTCCGGCGCAAGTCCGTTCAGAATCGCCTCCGCGGCGCTTGCGCGCAGCGACGGGTCGCGTGTGCTTTGATACTCCATTGTACAGTTCCTCCAAAAGATTCCGGCATTTTCCGTCGAATTTTGTGGTTTTCGGTGAAGCATTTCACTATTGTTTTTTAATCTTCTCTATGTTATATTGTTTTCGTGGAAAAGTCAAGTGTTTTTCTGATGCGGACATCTGTAGTGAGGTGAGAGGATATGAACGTTGCCCTGTTGGGCTTTGGCACGGTCGGCTCACATTTTTATAAGATGGCTTGCGAGCGCAGCGACATAAATGTGAGCGTAGTGCTCTCGCGCCGTCCCCGCCCGGAGCTTTCCTGCGCCGTAACGGCGGATTTCGACGAGATCGTGCGCGATCCGAATGTAAACGCCGTTGTGGAAGTCATGGGCGGACTGGAGCCCGCCTATTCCTATATTACCGCGGCGATGCGCGCGGGTAAGCATGTCGTCACGGCAAACAAGCAGCTCATGTGCGCGCATTATGACGAGCTGCTCGCGCTCGCAAGGGACTGCGGCGTTTCGCTTCGCTGCACTGCGGCGGCGGGCGGCGGTATCCCGTGGCTCGTCTCGCTCTCGCGCGCGGCGGAGATGGACCAGATCGACGCGGTCGAGGGCATCCTCAACGGCACGACCAACTACATGCTCTCCGCCATGACAAACAAGGGCTCGGATTACGACGCCATTTTAAAAGAGGCGCAGGCGCTCGGCTACGCCGAGGCGGATCCCACGGCAGACGTGGAGGGCTACGACGCGCGGCGAAAACTCGTGCTTTCCGCCAACCTTGCCTTCGGCGTGTCCATCCGTGAAGACGACGTGCCCTGTATCGGCATTTCGCATATCACAAGCGCCGATATCGCCAAGGCGTCCGAATTAGGGCTTACATTCAAGCTCATCGCGCGCGCGGAGAAAAACGGCGACAAGGTCTCGGCGTATGTCTGCCCGACGCTTTTCCCCGTCTCCGCACCCGAGGCGCATACCGACGGCACCGGCAACCTCGTCTCGCTTTACGCGCGGCGCATCGGCAAACAGAGCTTCTCCGGCGCGGGCGCAGGCGGCTTCCCCACCGCGTCCAACGTGCTCGCGGACTGCTTGGAGGTCGCGGCGGGCTGCGAAAGCTATTACGTCGACCGTTGGGCGCCCTGCGCCGTGGACAACAGCGGCGCGGAGGGACGCTGGTTTTTCCGCCGGGGCGGCGAATACATCTTCTTCGGAGACTATACCGCCGAACAGGCGTTCGCAGTCTACGAGGGCTATCGCAGGGACGATCCCACCGCGCTGATGGCGCGCGTGACCGCCCCGCGCAGAAAGTAAGGGAGCAAAAAAATGCTGAAAGTAGTCAAATTCGGCGGCACGTCCTGCGCGGACGCCAGCCAGTTCGCCAAGGTACGCTCCATCGTGCAGTCCGACCCCGCGCGCCGCGTCGTGGTCGTCTCCGCACCGGGCAAGCGCTTCAAGGACGACCACAAGATCACCGACCTGCTCTATCTCTGTGAAGCGCACATTCGCTACGGCGTGGCAAGCGACGAGATCTTCAACATGATCCGCGGGCGCTACAACGACATCATCCGCGACTGCAAACTCGACATTGACCTCAACCCCGAGTTCGACGCGCTGTGGACAAAGATGCAAAACGGCATCTCAAAGGACGAACTCGCCTCGCGCGGCGAATACTTCTCCGCGAAGCTGATGGCGGCGTACCTCGGCTTCGACTTTGTCGACTCCGCGCTTTGGGTCAAGTTCCGCTTCGACGGCAGCGTCGATCAGGATGCAAGCTACGAGGCGCTGCGCCGCGCGGCGGACGGGCGCGGCGTCGTGTTGCCCGGCTTCTACGGCGTGATGCCGGACGGACACGTCAAAACCTTCAGCCGCGGCGGCAGCGACATCACCGGCGCGCTCGCGGCGGCGGCGCTGGACGCGGACGTGTACGAAAACTGGACGGACGTTTCCGGTATCCTGATGGCGGACCCGCGCATCATCGACGATCCCGCGCCCATTCCGTTCGTTACGTACAACGAGCTGCGTGAGCTGAGCTACGTCGGCGCGCAGGTGCTTCACGAGGGCACCATCTTCCCCGTGCGGGAAAAGCATATCCCGCTCAACATCCGCAACACGAACGATCCAAAGCACCCCGGCACAATGATCATGGAGGCCGTCGAGGACGAGAACGACGAAAGCGATACCTTTATTACCGGCATCGCTGGAAAAAAGGGCTTTTCCATCATCACAGTCGCCAAGACCAGCCTCTCGTCCGAGCACGGCGTCCTGCTCAAGATCATGGAGGTGCTTGAAAAGCACGAGATCAACGTCGAATTCATCCTCTCCGGCATCGACACGGTCTCCCTCATGGTCAACGCCAGCGAGGTGAGCAACCGGCTCTATGAGGTGCTCGGCGAGTTGCAAAAAGAACTCAAGCCGAATAGTATTACGGTGGCGGAGCATATTGCCATCGTCGCCGCCGTCGGGCGGAAGATGGCGAACCGCCTCGGCACGTCCGGCAAGCTGTTCGCGACGCTTGGACGGCACGGCGTAAACGTGCGTATGATCACACAGGGACCCGACGAGTTGAACATCATCGTCGGCGTGGAGGAAAAGGACTTCGAGCAGGCGATACGCGTCCTGTACGACAGCTTTGTCAGAAATCACAAACCGGCGTAAATCATACTGGGAGGAATGCATGATGAAAAACGTGAACGTAGGTATCCTCGGCGCCACGGGCGCCGTCGGTCAGGAAATGATGAAGATCCTTGCGGAGCGGAACTTTCCCGTAGCAATGCTTCGCCCCATCGCTTCCGCGCGCAGCGCGGGCAGCACGCTCAAGTTCAAAGGTGAGGACGTCACCATCGTTGAGGCGAGCGACAATGCCTTCGACGGGCTCGACATCGTGCTCGGCGCGGCGGAAAACGACATTGCCGAGCGTTTTGCGCCGTCCATCGTCAAAGCGGGCGCGACGTTCGTGGACAACTCCAGCGCCTTCCGCCTCGACCCCAAGGTACCGCTTATCGTTCCCGAGATCAACCCCGAGGATGTGAAGTGGCACAGCGGCATCATCTCCAATCCAAACTGCACCACCATCATCACGATGGTCGCCATCAACGCGCTCGCCAAGGAAAGCCCCATCGAGACCATCATCGCATCCTCCTATCAGGCGGTCAGCGGCGCGGGCAAGGCCGGCATCGACGAGCTGCGCGCGGAGACCGAGGCGCTTTGCCGCGGCGAGAGCATTGAGCCGCGCGTATTCCAGTACCAGATCGCCTTCAACGTCATCCCGCAGATCGGCGGCGAGCAGTATTTGGGCTATACGAGCGAGGAGATGAAGATGCAGAACGAGGGGCGCAAGATTTTGCATCTCCCCGAGCTGAACGTCTCGTGCACCTGCGTGCGCGTACCCGTCTACCGCTCCCACAGCGTGTCCGTCGTGCTGCGCACAAAGGAGAAGATCTCTGTCGAGCGCGCGAAGGAGCTCATTGCCAAAGCGCCCGGCTGTAAGCTCGTGGACGACCTCAAGAACAAGGTCTACCCCATGCCGCTCGACACCTCGGATCAGGACATCGTGTTTGTCGGACGTATCCGCGACGACCTCACCGACCCGCGCGGCCTCAACCTTTGGTGCTGCGGAGATCAGGTGCGCAAGGGCGCGGCGACCAACACCGTTCAGATCGCCGAGCTGCTTCTCAAATGAAGCTGCTTCGCGGCTTTATTTGAGAAGGCTGCACATAATAGGAAAAGCCCGCCTGAAGGCGGGCTTTTTTACTGTGTTAAAAATCGACGGTTCCATTGATGACGTGCAGGTCGTATGGCTCGTAGACAACATTGCGGTACTTCTCCACATCCAGCGGAACGCCCGTCCAGTCGGAATGGAGCGCGCCGTTCTGCTTGATGAGGATATCATAGAGGATATCATAAGTCACGCCGTCTTCGCCCGTTTCCACGATGGTCGAATACGGCAGGGTCTTGTGATAGGTCATATGCTGATCTTTGTAGCGGAAGTGGAAGCCGTTGCGCATCCGGCAGCCGTCAAGGCCCATATACTCGAAGCGCGCGCGCAGATCCCGCAAGATCGGGTCGTGCTCCTCCTCGTAGAGGTTGTCAAGCGTCGTGGCGGTATAGTCGTAGCGGAACTGGATGGGAATGTGGTATACGCGCCAGCGCTCGGCAAAATCCTGAAGCTTATAGGACGGATAGTCCATATACAGCACACAGTTGATGCGCGTCGGCGTCGCGATATCGCCCACAACCTCGTCCGGCGACTCCTCGACGTACTTGTCCACATGACGGGAGACGTTGATGCAAGAGATCTTGTCCTTGTTGCGCTCGGTAAAATCAAGCATCTCCTGCGCGCTGCACCCTGGCTGCACGGGAAAGGTCGTGTTGATATAGACCTTATGCGTCGCCGGAACGGCGTCGAGCATACGCTGGAGCGAATCGAGGTTCGCAAACGGCTCTCCGCCTGTAAACACAACGTCGCAGCGCGGCGTGATCTCGTCCACCGTGCGGATGCTCTCGATGATCTTGTCCACGGAAAAACCGGCGCAGTTGGCGTATTCCTGTTTATTCACGCAAAACGGGCAATTGTTCCGGCAGTCGTATGGCACAAATACCGTCACAGTCGCGCCGCCTTCGCGGGTCTTGTAGGGATTGCTCATGAGCTTTTGTCCGTCCTTTGGTCAATTTCGGCTGAAAATCGAATGATAGTTTACCACAGAAGCATTGCTTTTTCAAGTGCCAAACAGTCAAAAATCCGCGCTTTGAGCGCGGATTTTCAGTTTTTCTGTTGAAGCCGCTCCCGCACATAGGCAAACGCGGCGTCCTCGCCCCGCTCCTTGAGCACAAGCAGCATCTGTTCGATCTCGTCGCTCGTCTCGGGATGGATGAGAATGTGCCCCTTCGATTTGATATAGTAGTCATAGGGCGCGGCGTCGGTATACTTGTCGCCGAGATAGACGCGGCACGCCGCGATGCGGTCGCAGAACATCTCTGCCACGTATTTCATCGGCATTTTGCAGCCGCCCATGTAAACCTTGCCGTCTTCGCCGATGCAGTAGTCGATCCAGTACTCGAAGTGGTGGCGGTTTTTGCCCTTGTGGTGCAGCCACGCAAGCGAAACGCCGTTCGCCCTGCGCTCGGCGTCGTTGGGGCTGCGGTAGCCTTGATAGTACTTTGCTCCGCGCCAAAACTCAACGGGCGCGTACTTGCTCAGGTCGTGCATCAGCCCCTGCCGGTAAAGCCCCAGCCGGAAACAGTATTTGCACACAAGGTTTCTGTGCTGCGTGATGGTTTTAAAATGCGCCCATGGCTGCATCCAGCCACTCCCTTTCTGCTCCGGTGCGATGATAGCAAGGATTATTGTTATTATAGCATGATTTTAGAAAAAACGCAAACAATACGCTTGAGGTGATGCAGCATGGAGATCGCGGTCATCGGCACGCAGGCGCGGGCGCTGTGCCAAATCGCGGAGATTGAGGATGCGCAGGCGTTTTCCGCGCTCGCGGAGGCGGATGGGCGCGCATGGGATCTGCTGGCGCTCTGCCGCGACGCCGTGTGCGTCCCGCCGCCCGCCGCGCTGCGTATGAAGATCGCGCTCCTGCCGGGCGACAGCGAGACGTCCCTCGCCGCCGCGCTTCATGCCGCGCAGCTCGTGGGCTACGGTTTCTCCCCGCGCGATACGCTCACGCTCTCCAGCGTGACCGGCGCGGAGCGCCTGCTCTGCTTGCAGCGCGGTCTGCTCACACTCGGCGGTGCGCTGCTGGAACCGCAGGAGTTCCCACTTTCGGGAATTCTGTCCGCGCTTTGCGCGGAGGACGCGCTGCTTGCCGCAGGGCTGCGCCTGCTCTGCGGCGAGCCGTGATCTTCCGTCCGTAAAAAAGCGCCGTGCGATCGCGCGGCGCTTTTTCTCTTTTGTTCACTTGTCTCCCGGAAAGCGGATGCCCGCGCTCGCGCGGAGCTGTTCGAGCACGCCGACCACCGTCTGCGTGGTCTCCATGCGTATACGGAACGCGGCGCGGTCCTCCGCGCACAGCAGCCGCGCGACCTCCTGCACCTCATAGTACCAGCGGTCGGGGTCGCTTTGGAGATTGACCGTCTCCTCGCCGTTCTTTGTCACGATCCGCAGCTCCGCGACGCCGTTGCTGCCGTTTTTGACGTAAAGATAGCCCTTTTCGCCCTCGATCTGATAGGCGTTGACGCCCCAAGTGTCCTTCGCGCCCGCGCAAGAGGCGGTAAAGCCGTCGTAGCGCAGCAGCGCGACGCCGGAGGTATCGTACTTCCCGTCGAAAAGATTCGCGTGATACGCGGCCTCCTTGGGCTTGCCGAAGAGCGCCACGGTGAGGTACACGTTGTAGAAGTTGATGTCCATCAGGCAGCCGCCGGCGTACTCGGGATTAAAGATGTTCGGAAGTTCCCCCGCGAGAAGCTTGTCGTAACGCGAGGAATACTGGCTGTAGTTCGCAAGCACCAGCTTGACGCGTCCGATTTTTGGAAGCGCCTCGCACAGCGCCCGGTAGTTCGGCAGAAACGAGGTCGGCGCCATCTCGACGAGCATAAGTTCCTTTTCCTCCGCGATCGCCGCGAGTTCCGCCGCCTGTGCGCTCAAGGTGACAAAGGGCTTTTCGCACAAAACGTGCTTTCCCGCGAGCAGCGCGCGCTTCGCCTGCTCGTAGTGCAGCAGATTCGGCGTCGCGATATAGACCGTGTTGACCGCCTCGTCCGCAAGAAACGCATCCATATCCGTATAGGCCTTGCCGCAGCCGTACTCGTCCGCGAGCGCGCGCCCCTTCTCCCCGCTGCGGGAATAGACCGCCTCAAGGCGGATACCGTCCGTGCGTTTAACGTTATCCAGGATGGAGTGGACGATCACGCCGGAGCCGATGGTGCCAAGCCTTACTTCTTCCATGATTTCGCCACCTCTGTCGCCGCCTCGAGGATCTCCAGCACCTTGACGACCTCCTCGTCGCGGACGACCTTCTCCGCGCCGTGCTCGATCGCATCGATGAGGTTGTCGTAAATGCGCTCATAGTGCGCGCAGCCGACGGGCACCTTCTCCGTGAGCTTCTGTCCGTCCTTCCAGTATACGAGCGTGCCCCAACGATCCTCCGGCGCGGGATCAAAGCTGACCTTATGGCGCCCGACGACCTTCGCCTTGCCGGAGTTGTGGATGACCGGCGGAAGCGTGAAGCTTCCGTTGGTGCCGTGGAGCGTAAAGCGCGGATAGTCGATAGACACGCACATGCTCGTATTGACGCTCGCCTTGCAGTTGCCGTAGAAAAACTCCAAGTCGTAATAGTCGTCGCCGACGCCCGGGTGGTGGATGCTGCGCACATCGTAACGCACCTCGTCCGGCATGCCGAGCAGGCTGATGATCTGATCGGTCGTGTGTACGCCGAGGTTATAGAGCGTGCCGAGATGGTCATACCAGCCGTTGGTCTTAAAGTAGTCGTAGTGGCTCTCCAGCCGCACAAGCTGGCCGAGCTTGCCGCTCGCGAGCACATCCTTGACCGCGAGAAAGTCCGCGTCAAAGCGGCGGTTCTGGTTGGGCATACAGATAAGCCCCTTCTCCTTGGCGAGCGCAAACACCTCGCGCGCCTCCGCCGCCGTGGGCGCGAAAGGCTTCTCCACCAGCGCGTGCTTGCCGGCGTTTAATATCTGCTTGGCGTAGGGGACATGGAAACGGTCCGGCGCGTTGACAACGACCAGATCCACCTCCGGATCGCCGAGCACGGCGTTCAGGTCCGTGGTAAACGTGATCTCAGGATAAAACGGCTCGTACTCGCCGAAAACAGGAATGTCCTCCTCGCGGCGGTAGACGTATTTCACCTTGACGTCGTCGCGATTCTCCACATAGGGGAGGTGATACTCCCGTGCGCTGACGCCGAAACCGATATAAGCGACATGGATCATAACAATTCTCTCCTTTTCTTGGCCGTCCCGAACCCAGCCTTTCCCGTCGTGCGGGCGCGCGGCGTCCGGTTGATTTCGTTTCGATTGTAGGCGCTCCCAACTTAAATTGCAAGAGCGTTTTGCCGCATTTTTCGGTTTTTTGGGACAAGCGCGGCATCATGCACCGTTTTTTGAAAAAGCGGCTTTACCCCCTTGCATTTTTTGGTCAAAAAGGCTATACTCTTTTTATTCAAAGGCTTTCGCTTTTGGATGAATATCCCGCAAAAATGAAAGGAGAAACCGTAATTATGAAGAAGCTGCTCTGTATCCTTTTGACTCTGGTAATGGTACTGGGCCTTGCCGCCTGCTCCAACGGCGGCAGCACTCCCGCGCCCGCCGAGCCCGCCGCGCCCGCTGACAGCGGCTCCGGCAACGCTCCGGCTCCCGCCGAGCCCGCCGCTCCTGCCGCGCCGCAGGGCTCCACGACGCTGGTCGTCTATTCCCCCAACTCCGATACCGAGGTCGATAACATCATCCCGGCGTTTGAAGCTGCCACAGGCATCAAGGTCGACCTGGTTTCCGCCGGTACCGGCGAGTGCGTCGAGCGTATCGACGCCGAGAAGGCCAATCCCCAGGCTGACGTCCTGTGGGGCGGCATGAACTACGGCGTGTACGTCCAGCACCCCGACCTGTGGGCGGATTACACCTCCCCCAACGAGTCCCTTATCGACGAGGGCTATCGTCAGGGCGCGGTCAAGGCGTACACCAACACCAACCTCTCCGGTTCCGGCTGCCTGATCATCAACAATGCGCTCGCCAAGGAGCTGAACGTCACGATCAACGGCTACGCCGATCTGCTCCAGCCTGCGCTCAAGGGCCGTATCGCCTCCGGCGACCCGACCAAGTCCTCCTCCGCGTGGGCGGAGCTGACCAACATGCTGCTTGTCATGGGCGACACCGCCTATGATGAGAAGGCGTGGGGCTTCGTTGAGAAGTTCGTCGAGCAGCTCGACGGCATCCAGCTCGACTCCTCCTCCGCGATCTACAAGGGCGTTGCGGACGGCGAGTACGTGGTGGGCGTTTCCTATGAGGATCCGTGCATCAACATGCTCAGCTCCGGCGCCGACGTCACGGTCGTCTATCCGTCCGAGGGCGCCGTATGGCTGCCCGCTGCCGTCGCGATCGTCAAGGGCGCTCCGCACGAGGACGCCGCGCAGAAGTTCGTCGACTTCCTGCTCACCGACGAGTGCCAGCAGATTTACGCGAACCAGACCACCCGCGCGGTCAACTCCAAGCTGCCGCTCGGCAACCAGTACATGAAGCCGTTCAGCGAGATCAACGTCGTCTACGAGGACATCCCGTTCTGTGCTGAGCACAAGTCCGAATGGCAGGCAAAATACGCTGAGATCCGCGATCGCGTGCGCTGATTCATCGAATCGAAACCATGAGAGGGCTGATCGCAAGATCAGCCCTCTTGCCAAAAAAGGAAAGGACACAGGGTTATGAGCGTCAATATCAACGTCAAAAACGCGGTAAAGAAATACGGGGAGAACGTCGTCATCCCCAACCTCTCGCTGGACATCCATGAGGGTGAATTCTTCACGCTGCTCGGTCCCTCCGGCTGCGGCAAGACGACGCTGCTGCGCATGATCGCCGGTTTCAACAGTATTGAGGGCGGCGACATCTATTTTAACGACAAACGCATCAACGACCTTGACCCCGCCAAGCGCAACATCGGCATGGTGTTTCAAAACTACGCCATCTTCCCGCACCTGAGCGTGCGCGACAACGTTGCCTTCGGCCTCAAACAGCGTAAGATGGACAAGGCTCAAATTCGCGAGCAGACCGACAAGTTCATGAAGCTGATGCACATTGACGAGTACGCAGACCGTATGCCGGAACGCCTTTCCGGCGGCCAGCAGCAGCGCGTGGCGCTCGCCCGCGCGCTCGTTATCCAGCCGGATGTGCTGCTCATGGACGAGCCGCTTTCCAACCTTGATGCAAAGCTGCGCGTCGAAATGCGCACAGTCATCAAGGAGATCCAAAACTCCGTCGGCATCACCACGGTCTACGTCACCCACGATCAGGAAGAAGCAATGGCGGTTTCCGACCGCATCGCGGTCATGAACCTCGGCGAGATCCAGCAGATCGGCTCGCCCAAGACGCTCTATCAGCGTCCGGCAAACCTGTTCGTCTCCTCCTTCATCGGCAGGACGAACATCCTTGACGGTAAGCTCGAAATGGACGGCGGTCAGGCAAAGCTGAGCCTTGAAGGCGGTTATACCGTGACGCTGGACAACGTACAGGAGAAGTATCGTCAGAACGCCAAAGTGCAGGTTTCCGTCCGCCCCGAGGAATTCGTCATCTCCCCCAGCGGCGAAGGCGTCGAGGCGGTCATTGACGACAGCGTGTTCCTCGGCCTGAACACCCACTACTTCGTGACCACCGCGGCGGGCGTAAAGGCGGAGATCGTTCAGGAGTCGCAGATCGACAGCATCCTGCCCAAGGGCATGAAGGTCAATCTTAGCATCAAGCGCGAGAAGATCAACGTGCTCACGGAGGACGGGAGCGCCAACATCCTCACCGGCGTCCTGAACGACAAGCAGGAGGGCTGAGTATGAAAAAGGCTAAACGGGCGGACGTTTGGACACTGATATCTCTGCTGATCCTCGCCATGTACGCCCTGTTCCTTCTCTACCCGCTGGTCAAGCTGCTCGTCGAGTCCGTGATGAAAAACGGCGAGTTCACCACGAAATATTTTGCCAAGTTCTTCGGCAACCCCTACTACGGCAGCACGCTTGCGCACTCCTTCGCACTCTCGATCGCGACCACGATCGTCTCGCTGGTGCTGGGAGCGCCGCTCGCATATTTCTACAACATGTATAAGATCAAGGGAAAGACGCTGATCCAGATCATCATCATTCTCTGCTGTATGTCCGCTCCGTTCATCGGCGCGTACGCGTGGGTGCAGCTGCGCGGCAACAACGGCATCATCACCCGCTTCATCGCGAGCATTATTGGGCACCGCCCGCCGAGCATCTACGGCTTCCGCGGTATCGTGACCGTGCTGTCGCTCCAGTTGTTCCCGCTGGTGTTTATGCTGGTCTCCGGCGCGCTGAAAAACATCGACAATTCCCTGCTGGAGGCGTCCGAGAACATGGGCGTATCGGGCGTCAAGCGCTTCTTCACGGTCGTTATGCCCCTTTGTATGCCGACCATTCTTGCCGCAGGGTTGCTGGTGTTCATGCGCGCGTTCGCGGACTACGGTACGCCGCTTCTGATCGGTCAAGGCTATCAGACTTTCCCTGTCATCATCTACAACGAGTACTTCGGCGAAACCGGCTCCGACCACAACTTTGCCGCGGCGGTCGCGGTCATCGCGATCATTATTACCGCCATCATCTTTCTTGTGCAGAAGTGGGCATCCAACCGCTTTGAGTTCCACATGAACGCGCTGCATCCCATTGAGCAGAAGGACGCCAAGGGGCTCGCGGGCTTCCTCATCCACCTCTACACCTATGTCATCGTGGCGCTGGCGTTCATGCCGCAGGTCTACGTCATGTACTGCTCGTTCCGCAACACGAGCGGCAAGATTTTCGCCAAGGGCTACGGCTTCATGAGTTACAAGAAGGTCGCGCGCGACCTGCCTCTTGCCATTCGCAACACCTTTGTGATCGGTCTGATCGCGCTCGCGGCGGTCGTGCTGCTCGCTATCCTGATCGCGTATTTGGTCGTGCGTCGCAAGAGCCGCCTCAACGACCTCATCGACACCACCTCGATGATCCCGTACATCATCCCGGGCGCAGTCGTGGGTATCGCATTGGTCATCGGCTTCAACCAAAAGCCAATGGTTCTCACCGGCACTATGTTCATCATGGTCGTGGCGCTGTGCATCCGCCGTATCCCCTACACGATCCGTTCGTCCGTCGCAATCTTGCAGCAGATCCCCATCACCGTGGAAGAAGCGGCGATCTCGCTCGGCTGCTCCAAGATGCAGGCATTTTTCAAGGCAACCGTTCCCATGATGCGCAACGGCGTACTCTCCGGCGCGATCTTGAGCTGGGTCACGATCATCACGGAGCTGTCCACCGGCGTCATTCTCTACAATCGCAGCACGATCACGCTGACGCTCGCAATCTACACGCAGGTCTCCCGCGGCTCCGACGGCCCCGCCGCCGCGCTCGCAACGGTGCTGAACTTGCTGACGATCGTATCGTTGCTGATTTTTATGAAGGTTTCCAAAAACAAGGAGATCACGTTCTGACGCGATTTTCTGCAAAGGCTCCTTATGCGTTCAAAAAGGCTGTCCCGTTTTTTCGGGGCAGCCTTTTTCGCGTACTGCATACATCAAAAAAAGACTTTTTCCATCGCGCGCCTTCCAAATAATACCGCGCAAAAATGCGCATATCACGCCGCGTGCGGGGAAATCTATGCTTGCGATACCCAAACGCACAACAATGTGCAACAAAACAACAAAAGGAGTAACGATCATGTCCAGCAAGAACAGCAATCAGATCAACGTCCCCGAGGCTCGTGCCGCGATGGATAAGTTTAAGATGGAGGCTGCCTCCGAAGTCGGCGTCAACCTCAAGCAGGGCTACAACGGCGACCTGACCTCCCGCGAGGCCGGCTCTGTCGGCGGCCAGATGGTCAAGAAGATGATCGAGAGCTACGAGAAGAACCTGTAAAAGGCGCTTTTCGCAAGTGAGGAAACGGGG
>JAWRIJ010000101.1:0-11021 GCA_040307975.1 Oscillospiraceae bacterium | reverse complement strand
CCGCCTCCGCCGCGCTGCCGCGGAAGGACTCGGGCTTGATGTCGATCTTATAGCCGACCAAACGCGCCGCAAGGCGGGCGTTCTGCCCTTCCTTGCCGATGGCAAGCGAAAGCTGGTCGTCCGGTACGATGACGCGGCACGCCTTGCCCTCATCCGCCATCCACACGTCGGTGACGTCCGCAGGGGCGAGCGCCGCGGCGATATACTCCTCGGGGGTCTCGCTGTACTTGATGATGTCGATTTTCTCGCCGCGCAGCTCGTTCACGATATTGTTCACGCGCTGTCCGTGCTGGCCGACGCACGCGCCGATGGGATCGACGTTGGGGTCGTTGCTCCAAACCGCCATCTTGGTGCGGCTGCCCGCCTCGCGCGCAATGGAGCGGATCTCGACGACGCCGTCGGCGATCTCCGGCACCTCCAGCTCAAAAAGGCGCTTGACGAGACCCGGGTGCGTGCGCGAGATGACGACCTGCGGGCCGCGGCTGAGACGGCGCACATCGACGAGATACACCTTCACTCGCTGGCCTTCGACAAGCGTTTCACCCTTGACCTGCTCGCCCGCGGCAAGCACCGCGTCGGTCGCCTCCGTGCCCGCGCCGATGCGGATGGCTGCGTTTCCGGTGCGCGGGTCAATGCGCTGCACGACGCCGGTGAGTATCTCGTGCGTCTTGGCGTTGTATTCCTCGTAGACCATGCCGGTCTCCGCCTCGCGCAGGCCCTGAATGATGACCTGCTTGCCGTTTCCGGCGGCAATGCGTCCGAACTCGATGGAGTCCACCGGCAGGTTCGCCATGTCGCCCACGGCGTACTTGGCGGAAATTGCCTTCGCTTCCTCAAGAGATATCTGCGTGCCGGGCTCCTCGACCTCCTCGACGACTTCCTTTTGGACGAACATCTTGAGATCCTTCTTCGCCTCGTTGACGTCGACAAAGACGTTCTCCACGCCCGGGTGATCCTTCTTGTAGGCGGTGGTGAGCGCCTGCACGATCTTATCCATCATAAAGTCCTGAGAGATCCCGCGCTCCTTTTCGAGCATCGCGAGCGCGGCAAAGATTTCATCGCATTTCATAGTTTCAGAACAACTCCTCTAAAATTCCACGCGGAGACGCACCAGCGCGATCTCCTCTTTTTCAAACCGCAGCGTTTGACCGCCGGCCGTTATCTCGACCGCACCGTCGTCGTACGCGCTGAGCGTACCGGCGAACTCCTTGCGCCCGTCCTTCGGCTTGTAGGTCTTGAGCGTGACGGGCGAGCCCATGAAGCGCGCAAAATCGCTTGGCCTTTTGAGCGCGCGCTCCGCGCCGGCGGAGCCGACCTCAAAGATATAGCTCGACTCGATGGGATCCGTCTCGTCCAAAAGGTCGCTCACGCGGCGGGAGATCGCTTCGCAGTCGAGGATGTCCACACCGCCGTCCTTGTCGATGAACAGCCGCAGGTACCATTGTCCCGCCTCGCGGACGTACTCCACGTCCCACAGCGTGCAGCCGTGCTCCAGCACGACCGGCTCGGCGAGCTCGCGCACGGTCTCGGTGATTTTCTTCATGGGCTGCCCCCTCCGCTTTTTTTCGCGCCCGCAGGCGCGAAATGATCCGAATCGTTTTCTCTGGCGACATGTGCGTCAGAGAAAACACTTTGCGCGAAGCGTCCGTGCGCCGACGGCGCGCGGGAAGCGCAGCGTAAGCCTCCTCAAAAAAGTGCCTGCACTTTTTGAAGCGATTCCTCTTTCTTTTGGAAAAACACGGCTTTTCCAAAAGAAAGAGCGGACCGAAGTCCACTCTTCCCCTTAGCTACCGTGACAATATATCATAAGGATATGCAGATTGCAAGCCCTTTTTGCGAAAAAATCGGTGTTCCGGTCCTAATTTGCGTGAAAATCCATTGACGGCGGCGCGAAAAAAGTGTAAACTGATAAAAACACTGTGAAAACCCTTGAGCCAAAGCGCAAAGGAGGTCCGCAGCCTATGTCGAACGCAAGCAGCGATCACGTGATCGCTCAGGCGATCCGCGAATGTATGAAAAACGAGTGTGATGGCTTTTTTCTGCTGTATCAGCCCGTCTTTTCACCCGACAGGCAGAAACCCGTCGGGGTGGAGGCCCTGCTGCGTTGGAAGAGCGACGAGCACGGCGAAGTCACGCCCGGGCGGTTCCTTTCGGACATCGAAAACGAAGTCGGCTTTCACAATCTCGGCTACTGGATCCTGCACCGCGCAATGGAAGACGGCCGCGCGTTTCTCGACCTCGATCCCGATTTCACCGTCTGCGTCAACGTTTCGCCCCCGCAGGTCACCGACCCCGACTTTGCCGAGCAGCTTAAGTTTCTCGCGGAGCAAACGAGCTTTCCCCTTGATCATTTGCAGTTGGAGACGAACCGCAACTGCCGCCTGCTCAGCATGAAGGAGCTGGTCGCTTTCGCTGTGCCGCTGCGCGCTTTGGGCGTCAAGCTCGGCATCGACGATTTCGGCAGCGGCGAGCGCTGGCTCGATTCTCTCAAGGCGCTTCAGGCGGACTACGTGAAGTTCAGTCCCGAATTCACGCACAGCGTCGCCGAAAGCGACATTGACCGCGAGGCGGTGCGCCATCTCTCCGAGGTCGCGCGCACATACGATTCCGCGATCTTCTTCAAATCCGTCGAGTCGCAGGACACGGCAAACGCGCTGCTCGACCTGACGGTGCAGGGCGCGCAGGGCTGGTTCTTCTCGGAGGCGATCTATTTCGACGAGGTGCTCGCCTGGCTCGCCGGCTGACCGCAAGCAACGCGCAACGCTCCCCCGGTCGGGGGAGCGTTTTTTTGTTATCCGTTCCGCTTTTCCGGCGCGGCAAGCCCCGCCGCCGCGTAAAGCAGCGCGTTGCAGATCGCCGCGGCGACGTTGCTGCCGCCCTTGCGTCCGAGCGAAACGATGCAGGGGACGCCCGCGCGTTCGCAGACTTCGAGCGCGCGCTCCTTGCTTTCCACAACGTTCACAAAGCCCACCGGCACGCCGATGACGAACGCGGGACGCAGCCCGCCTTCGATGCGCTCCGCAAGCCGCAGCAGCGCCGTCGGCGCGTTGCCGACGACATAGACCGCGCCCGGGTATCGCTCCGCCGCGTAGTCCATCGACGCGACCGCGCGCGTGACGCCTCTCGCGGCGGCGTCTTCCGCGATAAACGGTTCCGCCATAAAGCACTTCGCCTCGCCGCCAAGCGCGGCGAGTGTTTTTTTGTTGACGCCCGCGAGCGCCATGTTCGTATCCGTCACGATTCGCGCGCCGCGCATCACCTCCGCGCCGAGACGCGCGGCGTCCGGCGTGAAGCGCAGGCTCTCCGCGTAATCGAAGTCCGCCGTCGTGTGGATGACGCGTTTCACAACGGCGCGCGTCTCCTCCGGCAGCGAAACGCCGCGCGATAAAAGCTCGCCGTCGATGATGCGCATGCTCTCGCGCTCGATGTCGGCGGGTCTTGTCCACTCCATCAGGCAAATTCCTCCATTATGCGATAAATCGCGTCCATGTCGAGCGCCGCGCGCACACCCTGCGCGAGCAGGTCGTACTGGCGCTCCCGATACGTCCGCCGCGGCTCCGCCGCCGGGGCGCCGTTTTGTATCCCTTTGCGCGCGCACAGAAAGTCCGCGAGCTTGTCCACCGCCTCCCCGCTGTCAAACAGGCCGTGGAGATACGTGCCGCAGACGCTGCCGCTCCGGCAGCCGTCCGGCGTCCCGTCCTCCACGCGGCAAAACGGCTCGCCGTGCGAGCTTGTCGCCCCCATGTGGATCTCGTAGCCCTCGATCGCCGCGCCGCCCATCGCGCCGCCCGTGATGACCGCGCGCACACGCGTGAGCGCCTTTTCCGGCTCAAACACGGTCACGCAGGGCAGAAGCCCCATCCCGCGCAGCGACGGCACGCTTCCCTCGACGCCCGACAAGTCCTCGATCCTCTCGCCGAGCATCTGGTATCCGCCGCAGACGCCCAGCACCGGCGCGCCCGCCGCGGCAAAGCCCTTGACCGCATCCTCCAATCCGTTTTCGCGCAGCCATAGGAGGTCGTCCATCGTGCTTTTCGTACCGGGCAGGATCACAAGGTCGGGCGCTCCGAAGCGCTCCGCGCGGTCCACATAGCGCACACCGAGCATCGGATGCGCGTCGAGCGGAGCAAAGTCCGTGAAGTTGGAAAGATGCGGCAGACGCACGACCGCAATATCTATGGGCTTTTGCGCGGCGCGCCGGGCGAGGCGGGGCGCAAGCGAATCCTCGTCGTCAAGCTCCGCGCGCAAGTACGGCACGACGCCCAGCACCGGCACGCCGCCGAGCTGCTCAATGCGCGCAAGACCGGGACGCAGCAGCTCCACATCGCCGCGAAACTTGTTGACGACCAGCCCCCGCACCCGCGCTCGCTCGTGCTCTTCCAGCAGCGCAAGCGTCCCGTAGAGCTGCGCGAACACGCCGCCGCGGTCGATGTCGCCCGCGAGCAGCACCGGTGCGTTTACCAGTTCGGCAAGCCCCATGTTGACGATATCGTTCTCGCGCAGGTTGATCTCGGCGGGGCTGCCCGCGCCCTCGATGACGATGACGTCGTTTTCGGCGGCAAGACTCCCGTACGCCGCCGCGATCTCGGGGACCAGCTCCTTCTTGTACGCAAAGTATTCCGCCGCCGACATCTGCGCGCGCGCGACGCCGTTCACGACGACCTGGCTCCCCGTATCGCTCGACGGCTTGAGCAGAACGGGATTCATGCGCACGTCCGGTTCCTTGCCCGCCGCCTCCGCCTGCGCGATCTGCGCGCGGCCCATTTCAAGCCCGTCACGGGTCACACCGCTGTTGAGCGCCATATTTTGGCTCTTGAACGGCGCGACGCGCAGCCCGTCCTGCCGAAAGATACGGCACAGCGCCGTGCACAGCAGGCTTTTCCCCGCGCCGGACATCGTGCCTTGCACCATGATGCGCTTCGCGCCGCTCATCCCAACACCTCTTTCAGCGCTTCGATCAGCCGTTCGTTTTCCTCCCGCGTCCGCACCGCGGCGCGGTACCACGTCTCGTCCAGTCCCGCGAAATCACCGCAGCTTCGGATCAGTATCCCTCGCGCGCGCAGCGGCGCATCGAGGGGCGTTTTGCTTTGAAACAGCAGGAAGTTCGCCTCCCCCGCGACGACGCGCAGCCCCAGCGCGCAAAGCGCCTCGTAAAGCCGCGGACGCTCCCGCGCGACCAGCGCGCGCACGCGGCGGACATAGTCCTCGTCCCGCAGCGCGGCAAGCCCCGCCTCCTGCGCAAGCGAGGACACGCTCCACGGCGGCCCCGCGCAGCGCAGCGCGTCCAAAAACGCCGTGTCCGCGCACAGCGCGTACCCGAGGCGCACGCCCGCCATGCCCCAAAGCTTCGTGAACGCGTTTAAGATCAGCAGCTTTGGATGCGCGCCAAGCTCGCCCGTCACGGTATAACGCTCCGGCTCGTCAAGAAAGCCGGTAAAACACTCGTCGACCACAACGCGCGTCCCTGTTTCCTCGCAGCGCGCGAGAATACGGCGCAGCAGCGCGGGGTCAACGGATACGCCGCTCGGGTTGTTCGGCTGGCACACAAACGCGAGGTCGACGCCGCCGAGCGCGTCCAAAACCCCCTCGTTCAGCCGAAAGGCTTCATCCAACGGATAGCGCTCCACCGCGCAGCCGCACGCCTCAAGCGCCGCTTCGTACTCTCCGAAGCACGGTGCGGTAACGAGGGCGCGCTTCGGCCTCGCGGCGTTTACGATGCGCCAAATGAGCTCCGCCGCGCCGTTGCCGCAGAGCACCCAGTCGGGCAAAACGCCCTCACGCGCCGCGATCGCCGCGCAAAGCGCCGTACAGCGCGGATCGGGATAGCGGTCGCAGTCCGTCGCCGCGCGGCAGATCGCCGCGCGCACGCCCTCCGGTACGCCGAGCGGGCTGACGTTCGAGGAAAAATCGAGCGGCGCGCGGCCGTATTCTCTTTCGTAGGCGGCGCAGTCTCCGCCGTGCGTTCTGATCATCAAAGCAACCTCACAATTGCAAAGCGTATCGTCGAAAACAGGGCAAGCGCAAGCGTTCCCGCGGCAAACATCATGCCGTTTGCGCGCGGGACGTCCTCCGGCTCGCAGGGACGGAGCGCGTCGCCAAGCGTTGATTTTTCATATCTCCGTCCAAAGTACCACGCCTCGCCGCCGAGCTGCACGCCGAGCGCGCCCGCGCAGGCGCACTCGGTCTGCCCCGCGTTGGGGCTCGCGTGCAATTCCGCGTCGCGCCGCCAGATGCGAAATGCGCCGCGCGCGTCATGTCCCGTCAGCGCCGCCGCGGCGATCCAAAGAAGCGCCGCAAGGCGCGAGGGCACGTAGTTCGCCGCGTCGTCGAGCCTCGCCGCCGCGCGTCCGAAGTGCAGATACTTCTCGCTTTTATAGCCCACCATGCTGTCCATGGTATTGACCGCCTTGTAGCAAAGCGCGAGCGGCGCGCCGCCGATTGCCATGTAGAGAAGCGGCGCGATCACGCCGTCGGAGGCGTTCTCCGCCACGGTCTCCACCGCCGCCTTGGCGACGCCCTCCGCGTCGAGCCGCTCCGTGTCGCGCCCCACAATGCGGCTGACCGCCGCCCGCGCGGCGGCAAGATCGTTCGCGCGCAATGCGTCGTACACCTTGCGGCTCTCCGTCGCGAGACCGCGCGCCGCGAGCGCTTGCGCGCACCAAAAGCTTTGCAGCGCAAGCTCCGCCATCGGATGCGCGCGCCGCGCGAGGCGGCACGCGGCGTATGTGAGCGCGAGCGTAAGTGTCGGCAAGGACGCCGCGAGCATCGCGCCGCCCCACAGCTCGCCGCGCGGCGTTTTGGGAAGGCGCGCGCGCGCCGCGCGCTCAAAGCGCGCAATGTATCTCCCCATCCACACCACGGGATGCGGCAGCCAATCAGGATCGCCGAACACGAGGTCGAGCGCGGCGCCCGTGAGCATCGCGTACCCGATCAGCACGGCGTGCCGCCTTTCGTGAAGCGCGCCTCGGCGATGCGGCGAAGCTTCCGCTCCCGCGCCCAAAGCGCCGCGTCGTACTCGAATACGAAGCCTCCGCCGTTTACGGGCTGGAAATCGTAATAGCCGCACGCGGGGAGTGAGAGCCGCTCCATCACCGCGCGCTGCGTGCCGCCGTGCGCGACGATGACAAGCTTTTCCGCTCCCTCCGCCGCGGCGCGCTCCACAAGCGCGGCAAACGCGTCGCAGGTGCGCGCGCAGAACTCCGCGCGCGTCTCGCCGTTCGGGCAACGTCCGAGACACCCGCCGTCCACCCACGCGCGGTAAGCGGCGTCGTCCGCCATCTCGTCCGCGCTGCGTCCGTCGAAGTCGCCGAAGTCCATCTCCGCGAGCGCCTCCACAGTCTCCTGACGCGCGCCGGGGAACAGGATGCGCGCCGTCTGCCGCGCGCGCGAAAGCGGCGAGACATAGACGAGCTCCGGCGCAAAATCAGCCGCGCAGAGCTCCGACGCGCCCGCTTCGGACAGCGGCGCGTCGCGCCGTCCCAAATAGCGGCGGCGGTCGTTGTCCTCCGTGCGCCCGTGGCGCAGCAGCCAGATCCTCATCGTTTTTCCTCCTTGATAACCGTCGGAATGCCGCACATAACGCGCACGACCATGTCCGCGCGTGACGCGAGGAGACACGCAAGCCGCCCCGCGCGCTCGCGCCTCGCGCGCTCGTCGGGGTCTGCCGGCACGACGCCGCAGCCCACTTCGGCGGCGGTCACCGCGTCGTATCGCGCCAGCTCGTCCGCGAGCGCATCGAGGTCTTCACGCTCTCTCACAAGCTCCTGCGCGTCACACACGCAGCGCGTTTTGAGCGCCGCTTCGTCGCAGTGAAGCAGGCGCATCGCCGTTTCCCGTTTCCCGCTGTAAAGCGGTCCTGTAATAAAAATCATAGCATCCTCTCCGCATACGGCAACGCGATAAACGCCGCAAGCAGCCAAAACTCCTCTTTCACCAAAAACCAGCCCGCGAGGTCGCCCGATACGCCGCCGAACTTCGTCCGCGCCGTATGCGCATAGCGCAGCGCCACAAGCAGCGAAACGCACAGCGCCGCCGAAAACGCGCGCCATCCGCCGCACAGGTACAGCCCCGCGAGGCACGCGATCGCCTCCGCCGCCGAAATCGCCGCCGCGCGCTTCTTGTTCGCGGCGTTTGCAAACGCCCGCGCAAGGCTTGACCCCTCCGCAATTGGAAGCGCCGTCAGCGCGAGCGCCGAAAGCGCGCGGGAGAGCACGAAGCCGAGACCCACGCTCCACAGCGCCGCCGCCTCCGGCACAAAAGCGCAGCAAAGCGCAAAGTAGGCGGCAAAGTATACGCACAGGCGGATGACCGCAAACGCGCCGCAATGCGGATCGCGCAGTATCTCACGCATCCGTTCGGAAGACGCGCGGCTCGCGAGCGCGTCGGACGTGTCTGCGTAGCCGTCGAGGTGGATGCCGCCCGTCACGAGCGCGGGCAGCACGCACAGCGCCGCGCCGCGCAGGAGCGGCGGCGGCGCGAGATACGCGCAAAGCGCCGAAACGCCCCACCACGCGCATCCGAGCGCCGCGCCAACGAGCGGGAACGCGCACAGCGCGTAGCGCATGTTCTTTTCGTTCCAGTCAACACGCGGCACGGGCAGCGCCGAGTACATCCCGAACGCCACCGCGACTGTTTCCAAAACCCACATCAGCGCGGCTCCTCCCCTTTATGGTATATCGGCACGCCGCAGACGACCTCGCACACGGCGTCGGAAAGTGCGGCGAGCCGCTGATTTATCACGCCGAGCATACGCAGATAGCGCGGCGTGTCGCCTGCGTAAGCCGCGCCGCCCGAGCCCGCCTCGTTCGACACAAGCACAAGCGTATCGCAGCGCTTTTGCAGCGATTCCACGCCGCGCACGACCGCGTCCGCCGCGCCGTCTCCCGTGCCGGACGCATCGAACATCTCGTTGGCGCAAAGATTGCCGACGTCCTCCAGCAGCACGGCGGCGTGCTCCGGCACGTCCAAAGCGCCGAGCGCCGTAAAGCGCTCGACGGTCGCAAAGCCTCGTCCCGCGCGCTGCGCGCGGTGCTTCTCGATGCGTGCGGCGGCCTCTTCCCCAAACGGCCGCATGGTTGCAAGGTAGATCAACGGTCGATCGTCCGCTGATCTGCCTGAAAGCTCGCCATTTCGTCCGCCGCTGCGCGGCAGCCGCGATATTTGGCCGCTCTCGCCGTCGGCAAGCATCCGGCGGGGACTCCGCAGCTCCTTCAGGCGTAAGATCAGCTCCTCGGCGTACGCGCTCTTGCCGCTGCCCGCGCCGCCGACCACCAATACCGTCATGCTTCGCCCTCCTGCGGCGTGTACGGCTCGATGCCGCCCTCTTTGAAGGTGTACGCCTCGCGGTAGACCGCGAGCGCCATGTCCAAAAGCGGCATCGCCGCCACCGCGCCCGTGCCCTCGCCAAGGCGCATCTGCGCCGTAATGAGCGGTTTCTTTCCGAGCGCGTCGAGAACGAGCCGACCCGCGCGTTCCGCGCTTACATGGCTCGCGAGCATTGCGCCGCGGGACGTCGGGCACAGCCTCGCCGCGACAAGTGCCGCGACCGAGCTGGGGAACCCGTCGATCAGCACCGGCATGCGATATGCCGCGCCGCCGAGGAACAATCCGCACATCCCCGCGAGATCGAAGCCGCCGAGCTTCGCGAGCGCGTCGAGCGCGTCGTTTGGGTCTGGGGCGTTACGCGCAACGCCCTTTCGTATAGCGGCAAGCTTGCGCAAAAGCCCCGCGTCCGAAAGCCCCGCGCCTCGCCCCGTGACCTCCTCCGCGGGAAGCGAAAGCAGCACGCTCGCAAGCGCCGAGGCGGTCGTCGTGTTGCCGATGCCCATCTCGCCCGCGGCAAGCAGGCGCGTCCCGCGCGCCTGCTCCTCCCGTACAAGCGCCGCGCCCGCGAGGATGGCCCGCTCCGCCTGCGCGCGCGTCATCGCCGGGCCGAGCGTGAAGTCCGCCGTGCCGTTGCCGGTACGCCGCTCAAGCACGCCTTCGCAGCCGGAAAAATCCTTCATCCCCATGTCCACGGGCACGACGCGGCAAGCCGCCGTCTCCGCCATGCGGCACACCGACGTGCGCCCCGCCGCGAGCTGACGCGCGACGGCGGCGGTCACTTCGCTCCCCGTCTGCGTCACGCCCTGTGCCGTCACTCCGTTGTCCGCGCAGAGCACGAGCGCCGCGCGCGGGGAAAGGGATATCTCCGCGCTGCCCGTCAGCGCCGCGACGTCGCACAGCGCCGTTTCCAAAAGCCCGAGGCTGCCGAGCGGCTTGGCACAGTCGTCCCAACGCCTTTGCGCCTGCGCGCGCGCCGTCTCATCCGGCGGGGCGATATTCGCGATCAGTTCCTGTAAATCCATCCGTTTGCCTCATACGCCTCCGCCGCCGCGACAAATCGCTCCGCGAGCTCGGGGAAGCCCTCCATATACAAATGCGGAAACGCCGCGTAAAGCGTATCGCTCGCAAAGCCCTCGCGCCACGTTTTTCCCGCGGCGGGCTTCTGAAGCGAAAACGCGCCGCCGTATTCCGTCGAGTCCCAGCGGTGGAACTCATGCACCGCAATCTCCTCGCCCGCGCGCAGCAGCAGGCTGTCCGTCTCCGCGCGCAGCGTCGCGTAGCCGAAGCGCACGAGCTTCCCCGCCTCCGCGCCCTCGCCGGGCAGGACGCCGACCATCGGAAAACGCTCCCCCTCCGGTGAAGCAAGCGTCGCGCCCAGGTACAAAAACCCTCCGCACTCCGCCACCGTCGGCATGCCGCCGCGCACCGCCTCCGCGATCGCGCGGCGCATGGGTTCGTTTTCCGCGAGCGTTTTGGCGTATAGCTCAGGATAGCCGCCCGTCAGGTACAGCCCGCCGATATTCTCCGGCAGCGCCGCGTCGCGCAGGGGGCTGAAATACACCGTTTCCGCGCCGCAGCGCTCCAAACGCTCCAGCGTCTCGGCGTAGGCAAAGCAAAACGCCTCGTCCCGCGCGACCGCAAGGCGAACGCGCGAACGCTCCGCCGGCCCGTCGGCTCGCTCCTCCGTCGGAGCGTTT
>JAWRIJ010000100.1:0-7529 GCA_040307975.1 Oscillospiraceae bacterium | reverse complement strand
ACGACGCGCCGGAGCTCGGTTCGCCCGACGCCGTATTTGAGCCGGACGGCTCACAGGCAGCCGAGCCCGTATTGCCCGACGGCGGTTCCGGCGCGCAAAGCGGCAAGAGCGCGCAGGCCGCTCCGCTTGCGGCGGATCCGCCCGATTACGAATCGCTTTATCCCGATTTCTACGCGCCGCAGCCCTATGCCGCGACGGAGCGCGCGGAAAATACGATCTATCTCACGTTTGACGACGGCCCCTCCGACCGCACGGATGAGATTTTGGCTGTCCTTGCCGAGAAGAACGTCAAAGCGACTTTCTTTGTCATCGGGAAGAATGACCCGAAGGATCTTGAACGGATGCGCCGCATCGTTGAGGAAGGCCATACGATCGGGATGCACTCCTATTCCCATGTTTACGCAACGGTATATGCTTCCGTGGAAGGTTTTTTGGATGAGTTTTACAAGAATTTTGTCCAGATTCGTGAGGCGACCGGACAATCGCCCACCGTATTCCGCTGCCCCGGCGGCAGCATCAACGGCTATGACGGCGGTTTTTACAAGGAGCTCCTCTCTGAAATGATCCGCCGCGGCTTCGTGCCGTTCGACTGGAATATCTCCAGCGAGGACGCTGTCACCACGCACATTCAGGCGGCAAACGTACTCACGGCGAACGTCGTGAACGGTGCGCGCGGCAAGGTGCGCGGCTTCGTGCTTTTCCATGACAGCGAGGCAAAGAAAACGACGCCGCAGGCGCTCGGTCCGGCGATCGACCAGCTGCGGAACATGGGTTTTGAGTTTGCCGCTATCACGCCGCAGACAATGCCCGTGCTCTACAATTATGAATATCAATAAATGATAATGTTTTACCAATACAACGGAAAGAGGAAAGAGAAATGAGCAAGAAAGACAACTTCAGCCAGGCGATGTTCGAGATGTTCGGCCTCGGCAAAGCGCCGGAGGACGGCGACGAGGAGATGGACGATCTTCAGCAGCTCGAAACCCTGAGCGACGAAGCCCCCGCGGCTGAGGCGCCTGCTGAAGAAGCCCCTGCTGCCGAGGCATCCCCCGCGGACTTCAGAACGAGCGTTCCCGCTTTTGATGAACCTGCCGCCGCACCCGCTGCCGACGTTTGGCCCGCCGCCGAGGAACCCGCCGCGCCCGCGCCTTTTGCCGCGCCGGAGCCTGCTCCCACACCCGCCGCAGAGCCTGCCGTGACTCGCAGCGCCCCCGTCAAGCGTGCGAATTGCACCTATTTCGCGGAAGGCACCTCCATGGAAGGTACGCTCCGCTCCGACAGCGACGTAGAGATCGTCGGCGACTTCAAAGGCGAGATCGCGTCCGACGGTAAGGTGACCATTCACTCCAACACGCAAAGCAGCATCGCCGCGGCGGAGCTCGTGCTGATCGACTGTACGCTCACCGGCGACGCCATGGTCGGCGGCGACGTGTCCATCAATGAGCGTTCGTCCATCACGGGCAATGTCCGCGCGGCGAACATCGTTTGCTCCGGCGTTATCAAGGGCAATCTGAACGTCTCCGGCAACATCACGCTGACCGAGAACGCGCAGGTCATCGGCGACATCAAGACCGGCACGCTCGCAATGTCGCGCGGCGCAAAGGTCTCCGGTAAGATCGACATGAGCAACTGAATCATGCTTGCAAAAGAAGCTCTGCATCAAGCAGAGCTTCTTTTTTTGTGCTTATTGCGGGATTGCCTGCGTCCAGTACGTCTGGCCGTAGATGTCGGTAAAGCGATAGGTCGCATCGACGCGCTCGGCGTTGACATAGACATTGCTGATCTGCGCGTCCGCATGATAGGTCCACTCGTCGCCGAACCGGTAGCTGTCCTGATACGTGCCGTCGTAAGCATAATAGTCGCAGACGAAGTCGATCGCATCGCCCTCCTGAAGCTCTGCCACGTTCTTCGCTACGGTCTCGGTCTCGCCGTCCTTATAGACGCTGCGCGCACCTGCGATATAGCCGTAGGGATGATCGTTGTCGAACATCAGCAGCAGCTCGGCGCGCTCGCCGTTGAGAAGGCACGGCACATAGCCGGAGATCGCGTAGTTGCCGCCGTCATAGACGTCTCCCAAGTGATAGTACGGGACGGGCTGATCGTCGATGGCAAGCCAAGTGCCGTCGTACTCGCCCTTGAGCGCGCCGTCGTCGGTAAAGTCGAAGACATTGTCAAGCCCGAGGTCAATGTAGCCCTTGCCGTCGTCATAGAACACGCTCAGCGCCAGATCGTTCACGAGGCTCCACTGCTCCTCGCTCAGCCTGATCTGCGGCTCGGTGCCGGACCAGACCAACTGCGCGGAGTCGAACTGATTTTCGGCAAGGTATGCCGCCGCGCGCTCCGTGTCCATGGTCCGCCCGCCGGTCAGCGTGCTCGACAGCACGCCCATCAAAAGCTGCGAAACCATATCGCTGCTCGCGATGCTGCCGCCGCTTCCACTGCCGGAGGCAACCGCGCCCATCAGCGCGCCGAGCGGGTTCGACGCATAGTTGGAAACGCTGCCCGAAACGCTCTGCCCCGCCGCGCCCATGCTCGCAAACTGCTGGATGCAGCGCGTGTATTCGTCGTCGAGCCCAATGTCGTCATAGGTCTCTACAGCGGCCTTGACCTTGGAAGTCTTCTGATAGGGAAAGTAGATGGAAAGCCCATAGGCGTTCGAGACGGAATTTGACGTCTTGTTGTATTTGACCGCGGAGAGCAGCGCATCGGAAAGCGCTTTCGCCTCCGTGCTGCCGAGGTTGCTCGCGAGATGCACGAGGTCGACCTGATCGATCTTGCTCGACAAGGCGAACTCGCGCGTGGCGCCGCGCGCCTTGGAGACCTTCTTGAACTGGTTTCCCTGTACCATTTTGGCGGTATCAACGGCAAAGTCCTTGAACGGCTCCGGCACCGTCGCTTCCAGCTCCGCAAGATCTACGATCGAGAGCGTGGTATCCTGTCCCCTGCACTTCTGCGCGCAAACGCTTACGAAGTCGTCCACGATGTTCTTGCCGATCTCAACCGTCGGCATCGAGGTGTTCTTAGAGAGCTCCGTGAGCCAGTTGGTGTAGTACCAGCCGACGCCCGGTTCCGTCTCTTCGGATGCGATCAGGTAGTCCGCGTACTTTGTGAGCATCAGCGCGTTTTCGAGCGTCGCCATCAAGCAGGCGTCATAGCCGATGAAGTCAAACGTCACGCCCGCGTCGGCAAGCGCCTTGTTGATGCCGCCGAGGCTCATCGAGCCCGCGCCCTTGTTCTTTTCGTCGTATCCATAGCCGCTGAGCGATCCGCCGCCATGGTCCCAGAAAATCAGCTCGTTGCGGTTCGCGGGATAGTTCTTCGCGCAGTACTTGATAAAGCTTGTGAGGTTCTCCGGCTCCGTCATCGCGGACTTGCCCGCGTTTTTCTCCAGTAGCTTGAGCCCGCCGTTTTCCACCTTATAGATCTGATTGACGCTGCTGGAAACGACGTTGTTCTTCCACTGCGTACAGCCGCCGGTGAAGGCAATGACGTTCACCTTGTCGCTCAGCTTCGCCGCCGCGATCTCCTGCAAGTCCGCGGTCGCCATGCCGTACTTGGATTCCAAATCTGTGCCGCACATATAGAGCATGACGGTCACGGTGTCCTTCCCGTTTCCGAGGATCTTTGTGCGCTTTGCGCGCGCGGTCGGGGCAACCTGCGTGTTGAGCTTGCCGACGTTGCTGCCCGCCGTCCAGCCGGTCGACACGTTGCCGTAGCCCGCTGTCAAATCACCGAAATTGCTCAGCAGCCCGCCGAGAGCAGAGCCGGTGCCGGAAGAGGAGGTTCCCGAAGCAGGCTGCGTGATCGTCGTCTGCGGGAGAATAGATCCGCCCTGATCCGTCGTTGTACCGCCGCCGAGTCCGCCGAGCAGTCCGCTCAGTCCCGCGCCTCCGCCGCCGAGCAGCAGGATCGCGAGCAGGATGATGGTGACAAGCGGGCTTCTTCCGCCGCCGCTTGCGCGCTTTCCGCCGCTGCCGCCGCCCGTTCGCCCCGCGTGCCCGTCGGCGCTGCCGACCGGGCCGGTGCTGAGGCCATCGCCGCGCTTATACACGCCTTTTCCTTGTCCGGTGACGTGCTTTTCTCTTCCCTTTGGTCGATTCTCCATACGCCCGCCTCCCTGCTCAATGCACCAGCGTGCCGACGTTCTCGCCGTCCAGCACGCGCAGGATGTTCCTCGGGTCCTTGAGAGCAAACACGTAAACGGGAATCTTATTATCCATCGCAAGGCTCGTCGCGGTCAGATCCATCACGCCGAGCTTTTTGGCGAGCACCTCGCCGTAGCTGATCTCATCGTACTTCACCGCCGAGGGGTCCTTCGCGGGGTCTGCGCTGTAAACGCCGTCGATATTCTTCGCAAGCAGGATAACATCGGCATTGATTTCCGCCGCGCGCAGCGCCGTGCCTGTATCAGTCGAAAAATACGGGTGCCCCGTGCCGCCCGCAAACAGCACGACCTTGCCACTCTTTAGGTGCTTCATCGCGCGCTCGTGCGTGTAATACTCTGCAAACTCATGCATCTCCATCGCCGTCATCACGCGCGCCGGGACGCCCTTTTGCTCCAACACGTCGCACACGGCGAGGCAGTTCATCACCGTCGCAAGCATCCCCATGCGGTCGGCGCGGGTACGCTCGATATAGCCCTCGCCGTTCTTGACGCCGCGCCAAAAGTTGCCGCCGCCGATCACGACGCCGACCTCGACGCCCATGTCCACCGCCTGCTTGATGGCGTCACAGACCTCGCCCATGACCTTGAAGTCAAAACCGGTCCTGTTTGCGCCCGCAAGCGCTTCTCCGCTGATTTTCAAAAGAATACGTTGATATTTCGGCGTTCCCATATCTATCTCCTCCATTCCGTAAAATACCCGTTCACACATTCACTCGCAAAATACCCGCAGATGTCCCAAAAGCTGCTCCTTGCCGTCGCCCTTTTCCGCGGAAAACGGGATCAGCCGTTCGCTATCGTCCAAATCCAGCGTTTCCCGGATGAGCGCGAGGTTGTGTTCCAGCTCCGTTTTTTTGAGCTTGTCCGTTTTGTTCGCCACAATGAGCATTGGACAGCCGCTCGTGCGGAAAAAGTCGCACATCGTCACGTCATCCGCCGTCGGTTTGTGCCTGGAATCGACGATCAGCACGCCGAGGTCGATGAGCCCACTGGATCGGAAGTAGTTCTCCATGAGCTTGCCCCAGCGGTCGCGCTCCGATTTCGACACCTTTGCGTAACCGTAGCCCGGCAGATCGACAAGGTAGATTTTGTTGTCGATGAGAAAGTAGTTGATTTGCGTGGTCTTCCCCGGCGACGCGCCGACGCGGGCGAGATTTTTGCGGTTCAGCAGCCGGTTGATAACCGACGACTTCCCCACGTTTGAGCGCCCCGCAAACGCGATCTGCCTGCGCCCGTCGCGGATAAACTGCTGCGGCGAAGCGGCGGAGAGCACAAACTCCGCCTGATTGAAGTTGATCGCCATTTCGCCCTCCTTGCTCCGTTGTTGCGCCGCGTTCACACGCGCAGCGCCGGCGTAAGCACTTCCTCCGCAGGATCCAAAAAAGGCTCAAGCCCTTTCTTAATAGGCCGTGTCTCCGGCAGCACCAGCGCTTCGGCGAACACCGCGTCCACCGTCTCAGCGGTCACGAAGCGAAGCCGGCGGCGTACGCTCTGGTCAATGTCCTCCAGATCCTTTTCGTTTTCCTTAGGAAGGATGACCGTATGTAAGCCCGCGCGCAGCGCCGCCATCGTCTTCTCGCGCAAGCCGCCGATCGGCATGACCCGCCCGCGCAGCGTCACCTCGCCCGTCATAGCGACGTCGTGGCGCACGCTCTGTCCGGTCAACGCGGACAAAAGCGCCGTTGTGATCGCGATACCAGCCGAAGGGCCGTCCTTCGGTACGGCGCCCTCCGGAAAGTGGACATGGATGTCCTTGGTCTGATAAAACTCCGGCTCGATCCCTAACTCCGCAGCCCGTGCGCGCAGGCACGAAAGCGCCGCCTTGCAGCTCTCCTGCATTACGTCGCCGAGGTTTCCGGTCAGCTCCAGCTTACCCGTCCCTGGCATGACGTTGACCTCGACGGGCAGGATCTCGCCACCCACCTGCGTCCACGCAAGGCCGTTCACAACGCCGACAAGATCCTTCTTCGACGCCTTCTCGCGAGTATAGCGCGGCACGCCGAGATAGTCCGCGAGGTTGTCCTCCGTCACGCTGACGCGCTTTGCGCCCGTGGTATTGAGCGCCATCGCCGTCTTGCGGCAGATCTTGGCGAGCTGTCGCTCCAACTGGCGCACGCCGCTCTCTCGTGTGTAAAGTGAAATGGCCGCGCGCACCGCGTCCTCGTCGAGCCGCAGCGCGCCCTTCGGCACGCCGTGCTCCTTCTTCTGCTTGGGCAGCAGGTGACGCAGCGCGATCTGTACCTTTTCCTCGTCCGTATAGCTCGGAAGCTCAATGACCTCCATACGGTCGAGCAGCGGGCGAGGGATGGTATCCGTTGCGTTCGCGGTCATGATGAACAGGACGCGGCTCAAATCAACGGGAATCTCCAAATAATGGTCGCGGAACGCGTGGTTCTGCTCCGCATCGAGCACCTCAAGCAGCGCCGAGGCGGGGTCGCCGCGATGGTCGGAGCCGAGCTTGTCGATCTCGTCGAGCACCAACAGCGGATTCATCGATCCGCTGCGTCCAATCGCCTCCACGATGCGCCCCGGCATCGCGCCCACATAGGTCTTGCGGTGTCCGCGGATGTCCGCCTCGTCCCGCACGCCGCCGAGGCTCAGCCGCGCGACCTTGCGGTTCATCGCCTTCGCGACCGAAAGCGCAACGGACGTTTTGCCGACGCCGGGCGGCCCCACAAGGCAGAGCGCCTGCCCTTTCGCGTCCTCCTTGAGCGCGCGCACAGCGATAAATTCAAGGATACGCTCCTTGACCTTCTCCATCCCGTAATGGTCGCGGTCAAGGATCTTGCGCGCCGCGTCTACGCTCGCGCGCTCCTTCGTCTCCTTGTTCCAAGGGAGCTCCAACACCGTGTCGAGATATGTGCGCAGCACAGACGCCTCAGAGCTTGAGTACGACTGTTTGGAGAGACGATCGACGTCCTTCAGGAGTTTCTTTTCCGACTCCTCCGGCAGATGGAGCGCCAGGATCTTCTTGCGGTACTCCGCAAGCTCCTCGTCCTCGTTGTCCGGACCCTCGCCCAGTTCGTTTTGCAGCACCTTGATCTGCTCGCGCAGGACAAAGTCGCGATGGATGCGCCCCACGCGGGAGCGCACCTTACCCTCGATCTCCTGCTCAAGCGCGATGACCTCGGTCTCGCGGCGCAGGATCTCGTTGATACGGCGCAGTCTTGAAAGCGGCTTGCGCTCGTCGAGGATGCTTTGGCGGTCCTGATAGCGTATCGTCGCGTGCTGCGCGATGAAGTCGGCAAGATAGCCGGGGTCGGTACAGCCGAAGGCGGTCGCCAAAATCTCCGCCGTCTGATTCTGCGTCAACTCCACGTATTCGCCGAAGTTCGCGTAGGTTTGGCGAAGGAGCGCCTCCGTGCGC
>JAWRIJ010000099.1:0-2829 GCA_040307975.1 Oscillospiraceae bacterium | reverse complement strand
CCCCCCCCGCGACCTGTGCGCCGAGGGCAAGCTGTCGCTGGAGGAATTCGTCGAATGGCTGGGCAGCGATAAGCCCAAAAAATGATTTCCGGTCGATTTATGCTTTTTTTGTAATAGATTTTGCTTGCTTCCCCAAAAATTATTTCATTTTTACACACATTTTAAGGAGGACGCTATGGAAACCAGACCCTATGTTTCTTGGGAAATGATGAATTCGTTCATGATCGACGTGTTCAAGTGCTACGGGGTACCCGAGGAGGACGCCAAGATCTGCGCGGACGTTCTGCTGGAGTCCGATCGCCGCGGCATCGAGAGCCACGGCTGCAACCGCTTCAAGCCCATCTACCTTGACCGCATCAAAAATGGTACGCTCCTGCCCGTAACCAAGATGGACATTGTCAAGGACACTCCGACCACCGTCGTGATGGACGCCAACAATGGCATGGGTATGGTCGCGAGCCATCACATGATGGAAATGCTCATCGAAAAGGCAAAGAAGTACGGCATGGCGGGCGGCGCCATCTACAACTCCACCCACTACGGCATTGCGGGCTACTGGACGACGATGGCGGAAAAGGCCGGCATGATCGGCATTTCCGGCACGAACGCCCGTCCCTCCGTCGCGCCGACGTGGGGCGTCGAGCCGATGATGGGCACCAACCCCTTCACCTTCACCATGCCCACCGACGAGGAGTTCCCGTTCAACTTCGACTGCGCGACCTCCATTGTCCAAAACGGCAAGATCGAATTCTATGAACGTAGCGGCCACGAGACCCCCGCGGGCCTCGTCGTCACCAAGGACGGCGGCACCATGACCGATTCCGGTCAGATCCTCAAGGACATGCGCGCCGGCAAGTGCGCGCTGCTTTCCATCGGCGGTCTCGGCGAGGCAACCGGCGGCTACAAGGGCTATGGCTTTACGACCATCGTGGAGATCCTCTCCGCGGCGCTCGCGGGAGGCCCGTTCATGAAAGAGCTGAGCGGCAAGAACCCCGACGGCAGCAACCGTATGTATCGCCTCGGTCACTTCTTCTTCGTCATTAACCCCGAATTCTTCATGGGTCTCGACACGTTCAAGAAGACCGCCGGCGACATTCTGCGCGGTCTGCGCGCGAGCGAAAAAGCGCCCGGCGCGGATCGCATCTATACCGCCGGCGAGAAGGAATGGGAGGCCTGGTGCGACCGCAAGGACAAGGGCGTTCCCGTCGGCGAGAGCATCCAAAAGGAGCTGATCGCGCTGCGCGACGAGTACAAGCTCGACTACAAGTTCCCGTTTGAGAAATAAGCTGTTACAACAGGGAGGATAATACTACTTATGGATTACGCTAAGGAATCGCTTCGCCTGCATGGCGAATGGAAGGGCAAGATCGAGGTCGTCTCGACCGTCAAAACCGACACGAAGGACGACCTGTCGCTGGCATACACCCCCGGCGTCGCCCAGCCCTGCCTTGAGATTCAAAAGGACATCAACAAGAGCTATGAGCTCACCCGCCGCCACAACCTCTGTGCCGTCATCACGGACGGCACGGCGGTGCTCGGTCTCGGCGACATCGGCCCCGAGGCGGGCATGCCCGTCATGGAGGGCAAGTGTGTGCTCTTCAAGAACTTCGGTGGCGTGGACGCCTTCCCCCTCTGCGTCAAGACCAAGGATGTTGACGAGTTTGTGAATACGGTTTACTTGATCTCCGGCAGCTTCGGCGGCATCAATTTGGAGGATATCGCCGCGCCGCGCTGCTTCGAGATCGAGCGCAAGCTGAAGGAAAAGTGCGACATTCCCATCTTCCACGACGACCAGCACGGCACCGCCATCATTACGCTCGCGGGTCTCACCAACGCGCTCAAGGTCGTCGGCAAGAAGAAGGAAGACGTCAAGGTCGTCACCTCCGGCGCGGGCGCCGCGGCGATCTCAATTACCAAGCTGCTGCTCTCCGCAGGCTTCAAGAACATCGTCATGACCGACCGCAAAGGCGCGATCTACGAAGGGCGCGACGGCCTCAACTGGATCAAGGAAGAGATGTCCAAGGTCACGAACCGGGGCATGGAGAAGGGCGCGCTCGCCGACGTCATCAAGGGCGCCGACGTGTTCATCGGCGTCTCCGCTCCCGGCACGCTGACGACCGAGATGGTCAAGACCATGAACAAGGACGCCATCGTCTTCGCCTGTGCGAACCCCACGCCGGAGATCTTCCCCGACGACGCAAAGGCGGGCGGCGCAAAGGTCGTCTCCACGGGCCGCAGCGACTATCCCAACCAGATCAACAACGTCCTCGCCTTCCCCGGCGTGTTCCGCGGCGCCTTCGACGTGCGCGCGAGCGATATCAACGAGGAGATGAAGATGGCGGCGTCCAAGGCTCTCGCCGACCTCATTTCCGACGAGGAGCTCAACGCGGATTATATCATCCCCAAGGCATTCGACCCGCGCGTCGGTCCCGCCGTCGCCAAGGCGGTCGCCGAAGCGGCCCGCAAGAGCGGCGTGGCGCGCATCTGAATCACATCAAAAAAGCGCCCGCGGGCGCTTTTTTGATGGACCGGCACGTGTGCATCGCCAGTTGTTAACCGCTTTATAAATAGTATACAAAGGCAAAGCGTTCGCCATATCAGGTTGTTCTATTTTGTATTGGAATATTCTATTTTGCGTAAAGAAGGAACGCGCCGATGGCGCGTTCCTTCTTTTGTGTGCATTTCTCTCCCAAAGGAAAGGCTTTGCCTCTCCTTTGTAGCCTACGCGGTCTTCGCCATGCCCTTCTGGCGTGCGTACTCCGCCGCGCCGAGCGCGCCCATGAGCTGCGGGTCGGTCTTGAGCTCGACCACCTTGAGCTTCAAAACGTG
>JAWRIJ010000098.1:0-9463 GCA_040307975.1 Oscillospiraceae bacterium | reverse complement strand
CTCGGGCGGAGCTCTTTTTTGCGTTTCGCGGCGGCTGCCGGCGCGTCCGGCGCTTACACAACGCCGACGCGCGCGCCGGTGAAGTAGTGCTCCAGGATTTCTTCGGCGCTCATGCCCTGCAAGGCGAGCGCGTTCGCGCCGTACTGGCTCATGCCGACGCCGTGACCGTAGCCCGTGACATGAAAGGTAAGCGAGCTGTCGCCCGCGTCCACGGTAAACGACGGCGAGCGCAGAGAGAGGATGGTGCGCAGCTCGTTGCCCCGTACGCTCACTCCACCGACGCGAAGCGTGGTGACAAAGCCCGCTTCGTTCCGCTCGACGCCGGTGATCCAGTCCTCCGGCGCGCCGGAGAGCGACGCCTCGGGATGCGCTGCGAGGAACAAGGAACGGAAATGCTCGGCGGAGAACGTTTCGCTGGAATAATAGTTCGGCACTAGCTCCTCGTTCTCGGGGCTCGTAACGCTTTGGAGATACGGCAGGTCGCTCTGCCAGACCGCGCCCGCATTCTGCGTGTGGCCGGCGGTGGACGAGCAGAACACCGCGAGGATCGGTTCCCCGCCGTAGAGGACGATCCGCGCGTCCGTTTCCTCAACGGCGCGCGCGAGCTTTTCCTCATAGTAAAGCGCCATGCCGCCCCAGCCCTCGGCGGCGTCCTCGGCGGTCTTGTACGCCTTGCAGCACGTGATGTCGTCGCAGGCGTCGGCGTCCGGATGGTTTGCGATGGGACCGTCGCGCATCTTGTAAAGTGTGTAAGTACGCGCCGCGATTGCCTGCGCTTTGAGCGCCTCCGGCTCGAACGAGGCGGGCATTTCCGCGCGCAGCACGCCGCGCAGATAGTCCTCCATCGTCATCTCCTCGATCTTGCCGTTGTGCAGCACCCGCAACGTCCGCTCACGATCGGATATTCCCCGCGGCGCAGTGTTTAAAAGCTCCTGCGTCTGAGCGGCGTTTTCCGCAATTTCTGGCGCGGACACGGCGGTGGGCGGCGCGGAGCGCCCCGCTGCCGTCCAGGCGAGCGCCCAAAGCAGCGCGAATATCAGCGATAAGATACGGACGTCCTGTTTCATGCCGTTGCCTCTTTTCCTCGGTTTTTCCCTGCATTTTATGAGAAAAGCGGCGCAAACATGATTTTGCATGGACAAATACAGTTTCTTGTGCTATACTCCTTTTCGCTTTTACAATAAGGAGCTTTTGATATGAAGAAAAAAGACTGGCTGATCCTTATGCTTGTTTCCGTAGCGGCGGTGGCGGCGCGCGTGGCGCAGTGCCGCTCGGGCTTCGACGAGGCGGGGCTTCCCGTCGGCGGAACGCTGCTTCGAGCCGCGCTCCCCGGCATTTTGCTGCTCGCGGCGGTTTACTTCGCGCTCGCCGCGCGGGCTCTGCCGGCGAAGCGGGCGGCGCGCGGCCTTGCGGAAAGCTTTCGGTTTCCCGAAAACAAATTGGCGGTCGCAAGTGTGATCGCGGGCGCGTTTTTGGTATTTGCGGGCGGCGCGATGTCGCTGCTCGGGCGCGGCACGTTACGTGTGCCGCTGCTGTCGCTGCTCGGCGCGGTGGGGGCGGGCTGCGTTCTCTACGTGGCGTTTGCGCTCTATCGCGGCAGCGCGGTGCAGGGGATCGCACTGCTTGTTCCCGTGTGCGCTTTGGTGGCGTATCTTGTGTTTCTCTATCGCGCGGAGGCGTCCAATCCGGTGCTCGCGGAAATCTATGTGATGATTTTGGCGGTCTGCATCCTCACGGTCAACGCGCTTCAGCTTGCCGCCTTTGCCTTCCGCGACGGCGCGCCGCGCCTTTGGCTGCCCGTAGGCGCGATAGCGCTTGTGCTTGCGCTCGCCGCAGCCGCGGAGCTGCGCAGCATGGCTTCGGTGCTGCTGTTTTTGGGCTGCGGAGCCGTTGAATTCGGATTCCTTGCCGCGGCGGACTTCCAAAAATAAAAGCCTCAAGGCGTTTCACGCCCGCAAGCGTGCGGGAAGCGGAGCAGGATTTGCTCTAACGTGCGGAAAAGCGCATACAGCGCATAAATAGGAAAAACCGACGCCTGCTCGGCGTCGGTTTTTCCTATGAGATGGAAGATTGGATGAAAAGAAGCTATTGTCTCTTGCAAGTATTAAGATAACCGGGTGATGTTAACAAAGTTCCAACAAAATTGTTAAGAAAGTATTAAAAAACACTACAATTATGTTTACTCACGCAGCGCACGGAAAAACTCTGTGAGCTCCGCGCGGCATTCCTCCGCCAAGATGCCGCCGAAGAGCGCAGGCGTGTTTGGGAAACGCTCCATAAACAGGTTCAGCACACCGCCGCAGGCGCCCATCGCCTCATCCCGTACGCCATAGTAAACTTTCTGAATACGCGAGTTTACTATAGCGCCGGCGCACATAGGACAAGGCTCCAGCGTGACGTAGAGCGAGCAGCCGTCGAGCCGCCACGTATGCAGGCGGGCGTTCGCATCGGCGATGGCTTCCATCTCGGCGTGCGAGGCGGTTTGCTGCGTTTCTTCGCGCCGGTTGCGTCCGCGCCCGACGATCTCGCCATTGCGCACGACGACGCATCCGACAGGCACCTCGCCGTGCTCCGCCGCCTCACGCGCGAGGGCAAGCGCGGCGCGCATATAGTCTTCGTGCTGCATATTTGCCTCCCGATGACTAAAATTTGGAATATTTGGATAGGCTCTCCATAGAATATAGCAAAACGAAGGAGGGCGCAACAATGCATAAATTACGCCGTTTCCGCCGCGACGTTGCGCGCGACGAGGGAATGCAGGAGCTGTTCAACGAGCTTTCCGATCTGCGCGCGGCGCTCGCCGACGCCTATATGCGCTTCGACCGCGCGACCGAGCCGGAACTGGTCGACGCATGCGTGTACGAGATCAATGCCGCGCAGTCACGCTACAACTATCAGCTCCGCCTCATCAAGGAACGCGGCGGCGAGGCCGCGTTCAAGGCGTATTCGGACGGGGAGGGGTTGGCATGGGCCTGACGGAGAAGATCGCGCTGGGCCTTTTGTGCGCGTTTGTGCTGCTCGGCGTGATACAGCTCTTTTCAACGCCGCTGCGGCTTGCGCTCAAGGTGCTGCTCAACACGCTGCTCGGATTCGCAGCGCTGTTTTTGATGAATCTTGCAAGCGGCCTTACGGGCTTTGCATTGGGACTGAACCTGTTCAACGCGCTCGTCATCGGCGTCTTAGGCGTTCCCGGGCTGGTGCTGTTGGTGCTGCTCAAGCGGGTGTTTGTGTGACAAGTCACACAAAACCGGACGCCATTTTCGCGCGCGTCTTGCGGCAACTGCGAAATATGGAAAGGAAAAGTTTACATAAACTTCAATTTCTTATTCAAGGGACGCAGCACCCGTTCTTCTGCTTTCAAAACGCGACGGTCGAAGGTAAGCAGTCCGTTCAGCTCATCTTCCACATCGGAGACTTCTGTATAGACCGTTGCGGAAAGGCCCTCGGAGGTAAGAAGAGGGAGTACCTGCTCCTCGTATAGCTTTACATAATCTTTCTGCCAATCGGCTGCCGATCGATACATGCGGTAGCCGAATTTTTTGCCGTGGATATGCCCCTCAATGGGGAGGGAGTATCCGCCGAACTCGCTCAGCGCGAGGACACGCCGTCCGTCGCCGTGGATCTTTAGCGGCTTAAAGTAAACGTGCCAACTCTTGACGTCGCCACCGCCCTGATCGTGCCAGCCGCTCGCGTGGTCGACGAGGCGCGTGGGATCGAGCGCGCGCAGCATGTCGGCGGCGGTGAGCGCGTCAAACTGCCCCCAGCCCTCGTTGAACGGCACCCAAAGCGCGACGCAGGGACAGTTGTACAGGTGGCGGACGGTCTCGGCCATGTCGGAGAGAAACTGTGCGCGTCCGCGTGCGTCCGCGCGTCCGAAAAGGCGGTAATGGCGGTCGTTGAGGTGAATGCCGGTGAACAGCGGCGTAGAGATGACGAGCGGATCGTAAGGCGCGCCGCCGCTCGGCATATCCTGCCAGACAAGCATGCCGATGCGGTCGCAGTGGTAGTACCAGCGCAGCGGCTCGATTTTGATGTGCTTGCGCAGCATGTTGAAGCCGAGGCGCTTCATCGTCTCAATGTCGTAAACGAGCGCCGCGTCGTCCGGCGCGGTGTATAGCCCGTCCGACCAGTATCCCTGGTCAAGCAGGCCGTTGTGGAAATACGGCTTGCCGTTGAGGGCGAAGACGCTGTGTCCGTGCCAGCTCACGACGCCGAACTTGCGCATGGCAAAATAGCTCTCGACGTGATCCTCTCCCGCGTCGATGGAGAGCGTGTAGAGGAACGGCTCCTCCGGCGTCCAGGGACGGAAATACTCCGGCAGGATACGGCACACGCCCTCGCCGACATAGTAGCTCTGCGCGATGACGGTGTCGCCCATGCGCACGACGACGCGCGTTTTGAGCGGCGTGTTGGTCTTGACCTTCCACCGCAGAAGGCTGTTGTCGTAATCCGGCGTCAGCTCGACGCGCTCAATATACTGCTCCGGCACGCTTTCCAACCATACCGTCTGCCAAATGCCGCTCGTCGCCGTGTACCAAATACCGCCGCGCTTGTACTTCTGTTTGCCGTAGGCGTGCGGCGTTTTGACCAAAGTATCCGTGACGCGCACGGTCAGCGTATTTTCACCGTTGCGCAGGAGCTTCGTTATGTCAACTGAAAACGGCAAATATCCGCCCTCGTGGCGCGTGACATGCCCGCCGTTCCAGTAAACATCTGCACACTGGTCAACCGCGCCGAAGTGCAGCAGCACGCGTCCGGCGTTGAATCCCTTCGGCAGGGTGACGCCGCGCTCGTACCACAGAAACTGTCCCGGCAAGAGCTGGCGCTCCACGCCTGAAAGGACGCTCTCCGGCGCGAAGGGCACGACGATCTCGCCGTCCCAGTCCAGCGGGCGGAGGGAGGTGTTGGAGATGGCGTAGCGCCAAAGACCATTTAAGTTTACATAACTATCCCGCTTCATCTGAGGGCGGGGATATTCGGGGAGCGGATGCTCGCGATCCAGTTGTTCCCCCCACGGGGTCAGGAGCTTATTCATCGCGTTGCTCCTTTCGGTCTGTCACATATACTTGGGTCGGCCCGTCCGGCCCGCCGATAACGCCGACGTTCTTTCCTTCGCGCAGCGCCGCGTCTGCCTCGGCGCACTGCCTGCCGATGAGCCGCGGCGGCGATTTGTCGTACTTTTGCAGCAGCAATACCGGTACGACGCTGAGCAGCAGCACAAGCGCGGCGGCGAGAAATATGGCGGGCGTGGGGACGGACTTGACCTGACCCAGCTCAATATAGGTGGAATCGCTCCCGCGAATGACCGCCGCGCCGAGCTGCGGGCCGAGGAGCATCGGCAGCAGCACCGCGAAAATCATGCGCACGCCGAGAAAAAGGCCGACCTTGTCCTTGGGCGTGCGGTCGCGGATATCCGCACCGAGCGCGGCGGCGACAAGCATATAACCGCCCATCATCACACAGCCCGCAAGAATCACGCCGAGCATGGTGCGCACAAAGTACATGCCGAGCAGCCCCGCGAACATCACGCCGACAGCGGGCAGCACGAACCTCAGCTTGCCCACACGGTCAATGACGCGCCCGAACGCGACCGAAACCGCCGAGGCGACGAGCAGCACCACACCGAGCACGACGGCGTAGGCGTCGATTTTCAGGTAGTTTTGGAGGTAGATGATGAGGTAGGGGAAGAACACCTGCACCGCCACGGAGAACAGAAAGAACGCCGTAAACGAGAGGTACAGGGAACGGTTTGCGCGCACGGTGTCCGGACGGAAACCGTGGAGAAGGTTTTTGAAATACGGCGCGCCGCTCCGCCCGCGCGGCGCTTCATCGATCAGCAGCCACGCCATGAGCCCCACGGCGCTTACGAGTACGCCGAAGATGAGAAAGAACGTGCGCCACTCGCCGCGCTGCGTATAGCCGTCGAAGGCGCCGAAGATCACGAGCATGGATAAAAGCGGCAGCGTCGCGAGCACAGACTCAACCCGGGCGCGATTGTCGTCCGCCGTCACGTCGGTGACGTAGGCGTTGAACGCCGCGTCGTTAGCGGTGGAGCCGAAAAACGTCATCACGCAGTCGAGCAGCACCACCACCGTCGCGGCGGCGGCAGCGGCGTTTGCGAACGCGCCCGCCATGCCGTCAACACTGACGAAGCCGAACGCGGCGACGCTCGCGCCCCAAGCGAGATAGCCCAACACGATGAAGGGCTTGCGACGCCCCACGCGGTCGGAGAGCGCGCCCATGAAAAGCGTCGTGACCGTTGCCGCCGCGGCGCTCCAGCCGACCATCGCGGCGATGTAGCCGGGGTCTTGCGAGATGGTGTTATACAGGAACACGTTGAGATACATGTTCTCGATCGTCCAGGCGAACTGTCCCGTGAGTCCCACGAGCAGCAGCGCCGTCCAAACGCGCGCGCCAAGCTTTTTGCCCATGCGAAGTCCCCCTTGCAGATAAAAAACTAAAATGAAGGCAAAGAAAACGAGAGCAACAGAAAGAAAATGAGAGAAATCAAGAAAAACCGCCATGATAAATAAAAACGGTGTTGACAACAAAAAAACGCTGTGCTATAAATAAACGAGTTCCGTCGAAGGGCGGTTTTTCCACTGCCAGTATAAACGGGAACACCCAAAAAGTAAAGCGACAGCTTTCTATATTACAAATGGAGGAAACACTACCATGTCCACTTTTATGGCGAACAAGGGCAACATTGAGCGTAAGTGGTACGTTCTTGATGCTGCCGGTCAGCCGATGGGCAAGACCGCGGTCGTCGCCGCAGATCTGCTCCGCGGCAAGCGCAAGGTCACCTATACCCCGCACGCCGACTGCGGCGACTATGTCATCATCATCAACGCGAAGGACGCGGTGCTCACGGGCAATAAGCTCGATCAGAAATATTACCGCCGTCACTCCGGCTGGATCGGCGGTCTCAAGGAGACGAAGTACCGCACGCTCATGCAAGAGAAGCCCGAGCTTGCGATGCAGCTCGCGGTCAAGGGCATGATGCCGCATAACACCATCACCAAGGATTCCCTCAAGCGCCTGCACGTTTATGCCGGCGCGGAGCATGAGCAGCAGGCGCAGAAGCCTGAGGCTTACGAAGTTAAGTAAGGAGGAGCAGAAGAATGTATCAGTCCAAGAAGCCTTATCTCTACGGCACGGGCCGTCGTAAGTCCTCTGTCGCGCGCGTTCATCTGTTCCAGGGCGGCACCGGCAGCATCACCATCAACGGCCGCGACATCGACGATTACTTCGGTCTTGAGACGTTGAAGATGGTCGTCCGCCAGCCGCTGGTCGCCACCGACACCCTTGGCAAGGTCGACATCGTTGCGACCGTCTCTGGCGGCGGCGTTTCCGGTCAGGCGGGCGCGCTGCGCCACGGCGTTTCCCGCGCGTTGCTGCTCGCCAGCCCCGACTATCGTGCCATCCTGAAGAAGGCGGGTTTCCTTACGCGCGATCCGCGTATGAAGGAGCGCAAAAAGTACGGCCTCAAAGCCGCACGTCGCGCGCCCCAGTTCAGCAAGCGCTGATCGAGACCAACGAACATGCAAAAAACCTCGGAAAATCAACGTTTCCGGGGTTTTTTCATGCCCGAAAATCTTTGATGGGTTATCCCCAGTTTTGACGGATTCTGACGGAAATTTTGTAGTTAACGAGGGGCTAACCGGCGATTTTCGACCCATTTTCGGCCTCTTTTAGTTAACAGATGGGCTAACTGAGGGAGAGTAAAAAGTCGGTTTCCAGTGGTTTGAAGGGCGGCATGTCTCCTGTCCAAAGCATGACTCAAAGGGTCTCTGAAGGTCTCTGTCCACTCCCAATATAGGATACGGTTCGATTGAAGGAATTTGACTGATTATAGTCTTTCCAATCTGGTTTTATCCGTATCTGAGACGCTCAGCAGAAAGTTCTTCCTGCCGGGCGTCTTTGTCTTCTCAGAAGAACAAGCCTCCTTACATAGCCCGGTGACTGTTTAACGACGGTAACCGGGCTTTTTCTTTTCTGCAGGCTCTGCAGAACCATCATAGGAAAAACGAAGGAGGATACCCTTTCTTTAGTGCATCCTTTTCAGGCGACAAAGAGCGGTCCGGGTCCTGGCTATGTATCTTCTGCTCTCCGCAAACAGGCGGGAAGGACAAAGATCTGTTGATGGGGCGAGACTACGTGAATCTTCACTCCAGGAAGAGACTTGAAGGCATACTTCAGGAGTTGTCCGGTATCATTGCCGACATTCAAGATGTGTAAAAAGACGGCTTTTCTCTTGATTTTCTTCCGCGCATGGAATATAATAAAAAGTCGGTTAGAGGCGGCTAACCAGCGTTTGCCGCCATAACCCGTTATACAGACCTTCCAGGAGAAAGAGGTGCAGATTGAAAGGGTATCTATCAGTTCAACAGACAGCCGATAAATGGGGTGTTTCTGTACGTTGGGTGAATCAGTATATACTTGAAGGAAGAATATTGGGCTGCGAACGCTTTGGGCGCGTGTGGGCCGTTCCTGAGGATGCTGTGAAACCAAAGCGGCTTACACCGGGCGTGAAGGCAAAGCGGTCTTCTTCTGCTCAGAATGCCGCAAAAAAACCGTCAGAGTAATTTTTTTACCCAAGTGGTTAGCCAAAGCTAACGTAAAGGAGATTCCATGTTTATCAATGAGTACGGCGATAAGAATAATCCGCTCGTCCTGCTTCTTGCACCGATGATGGTATCGGGTGAGGACCTGTACCAATTGATGCATCCGTTTTTTAAACACGAGTATCATTACATCGCGCCGGACCAGGGCGGTCACGGGAAAGCCGGAGCCTATATCAGTGCTGATATGGCAGCTCATCCGAAGGAATATGCGGAAGAGATAGAGGCGTTTATCTGGAGGAATCGGAATGTTTTGGGATAATGTGGCCGGTGTTTATGACATATTCGTCAATATCATCAACAGGAAGACGCATCGGAGGCTGAAAGAGATAGTATCAGATCTGGTTGAACCGGATGACACAGTATTGGAATGTGCCTGTGGGACGGGGCTGCTGAGCGCCGTGATCGCAGAAAAGTGCCGGCAGCTTACTGCAACGGATTTCTCTGAAAAGATGCTGAAGAAAGCGGAAAAGAACTGCCGTGCCTTCCGCAATATCACATACGATCAGGCGGACATCACCGCACTTCCCTGTCCGAACAGCAGCTTCGATAAGGTCGTTGCTGCAAACGTGATCCACCTGCTGGACAATCCATTGGCGGCGCTTGGTGAACTGGACCGTGTTTGCAAAGACGGCGGAATGCTGATCATTCCCACCTATATGAATAAAGATGATAAGGGGAAAACAAACGGGTTTTCCGGCGCTGTCGGGAAGGCCGGCGCGGATTTCAAGCGGCAGTTTACCGTGGAAAGCTACAGACAGTTTTTCCTGGATGCAGGGTATCCTGACGTGAAGGTCTCTCTTGCCGACGGACGTATTCCCTGTGCCGTGGCGGTCATGAGA
>JAWRIJ010000097.1:0-34169 GCA_040307975.1 Oscillospiraceae bacterium | reverse complement strand
CTTGATGTTCTCCGAGTATGTAAGGATATCCTCGTTCTCGCTCTCGCGCAGGATCATTTCATTCATGCCCAGCACCGCGTTGATGGGCGTTCTGATCTCGTGCGACATATTGGCGAGAAAGTGGGATTTCGCGCGGCTCGCCGCGATCGCGCGCTCGGTCTTTTCATTGAGCTGCCGCGCAAGCTGCGTTTTCCGATTGGAGTGGATCAAAATGAAGAGCAGGATAGCGGTTACCAAAAACGAAGCGACAATCGTAAAGAAGAGCATTTGCCGCAGCTGCCCAAACTCATTCGTCGCGTTGAACACAGAGAGGCACAGCCAGTCGTTTGCCACGGGAACGGCATATACAATGTAATCCGCACCGCCGAACCGCAGGGAAAAGAAACTGTCGTCGGTTGAACGCAGCTTCTCGACAAGCGCTCCGCCGAACGTATCCTTTTCTGTAATATATCCCTTGCCGACCTCCGCCCTGTCTGAATGCGCGATGACCTGATATTTCCGGTCAAGCACGATCTCCATATCCGATTCGGCTTGCGCGACCTCCTCCGTGATAGCTTGCAGGCGCTCCATGGAATAGTCCATTGCAACAACGCTCGTGGCGTCGCAAAGCGTCTTGGAAAGCGTCAGCATCACCGTATTCGTCTGTAAGTCGAGATACGGATCAACGACGGCCACGCGGCCGATGTTCGCCCGCGCGTCGATATACCATGGGCGTTCTGTCGGCACATAATCGGTATCCGGCGTCCAGCCTATCCCATCCAGATACTCGCCGTCGATCAGGCCATACAGTCCCTCGGAAGCTCCGTCCGTAATGCTTGAGATGGCGGAGGACTGATTGACGAAGAAGTCATTGATCTCCTGCCGCGATTTTCCGCTGCGGATCATATTGTTCAGCGAGTAACATTCCAGTTGCATCATATCAATGCCGACGGAAAGGTATTTGTCGATCTGCTCCGCAGACGTTGCGGCGCTGAGTTCTCCGCTTTTGATGATTTTCTGCCGCGTTTGCGAGTACAGCAAAACGTAGTACAGGAGGATCACACTCACAAAGAACAACACGACAAGCGCGGGCATAATGATCCTTCGCAAAGCAAAAGTGCTGATTTTTTTCTTATCGCTTTTCATTATGCGCCTTCCTCAGCAAACCTTATCGCACCGTTGTGATATCGCTGCCAAACCACTTTTTCGATATCCTGCCGAGCGTGCCGTCGCCTTTCATTTGGCTGATGATTTCCTGCACCCTGTCTCTCAGCTCCCGGTCGTCTTTTCGGAAGCCGATCACGTATTCGTCTTCGCCCAAGCTGTCGTCGAGAACAAAATAACGCTCTTCGGAGGTTAAGATGAAGTAGTATGCAAACGTCGAATCCGTGAGCGCCGCGTCCAATTTCCCGTCCCGCAGCAATTGCATCAGCTTTGGATTGACATCGAGCACAACCGAGATATCCTCATAAATATCGGATGCCTCAAGCGCCTCCTGCCCCGATGTGCCCGGCTGGACGCCGACTGTTCCGCCCCTGAGATCGTCCAGCGCCCTTGCATCGCTGTCGCTTCGAACCAAAAAGATCCTCTCGTTTCGGATATACGGCTCCGACAGGTTCATCGTCTCAATGCGCGCGGGCGTTTCTGACATGCCGCTCCAAATGCAGTCGATCGCGCCGCTGTTCAAGGTATCTTCCTTGGTGTTCCAGTCGATCGGCTGCTTGATAAGCTTGATGCCGAGACGGTTGCAGATCTCCTGTGCCACGTCAACGTCAAACCCGACAAGCTCGCCCGACTCATCGGCAAAGGTCATCGGCGGAAACTCCGCGTCGAGACCGACGACAAGCTGTCCTGCCGCGAGTACCTTTTGCAGCGATCCGTCGCTCTCGGGCACGTTCTTCTTTAAGACGCCTCCGCATCCCGCGGCCGTAAGCGTCAGCGCCGCAGCGACGAGCCCGGTCAAAAGCTTTCTGACGTTCACACGCTTCATACGCTGCGCCCCCCTTCGGCGTTTTTTCGTTTCAAGCGCTCCATCGCATAAAATCCCAATATTTTATATGATATTATATAGCGTATAGTTGCGTTTTTCAATAGAGTAAAGCACTCTGTTTCCTTAACCGTCCGAAAAAACGATGCCGCGCGGTCGTCTCAGGCGCCGCCGCGGAAAACACCGGCGCGCAGGACGAGCCTGACGCCCGCGGGCGGGACTGCCCTCCATCACGCAAGAAACGCCGCGGAACAAAACCGCGGCGTTTCTTGCGCATATTCGAATCGACCCCTGTCGGATCAGACAACTGCGAAGAACTTAACAAGGAACAGAAGCGAGATGACATAAGTCAGCGCGCTGACCTCCTTCGCCTTGCCGGAGAACGTCTTGATGATTGTGTAGGAGATCATCGCAAGACCGATACCGTGACCGATAGAGCCGGAAATCGGCATCGTCAGGAGCATGATGAACACGGGAACGATCTGGTCGATGTCCTTGAAGTCGATGTTCTGCAGGCCCTGCAGCATCAGGATACCGACGTAGATGAGCGCCGCAGAGGTCGCGGGCGCGGGGATGATCGCCGCGATGGGGGCGATAAAGATGCAGGCGAGGAACATAGCCGCAGAGGTAAGCGCCGTGAGTCCCGTGCGGCCGCCCGCCTCAACGCCGGAGGCCGACTCAACGAAGGTGGTGACGGTGCTCGTGCCCATGCAGGCGCCGGCAACGGTACCCACCGCGTCGGAGAGCAGCGCTTCCTTCATGTTGGGCATATTGCCCTCCTTGTCGGTCATACCCGCGCGGGACGCGGTGCCGACAAGCGTACCGATGGTGTCGAACATGTCGATCATGCAGAAGGTAATGATCAGCGTGATCGCGGTAAACCATCCGATGCTGAAGAAGGTATTAAAGTTGAACTTAAAGAGCGTGGTCGAGACCATGTCCGCAAACGGCGGCAGGAACGAGGCCGTGGCCAGCGAGGCGAACGGATTGTTCCCGAGCACCGCCGCGTCGCCGATCCAGTACACAACGGAAGCGGCAAGCATACCGAGCAGCACCGCCGCCTTGATGCCCTTCTTGGCGAGCAGAATGATAACAAAGAGGCCCACAAACATCGTGACCACATAGATAACCATCTGAGCGTAGCCCTCGTTGCCCATACCGCCCTGCAAAACGCTGGGCGTCATGGCGCCGAAAAAGTCGCGCATGACGAAGAAGGGGCTAACGAAATCGTTGCCCGCGGCATAGATGCCGGCGTTGGAGCCGAAGCCGATGTTCATCAGCATGAGACCGATCGCCGGCCCGATGCCGAGGCGAACGCCGATGGGGATCGCGTGAACGATCTTCTCGCGGATGTTGAGAACGCTCAGGGCAATAAACACGATGCCCTCAACCAAAATGATGCACAGAGCCGCCTGGAAAGCGTTATCATAGTCCACGCCCGCCATCGCGGCGATGTTGCCCGCAATGACCGCGAAGAAGCTGTTGAGTCCCATGCCGGGAGCCATAACGAAGGGTTTATTCGCGAGGAATGCCATACATGCCGTGCCGAGCGCCGAGGCAAGGCATGTTGCGAGGAACACGCCGTTCCACAGCGGAGTGCCGACGGCGAAGCCCGTCAGCAGATTCGGGTTCAAAGCGATGATGTACGCCATCGTCATGAACGTGGTAAGCCCCGCGAGAATCTCGGTGCGTACCGTGGTACCGTTTTGCTTGAGCTTGAAAAGTTGTTCCATTACAGTTCCTCCGATTCTCCCGCCGTTCTCAAAATGGAACCGACGGCTATATTCTACCGGCGTCAAGCCATAGTAGTCTTGAAATGCTTTTGTTTGCCGGAAAACAGCCTGAAAAGAGCGGAATCATCGCAGGTCCCTTCTCTCCCCCCCTGAGGTCGCGGCTGCACACTCGCTTATTTTAATTGCTATTTCCAAAAAAAACAATAGGTAACCAAAAAATTTTTTTGTTTTTTTGATCGAGCGAGGGCAGCTCCGCCGAATGATATGCCGTTATGCGCTCAGCACCGCGTCCTTGAGCTGCACATAAAAAAGTCCGTTTTCTTCGTACAGCTCAAATTCTCCCGTGACGGTGACGTCCGTTTCATCCGGCGGGTATTCCTGTCCCTCCGCAAGGACATAATCCAGTCCCGACGCGCAGCAGGCGGCGGCGTCCCGAATAATGACCGCGTGATAGGTGATCCCCGTCTCCGGATCGACGGAGGATACCGCCATGCCGTTCATGCGGATGATCTTGCCGACATAGTCGTCCGGCATATACATGATGTTGGACACCTCGGCAAACACCATCGTCGCGTTCATCTGCGTGAGGTCAACGTCCACGCCGTCCGCCGCTGACGGCTGCGGCTCGGTCGTCTCCGCGGACGGCAACGGCTCGGCGGCGTTCGACGGCGACGGCAGCGGCGCATCGGCGGCGGACGGCGGCATGGGCGGCTCATTCTGCGCCGCGCCCGCCATGATCTGCGATACCGTCGGCGCGCCTCCCGCCGCGCCCTTTGTCGCCGCCGCCCCGCCACCGCCGCAGGCGGTCAGCGCGCAAAGCAGCAAAGCCGCCAAAAGCGCAAACAACGGCTTCTTCATTTGGAAACGCCTCCCATCATTCTTCCCGCAAGGGAAAAGACCGCAAACGCCGCGATGTCCACGGCGACAATGGTGGAGCCGACCGGCGTACCGCCGACGATGGAAACGAGGATGCCCAGCAGCGCGCAGCACACCGACAGCGCCGCCGAGCAGACCGTCACCGAGAAAAAGCTCTTATAGACACGCATGGCGGAAAGCGCCGGAAAAATCACCAGCGCCGAGATGAGCAGCGAGCCGACGAGGTTCATTGCCAGCACGATGATGACCGCCACGATGACCGCGATCAGCAGGTTGTAGAGCCTCGTGTTCGTCCCCGTCGCCTGCGCAAAGCTCTCGTCGAAGGTCACGGCGAAGATGCGGTGATAAAACAGGATAAACACCACGACCACCGCAACCGACAGCGCGGTGCAGAGCCAGACCTCCGTGGGCGTCAGCGTGAGGATGGAGGTAGAGCCAAACAGCGTCGTACAAACGTCGCCGGAAACGTTGCCCGATGTGGGGAACAGGTTCATCAAAAGATAGCCCACAGCGAGCGCCCCCACCGAAATCATGGCAATGGCGGCGTCGCCCTTTATCTTCGCGTTCTGCCCGACGCGCAGGAGCAGCACGGCGCAGATCACCGTCACCGCCAGCACCAGCGGCATGTCGTTGGTCAGCTTCATGACCGCCGCCACCGCCATCGCGCCGAAGGCGACGTGGGACAGCCCGTCGCCAATGTAGGAGAACCGCTTGAGCACCAGCGTTACGCCCAGCAGCGACGAGCAGAGCGCAATCAGCACGCCGACCACCAGCGCGTAGCGGACGAAGGGGTAGCCAAGATACAGCGATAGCTTTTCAAAAATGCCGCTCATGCCTCTGTGTCTCCCTTCGCCGCAAAGTATTTTCCCACGCCGCCGGATCGAAGCCGGACACCGGCCGGCCACCGTAGCCGGGAGGCAGGTTCTGGCAGGTGATGAAGGCCATTTCAAGTTTCTCCTTACTGCAAAGCCTGCTTCAGCACCCCAAGGTTGTTCTCCATGGCGCCGAGATAGGTCTCGCCGTTATTCACGTCCTGCGACGTGGTGGACTGCATGGAATCCATTTGCAGGATCTGCGCCGATTTCGCGGCGGTATTCTGCACGACGGTCTGGGCGATCTTGCCGTCCGCCGACTCAATGGTCAGCACGGCGCCCAGCCCCAGCTCATCCACCTTGCCCGCCAAAAACACGATGGTCTCGAAGCTTGCCTCCGTCTCGGCGGAACAGCCGACGAAGGCGGCGTAATAATCGAGTCCGTAATCATCCACGAGATAGCGGAATGGAAAGCGGTCGCCAAAGAGGACGGTCTTCGCGCTCGCGGCGCTGACCGCGGCCTCATACTGCGCGTCCAGCGCGTTCAGCTTGCCGATGTAAGCGGCGGCATTTGCCGCATAAGCGTCCTTATTCGCCGGATCGATCCCGCCCAGCCGGTTGGCGATCTCCTGGCAGAGGACGGCGGCGTTGCGCAGCGACAGCCAAACATGCTCGTCGTACTCGACCTCGCCCTCCTCGTGATGGTGCTCATGCTCCTCGTGGTCGTGGTCTTCGCCATCGTGGTCTTCATCGCCGTGGTCGTGGTCATGCTCGTCCTCCTGCATCCCCTCGACAATTTCCTCCTCCTTGACCGCGTCGCCCAGCACCTCTAAAAGATTGACGACCTCCATATCCTTGTTGACCGCTTCCTGCAGCGCGTCCTCGACCCACTCGTCGCTCTCGCCGCCGACATAGATGAACAGATCGCACTCCGAAATCTTCACGATATCGTCCACCGTGGGCTGATAGCTGTGCAGGTCAACGCCGTCGTCGAGCAGCATGGTCAGCTCAATGTTCTCCAAATTGCCGCCGGCGATCTGACGCACCCAATCGTATTCAGGGAAAATCGTCGTAATGACGCTGAGCTTTTTCGCTTCGGGCGCGCTTTCCTGCGCGGGAGCCGCAGGGTTTGCGGCGGCTGGGGAAGCCGCGCCGCTCTGAGCGGAGTCCTGTTTCACAGGCGTTTGCGCGTTGCCGCCGCAGCCGGCAAGCATACCGAGGACAAGCAGCAGGGACAGCAGCAGGGAAATACGTTTTTTTGACTGATGCATAATAGAAAACCTCCAATAAAATCAAACAAATTCCGCGCAAAGGCGCGCAAAAAAACAAAGGGGACGGCATACGCCGATAAAGCCCGCCCACAGGCGGACTTTCCCCTTTCTTGCGTCTGATTTAATTGGAGAGCTTGACCTTCAGGTCGACGGGCGTGTTCCGCGCAAAGGCGGCGCAGGTCTGCCGCGAAACCACCCACGCAAAAGCAAAAAACGTGATAACGGCAGCCACGGCGGTAAGCACGGCAGTCAGTTTTTTAAAGTTCTGCGTGCAAGCATAAAGCTGCTCGCAAATTTGGCAGTCCTCGCCCGCGCAGTCGTGATCCGCGTGCAAAAGGAGAAAGGCGGAAGAGGAAAGCAGGACTAGAACAGCGGCTGCCGTCAAGACGGCCGCCATAAAGCGGCGGGGCGCTGTCATAGGTGATCCCTCCTTCAAGCAATCTTATCTTTTGCATCGTTCGCACACGCCGTACAGGACACTGTCCGCCATGTCTGTCTCAAATCCGGACGGTTCTATGGAATCCGCCTCTTTGAATTTGCGAATTGCTCGCAAATCAAAATAGCATAGCGGCAGGGTCCTGTCAAGATAAAATTGATAAATATTCTCAATTCTATGCAAATGTGAGAAATACGGGAAGCTGATCCATTTGCATTGCGAGGAGCTGGAGGAGATCCATGCGCACCTTTTGGAGCGCCACAGCTTCCGGCTCAACCCGATGCGCACGGTTTTTTACGGCGTATGCGGCGAGTGCGCGGGCACCCTTGAGAAAACGGCGGCGGCAAAGCGCTGCGAGGAGGAGACCACACATGACTGAACAGAACGGCGGGAAGAAGCCCGTCATCATCATTACGGGTTATCTCGGTTCGGGAAAAACCACCTTTGGGATCACCTCGTTTGCGTATGAGGAGGTCAAGCCCTTTCATCGCGAGCGATTCATGGACTTTGTCGCGGACTATCCGGAGGAGCTGATCCGGACGAAGGGGTATGTATGGTTCTCCGCCATACCGAAAGAGGAGCTTGACGCGATGCTTGAGGAATTTCCCGACCTGACGGATGAGTGGGACGAGGTTTTCGGAGACCGGATCAACCAGCTCGTTTTTATCGGAAAGAATTATCAAAAGAGCGAGATCGTATCCAAGCTGCGTGCCTGCGTGGATAACGGCGTCTAAGCCGCCGCCGTTTTCGCTATTGACGCAGCGCAAAATACTTTCTGCGATTCCATGCAATACTAATTAATAATATCGCAAAGCAGCCGCCCATTTGATATGGGCGGCTGCTTTTTTCAAAACACGCGGCTTGCGCCGTAAAAGATACCGATCGCCGTTATTGGGGTTCCGTATTCCCCATCTCCGCCAGCTTTCTTTCCTTGATTTCCGCCAGCTCTGCCACCGCCTGTTCCGCGGCGCAATCCTCCGCGCTCTTCGGGATCACAAGGTTCAGCACAATGGCGAGCAGCGCCGCCGGCACAATGCCGGAACCGCCAAACACCAAATTGACGCTTGAACCGAGACCGGCAACCGCTCCGCTGGTCGCGCCGAGGCCATAGCCGACCCCCAGCGCCACGGACACGATGGTAATGACGCGGTTTGTGACGCCGTGCTTCGTGATAAGCTGGATGCCGGAGATGGCAATGGAGGAGAACATCATCACCGCCGCGCCGCCGAGGACGCTCTGCGGCATAATGGATACCACCGCGGCCAGCTTCGGGCTCAGGCCGCACAGCACCAAAAATATCGCGCCAACGGCAAGGGCAAAGCGGTTGACCACCTTCGTCATGGCAACCAGGCCCACGTTCTGAGAAAAAGAGGTGTTCGGAAGCACGCCGAACAGCGCCGCAAAGCTGGAGCCGAGACCGTCGCAGGTCACCGCGCCGGAAAGCTCCTTGTCCGTCGCCTCGCGGCCCATGCCGCCCTCGATGCAGCCCGCCGTATCGCCCACGGTCTCGACGGCGGTGACAATAAACATGATGCTGATGGGAAGGATCGCCGCCATGCTGAAAGTGGGCTTGACCGGAAGCAGCCTCGGGATCGAGAGCCACGCCGCTTCGCGGATGCGGCTCCAGTTGAGCACCCACGCTTTTGTATATTCCACTCCGTCCGCATCCACCGCGGTGGTGACAAGGAACGTATCCATCAGTGCGCAGAGAAGGTACCCGAAGATGATGCCAAAAAGAATGGACGAGGTAGAGGTAATGCCCTTGGTGAAGTGCTTGAGCACTACGATGACCACCAGCACCAAAAAGCCGACCAACAGGTTCTCGGCAGAACCGAAGTCCTTTGCGCCGGAACCGCCCGCGAAGGAGTTGACGCCCACCGAAATGAGGCTCAGACCGATAGACAGAACCACCGTGCCGGTAACGACGGGCGGAAAGAGCTTGCGCAGGGGCTTGATAAAGAAGCCCAGCACCGTCTCAAAAATGCCGCCGACAATGCTTGCTCCCAAAATCGCGCCGTAAGCGACGACCCCGCCGCCCAGGCTGGCGGTCACAGAGCGCATGACGCCGAGAAATCCGGAGCTGGTGCCCATGATGATCGGCACCTGACCGCCGATAGGCCCGATAGAATAGAGCTGCACCAGCGTCACGAGACCCGCGACGAGCATCGCGTTTTGCAGCAGCGCAACGTATAGCGCAGGGTCGTTCGCCGTGATACCGCAAGCGCCGCAAATGATGATCAGCGGCGTCAGGTTTCCGACGAACATCGCCAGCACATGCTGAATACCGAGGGGAATCGCGTGTTTGAGGGGAATGCGGCCCTTGAACTCATAGGGGCTCGTGTAGGTTGCTTCAGTTTTCATGCTGCTCAGTCCTCACTTGTTCTTAAATTAACGCAAGCAGGGTCGGCATACGCGTCAGAGGTATTGTACCATATCAATTTAAAAAGTCAAAAGATAAAGTGAACCAACGGGACAGGTTCCTGCCGAAACGTTTCATGCCGCCGCGCGCTCCAGCCGTTTTTCTCCGAAAACGCAGCGCAGCCGTCTGCGTCCCTCGCTGTCGCGAAAACGATTCCCGCGCGGTCGGGAGCGCGCCTCCCACGGCAGAAAGGGAGCGGCATGGCTGTAGACCATGCCGCTCCCTTTTATCGGCTTCAGACGACGTTACGCCATATAGCGCCGCAAAATCAGCATCATATCCTCAAGGTCGATCTTGCCGTTGCCGTCTACATCGCATGCGGCGGCACGATTCCAAGCTTCGTCCTTCGTCTGGACCTGATAATATTTCTGGCAGCAGGTGATGTCAAGCTGGTCTATCACGCCGTCGCCGTTCACGTCGTATTTGTCCGCCGCCGCTCCGCCGCGTTTCACGGTTGCCGACGGTGTTTTCAGGTCGCTTCTCAGCCAAACGGCGTTTCCCTCGGCGTCATAGCCCGAAACGGAAACGTGTTTGATCCTCAGACCCACGCTTTCGCTGTCTGCGTCAGCGGCAAAAATAAGCCTTGCCGCGTCGATGAGCTGCGAGGTGCTGAGGCTTCCTCCCGCTCCGCCCGCAAGATAGCTCATCATCAGGATCCCCTCGTCGCCGTTCCATCGGATACCGTCGAGGGCGGTAAAGCCGTTGTAGGTCACAAGGTCTTTGAACGCAAGCTCGGAGCTTTTTTCAATCGTAAAGCACACTGTCGCGACCTTGTTAAGCTGCTCAAGCTGAACGGTAAACGGAACGTCTTCTCCGGCGTCTGCCCTGCTTGGCGCGGAGAGCGACACGAGCGCCGTCGTCGGGGTGTTCTGCGCGGGCAGGACGTTGACGGAGCAGCGTGCGCTCAGCCCGTTCACCGTTTCCGCCGTAATTTGAGCGGTTCCCTCGCCGATCGCGGTGACCGTCCCATCCGATACCGCGGCCACGTTCTCATCGCTGCTCGTCCATTTCACCGTCTTGTCCGCGGCGTTTTCCGGCAACACGCGAGCGCTGAGAGAGGTTTTCTCGCCCACCCGCATCATCTGCTGTGACTTATCGAGCGTTATTGAAGCAGGCTGGACCCCATTTTCGCCGCTGAGCTCATACAGCCCGGAAACAAACTGATTGTCCGCATAATCGACGACGGCTATCTTCGCCTGCTTCAGCCCCGTAAACGCGGGAGAGGAAAGGTCGAAGGAGACGCTCACGGTCTCTCCGGCGGCAGACTGGTCGGGGTTGATATAACCGGTGATCGCGGAGCTTCCGAGCGTCGCGCAAACGGCTTGGACATAATGGTTGTCTTTCACCTTTACCGTCCAAACATTGCCCTCAACGCTGCTGGACACGACCTCCGGCTTCTTGCTGTCGATCACGATCGGAAAGCTGACAGACTCGCTTCTCCCGCCGAGCGTACCGGTCACGGTATAGGTATAGCTTCCGTCGGGAAGGGGCGAGTTCCATTCGTCGTAGGGCGTCCAGCCCTTCGAGTCCATCGGCGTATGGAAGGACTGCTCCTCATAATAGCTTTTGGAAACTCTTTTGTCGGAATTTGCGTACACAAGCTCGCCGGATTCGTTATATACGGCGTATCTCACCGTGTCGAGGCTGCGAAGCAGGCCGAGCGCGGCGGTAACGTGCTTCAGCTTGTCCCCGCCCTTTATCGCGATCCAGTTTTTGTTGTAAACGCCTGTCTTTCCGTACTGCGTTTCTCCGAGCGTATAACCTCCGCCGGAATAGTTATCGAACTGATAGAGCGCGGTCTTGACAAGGTTTGCCGGCTGCGCGCCGTCGTATACGCTCGCGTCAAACATGGGAAGCGATCCCCAGTCGCCGTAAAAGCCGACGAAGGGCATGGAAAGCTCGACGCCGCCGGACTGGGGCTTCAAGTAAAGAAAGCCCTCGACAAAAATGCCGTTCGGGAAAAGCCGCTTCAGCTCCGCCTTCCCCTTCTCGGTCAGAGAAATGTCTACGGCGCAGTCCGTTTCCCCGTTCGCGGGAACGGTGACGGAGGCGGGCGCGGCGACGGTTACCATGTCGCTCCCGAGAACGCGCGCCTTTTCCGCGATATAGTCGACGCCGTCCTCGGTGACGAGCGTTTCCGTCAGGACCTTTGCCTCTATGTCAAAGCTCAGGGCGTCGCCGCTGAGGTTCGCCGCCTCAAAGCGGAAGGAAAAGCTGCCGGCTTCGTCGTCTCCGAGGCTTGCGGCGGGCCTTTCGCCGTTTTTGCCCGTCAGATACACGGGCGTTTTCGTCGCCCTGTCGAGCCGGACCATGCCGGCGCCCTGCTTGCGCGGCGAGGCGGGAAGGCCGTTTTCGTCTTCCACGGGAACGGCGGTGCTCATCATGAGCGCGGTCGCAAGGCGCGCGCGTTCGTCGGTGGAAAGCCCCGTCCCGTCGAGCTCGCTGTTGACGTATTGCGCCATGACCGCGGCGGCTCCCGCCATGTGAGGCGCCGCCATGCTCGTTCCGCTCATGCTCGCATACTTTCCGCCGGGAACGGTGGAGTAAATGTTCCCGCCCGGCGCGGTGATCTCGGGCTTTATCTTCATATCCGGCGTAATGCCCCAGCTGGAAAAGTCGGACATTTTCCCGCTGGTCCCGTCGGCAAATTTGTCGATGTAATCGGCGCTGATCGTCAGCTTTTTCTCGTCGGCGGCGCGCATGAGCTCGCCGTCCGCCCTGCTGATCGAAACGCAGGGGATGGCGTGGGGCGTCGCCATGCTGACAAGCGAGCCGTTGGCATTGTCGTAAACGACGGCGGCGATCGCTCCGGCCTCCTTCGCCCGCGTTTCCTTTTGGTTGAAAGTTATCGGCGAGCCGGAGCTTTCATCCGTGCCGCCGCGCTCGATCAGCGCGATCTTATGCGCGAGCTCCTTGCCCGAAAAATCCTCGGGCGCGCCGAAGCCGCAGTCCACATATTCATAGGTTCCGGAGAGCGTATTCAAGGCTTTCTCGCCCGGCTCGTCGGCGGAGTCGTCGTATCGGATCTTATTGCCGTTTACGGCAAAATACGGCGATGTCGCAAGGGTGTTGTTCGCGCTCGCGACGGAAAGCGCCGCCTCATAGGTGGAGGGAGACGAAACCGTCGCGTTATCGGGGTTCGCCGCAAACATCAGCTCGTTGCCGGACTCGCCGTTGTGCGCCGCGCTGTAGGAGTTTCCGGCGGCGATCATAAGGGATATGCCCGCGTCGGAAACGCGCTCGTAAACCCGCTTCATCGTCGCGGAGCCCGGCTCCGAAAAGCCCGCCGGAGTGCCGAGGCTCATGTTAATCACGTCCGCTCCGAGCTTAACGCTGTCATCAAGCGCCGCGAGGATATTGTCGTCATAAGCGCCGCCGCTTCCATCGGCAAACACCTTCATGATCATGAGCTGCGCGTCGGGCGCGACGCCTATGACCTCGCCCTTGTTGGCACCGACCGTCCCCGCGACATGGGTGCCGTGCGCCTCGCCGCCGGAGACATTGTAGTCGTTTCCCGCATAGTCGTAAGCATACGGGATCTTTTCGGATTTATAAAGAACGTCCACGCTGAGCGAACCGACCGTCAGCCTGTTTGACTGCAGCAGGCGCGCCACGTCGTCTTTCTCGTATTTCGGCATCGCGACGGCGCCGGAAAAGAACGCCTTGCGGCTCGTTTCGTCAAGCCCCGTGTCCAAAATAGCCACGACGGCGCCCTTGCCGGTGTAGCCGGTCTCGTTTACCTTGTCGCTGCCGATGATTTGGACGCTGTCCGTCATCATGATCTTCTCGTTCGGGTCGAGCTCATAACGCTGGGCCACAAAGGCGTCCTTTACGCCGTCAAGCTCGCGTATCGCTTCAAGATCGCCCGCATCGGCCTCCACGGATATGCCGTTGAAAACCGCGGAATATTGGTGCTCGAGCTTCCAATCCACGCCGCTTTTGTAAAGCTCCGACAGCAAGGCACTTCTTGCCGCGGCAAGGCGGTTCTGCTGGGGAACTGCGCGCATCGAGGCGATAAAGTCAGAGGGCTCCTCGTCGCTTCGCCCGTTTGTTTTATAGGCTTCGAGGAGGGGGACCTCCTCCAGCTCTATGATAATGCTCACCCGCTCGTCGGGATCGTATTGCAAAGCGGGCGAAGCCTCCGAAACGAAAACGCTCTCGTCACGGGTATCCTCAGCCGCCTGTGCCCACGGGAGGGAAAACGGCTGCACAAGCAGCCAGACAGCCATTGCCGCGGACAGCGTCTTAATCGATATCCGCTTTTTGATTTGGTTCATCATGTCATCACTCGTTCAAATGTAGATTCAGGAAATCGCTTTGTTCTTATAAGGCTCTTTCTGAATCATCCGTGTGACATCGGCAAATATAGCATCGAGGCAAACCCCCGTCAAGAAGCTTCGTGCAAAATCTACATTCCGCATAGTTACTCGCCGCTAACACTTGTTTGTTTTGTATAACTGGCTCATTGACCCAGCGCTTGGGATTCGGTTATAATTTATGCGTTCTTATGAGGCATTTCCGCGTCTTCAAAAATTGATTCCGGCGCGTACAACCGGTCTATATGTGTGATGAACTGCTCAAAACTCTGTGAATATGAGCAGTTTTTTAGTGAAATCAAGTTACCTTTTGCTAACCTATACCCACAAAAATCGACCAAAGGAGCATAATTATGAAGAAGTCAGTCCACCAGGCTCAAACAAAGGGCTTCCTGCTGAAGCTGTTCGCCATGTCTTTGACTTTGTTTGCGGCCTTCTCATTGTCCCCGAACACACAGGCGGCCGCGGAAAGCGATTTTGAGATCGGCAGAAGCGGAAGCTACGGCAGCTTTACCTATACCTTTACTTATACCGGCGATCAAACGGAGATCGTCTTCCCCTCCGACGCCAAATATAACGGAACCACCTCCGTCTCCGTCATCGATTCGTTTTCCTGCAAGAACCTCGATAAGAAGAGCATAAGCTCCATCACCATTCCCGAAGGCTACGCTTCGATCGGAGCGAATGCGTTCGAAGGCATGGAGGGGCTCGTCACGGTCAATCTCCCGAAGTCGCTGAAAACGATCAGCTCCAACGCCTTCAAAAACTGCGCGTCGCTGAAGAACGTGAACTTTGCCGAGGGCGGCTCTTCCCTCAGCATCATGATGAACGTGTTTCACAATTGCTCGGCGCTTGAAGAGATCACGCTTCCGGCCCATTTCAGCGCCGTCGGCAACAGCCGCAACCCGTTTCGCAACTGCACCGCTTTGAGAAAAATCGACGTAACGGCCGGGAACGGGAATTTCGTCGCGGAGGATGGCGCGCTTTATCTGCTCGGCGACGAGGGCGCGATGCTTTTGGCCTATCCCTCCGCCTCGGACGCGGCGGCCTTCGTTATCCCCTCCGCGGTTGGCGGCAAGGCGGTCACGTCGATCGGCGCCTTCACGTTTTCAGGCGCGGACAAGCTCAAGGCGTTGGAAATCCCTGCCTCCGTCGTCTCCACCGCCGGTTTCACGTTTTCCGACTCTTCCACCCTTGAAACCATCGTGATCAAGGCGGACTCGGTCGAGTTCGGCTCCTATACCTTCGACGCGCTTGACTCGAACTGCAAGATTTATACCGCCAACGACAGCGTGAAGGCCGCCGTGAGTCAGGATAACGCGAATCTTGTCAACATCTCAGGCTCCCTCGACGGTGCGCCCGAAATCGGCTCCGGCTCCGGCGCGGCGCAGTCCTCCGTCGCGGCGACGGTGTCTCTCTCCGGCGCAAGCCTTTCCGCCTCCGGCGGCAGCGTCAGCTTCGACCTGTACCTTGAAAACGCCTCCCACGTCAACACGATCCTCATCCGCTTTGCCTACGACGCCTCGAAAGCCCGCGGAGTCAGCGTATCGCCCGTGGACACGCTTTTCGACGCTTCCAGCGTTAAGGACGGAGATACCGTGATGCTCAATCATACCGGCGATAACGACGGCGTGAGCTTCTCCGAAAAGACAAAGGTTGCAACGGTTTCCCTCTCCCTCAAGGACGGGGCAAGGGGCGAGATCGCGCTCTCCATCGAGAAGGCCGCCGTCTCGGGCATTGTCACGACGGATGCGTCCGCCGTCAGCGGAACGGCCGAGACGGACGCCGCCAGTTCCTCCGCTTCTCTCACGATCAACACGACGGACGTAAACAACGACGGGAGAACCGATCAAATCGACATAACGGAGGCCCAGCGCTATTATCAGGCGAAGGCGGGCGACGCCGGCTGGAACCGCGCGCAGGTCGCGGACGTGAACAACGATGGCGCGGTAGACATCCAGGATCTGATCGCTATTTTCAAAACGATCGATTTCTAAGCTTATCGAAAGGATACTTGACATGACAGCATCATTGAAACGAACCGGATCGCTTCGGCATATCATATCAGCGGCGATCCTGCTGCTTCTCGTCATGCTCTGCGCCCCGAACGCAAGGGCGGACGGCGGCCTCTCCGGCGCAAATATTCAGGACGGCGTGCTCGTGGGCTATTACGGGGAGGACAGCGTTATCGTGATACCCAACACCGTAACGATGATAGCCGGAGAAGCCTTCAAGGGAAACGAAAAGATCGTAAGCGTCACCATTCCGGGCAGCGTCAGCGCGATCGGCTACAGCGCTTTTCAGGGCTGCCCCAACCTTGAGCAGGTGATTTTTTCCGAGCCTGAGTACGGCGCGGAAATGATCATCCGCATCAACGCTTTTTCCGACTGCCCCAAGCTCGTCGAATGCGAAATCCCCGCCGTGGCGACTTACGTTACGGCAAACGTATTCAAGGGCTGCACAAGCATGACGGAGATAAAGGTCCATCCCCGCAATCCGTACTATGCCACGGATTCGGAGGGCGTACTGTTCGGCCCGTCGGTGGACGAGGGCGTCCCGCAGTATGACGACAGGGAAAACTGGGCGCTCACGGCGTATCCCAGCGGCAGAGGCGGAAGCTACACCGTCCCCAAAGAGGTGGGCGGGCGCAGAATAAGCCAGATATGGGCAGGCGCCTTTACGGGCGCCGCGAAGCTGAGCGAAATCAACCTGCAGGAAAACATCAAAATAATCGGCGGAAACGCCTTTGAAGGAACCGGCCTCACGAGCATGAACATCCCCGACACGGTCACGCAGGTGGGTTCGGGCGCGTTTGAGGGCTGCGCCGAGCTCAAGGAGGTCTCTCTCCCCTCCTCCATCAGCTCGCTCGGCCAATTCCTTTTCCTGAACTGCACGAGCCTCCAGCGGGTCGACTTTTCCCGCTGCACGAATCTCACGACCCTCGGCATGTACGCCTTCCAAAACTGCGACAGCATGACAAGCTTTGTCATCCCGAGCACGGTGAGGGTGATCAACAGCTTCGACCTCAGAGGCATGAAGAACCTCGCAAGAGTGTATATCCCCGCGAGCGTCACAAGCTTCCCCATCGACGAGGAAACCGGCGCGTATAACTTCATGGCGGGCGCGTCTCCCGATCTCATCGTATACGTCGTCAGCGGCTCCACGGGCGAAAAATGGAAGACCTTCCGCGCCGACGAGCTTGGGCTCAACATTCAAACGGTCTCGGAGTTTACGGCGCCGTCCGATATCGACGCGGGCAGCTTCTCCCTCGTGGATATGGGGAATAAGATCAAGCTCAGCGGCGAATTTCATTTGGGCGACGCGCTCAGAAGCGAAGTCCTCAGCTCCGGCGAGGAATACGCCGCTTTTCTCGCCGCGCGCGGCGAGGCCGGCGCGATGAAGGCCTTGCGCCTTGCGCTCATATCCTCCTTCGGAGCGCCGGATGAGATGGAGCTTGCGGCAGGCGTCCCGACGGGGATGAAGGCCTCGACGGCCGCGCTGTACGCCTACAAAGACGGTGCGGCGGTAAAGCTCGGCTCGGAGGCGAGCGCCTCGACGATCAAGGCGGCGGTAGACTCGCTGGGCTGCTTTGCGATCATCGACAAAAACGCGGCGGCGGAGCCCGACAAGGTGACGGGCATTACGCTGAACAAAAATGAAGCGGAAATCGAAGCGGGCAAAAGCATACAGCTTTATGCCAATCTCACCCCCGCTACCGCCGCGGACAAAACCGTAACATGGGCAAGCAGCGCCCCGAACGTCGCGGCGGTATCGGCAAAGGGTCTCGTAACGGGCGTCAACGCCGGAAAAGCGGTGATTTCCGCATATAGCGCAAACGGTCTTTCGGCTAGCTGCACCGTGACGGTAAAGGCTTCGTCGCAGTCCGCGGGGCCTGCCAGCGGCCGCATCGGGCTCTCGGCTTCCGTCAGCGCGGCAAGCGCCAAAACGAGCGACGGGAAAGCCCCGTTCACTCTCAGCTTTTCAAATGCGGAGCGGGTCGCCGCGGTCACGGTCGAATTCTCTGCCTCCGGCGACGAAGTTGCCGTTGCGGGGCGCGGCGGTTTTACCGTTTTGGGCGGGGTAAACTGGAAGATCGATCCCGCGAGCGGCGAAAAGGCGGGCTCCTTCGTTCTCTGCTACCTTGATTATAAGGACGGCGAGGCGGCGCTTTTCAGCGCTTCCTCTTCCGTACCCGTCGCGATCCTGAGCGTTTCGGGCGACAATCCTTCGGTCAGGATCAAGTCCCTGAAGGTGTCGGGCTGGACGGACTCGAACGAGGTGAAATACGGCGCCGTCGATTCCATTTCTCCCGCCGACGCGGAATTTTCCGCGTCCCTCAGCTATGACGCCAACGCCGACGGCAAGATCGACCAGCTCGACCTCACGTCTGCTCAGAAATTCTATCGCGTGCAGAAATCGGACGCCGCGTGGTCTTCCGCCTGTGCGTGCGATTTTAACGGCGACGGTACGATAGACATTCAGGATCTTCTCGATATCCTTCTGCATTTTACGGAGTGAAGCATGAAAAACGCATATAAGAAACTATTTTGCGGCGCCGTTGCGAGCTGCCTGCTGCTGAACCAGGCCCTCGCCGCTGAAATAAGGCCGGATAAGAAGGAAGTAACGCTCGGAAAAGGGGAAAACACCGCAAGCTTTACTCTGAGCCTCAAAAACGCCGAGGCTTTTGCCGGAGCGGAATTTGGCCTCAAGGTCTCAAGCGGCGCTCTTGACGCAGTCCCCGAAGTCGAGTATTTGGGCGAGGCGGGCGGCGCGTCTCAAATAAAAACGCTCAAGGACGGCGTTTTCTATTTCGGGTTTTTCAACGCTGAAAACGAATTTGAGGCAGGGCGGGAATACCCCGTCGCGAGGCTGAGCTACCGCTATTCAGGCAACGCTTCCGCTTTCGTCGAGCTGGTCCATTCCAAAATCGTTTCCGTGTCGGATAACAATTCCACCAAAGGCGACGAAAGCTCGTCCGGTTTTTCCGTTAAAATAAGCCGCGATACGAGTGGCGGAAACGGCAACAGCGGCGGCGGAAACGGCGGAAACATCGGCAACGGCGGCGGCAGCGGTAACAGCAGCGGCAGCGGTGGCGGCGGTTCTTCGTTCGGCGGCGCGTCGGGCAGTTCGTCCGGCAGTTCGGGCGGCGACCGTTCCGTCGTCGTTAACCCCGACGGTTCAAAAACAGAAATAAAAACGGAGACGGAGACCACAAGACATGCTGACGGAAGCGTCACGTGGGTCATTACCACAACGGCGACGACATCGGCCCTTGACGGAACCAAAACCACCGTGGTGACCAAATCCGAAACGACCGCGCGCGCCTCCGGCAAAACCGCAACGGCCACAAGCACGGAGGAAACCGTGGAAAAGGCGAACGGTTCCTCCGGAAGAACGCGCAGGGACGCGTCGGGGAACCTTATTTACGCCGAGGCGGTGATAAGCGAACGAGCGGTCAAGGAGGCGTCTTCCGCTTCGGGATATGTTCTTCTTCCGCTCGACCTGAGCGCGGAGGTCTCCGCGCCCATAAGCGTCAAGCTGCCGGGCGGCGCCGGAAGGGTAAGGCTTTCCGTTCCCGCAGGGCAGCTTAAGCCCGGCCATGTCGCCGTGATCGTAAAAGCGGACGGAAGCGAAGAGATTATAAAGACCTCCGTGCTTGGCGAAAAGAGCGTATTGCTGACCCTTGAGGGAAGCTCGACGATCAAAATCATCGACAACACACGCAGCTTTTATGACGTGTCTCCCGCCAACTGGTTCGCGGGCGCGGTCGCGTGGGCGTCCTCGCGCGGCGTGATGAACGGCGTCAGCGCGCACATGTTCTCGCCGGGGGAAACGACAAGCCGCGCCATGATGGCCCAAATCGTCTACAACCTTGCGAATGCGGACTCGTCCGATGTCACGGCCCAGTTTTCCGACGTGAACGCAAGCAGCTGGTTCGGTAAGAGCGTGACCTGGGCTGTGCGCAACGGTATCGCCCGCAGCGGTGGCAGCCGCTTCGGCGCCGCGGACGCGCTCACGCGCGAGGACATGGCGTCCTTCCTCTACAACTACGCGAAATACGCAGGGCTTGATACGTCGGCATCCGGCAACCTGTCGGCGTTCGGAGATTACGAAGAGGTTTCCGACTGGGCAGAGCCCGCGATGCGATGGGCAATCGGCGCGGGACTGATCAACGGAACGCAGAACGGGACCAGGATCATCGTGCTCGACCCGAAAGGCACCGCGACGCGCGCCCAAATGGCAACGATCTTGGAGCGTTTTTGCAAAAATGTGATGTAGGAACGCATCCGATCTCAAATTAAGTACAGCGGAGGATGGCTTCGTCGCCATCCTCCACTGCTTTCTTTTGATTGCCGCGTCTGCCGGATCACCCGTTCGTTTCAGGGTTTCCTCCGGCCGCAAGGCCGCTCCTTCTTTCCCGAAACTTCATCCGCAAACTCAGCGATGCGCCGCAGCCCCTCTTCGATATCCGCCTCCGAGGCCGCATAGGAGAGGCGCACATAGCTTCCCGTCGGCTCGCCAAGCCCGACGGCGGGAACGGTGGCAACATACTTCTCCTCCAAAAGCCGTTGAGAAAACTCCATGCCGTCGATACCGAGGCCAGACACGTCGAGCATGAGATAGAACGCGCCGTAAGGCCTTGCGTACGAAAGGCGCGGGATCGCGTCCAATCGCTCCGTCACAAGCGCGCGGCGGCGGGCAAAGGCGTCCGCCATCTCCATAACCTGCTTTCGCGTCCGCTCGGTCCGCATCCCCTCCGCGACGCCCGCCTGCAAAAAGGTCGGCGCACAGGTCGTGCAGTACTGGTGCACGCGCAGGATGCGCTCGGTCAATCTCCTGTCCGCAGCGAGATAGCCGAGCCGCCAGCCAGTCATGGCAAAGGTCTTGGAAAATCCGCCGACGATCACGCTGCGCTCCTGCATACCGGGGAACGACGCCACAGAGCGGAACACCGCGCCGTCGTAAACAAGGCGGCTGTAGATCTCGTCGGAGAGCACCAGGACGTTCCGCTCAACGGCAAGACGGCAGATCTCCGCGAGCACCGCCTCGTTAAAAACCGTACCGGTCGGGTTGGCGGGGTTGTTCACAACGATCATTTTGGTCTTCTCGCCGACCGCCGCGCGCAACGCCGCCAAATCCGGCTGCCATCCACGCGCCGGGTCGAGCGGCAGGTCAACCGCTTTGCCCCCGCACAAATCGACGAGGCGCCGATAGGTGACAAACGACGGGCGCGGCACGATCACCTCGTCGCCCTCGTCCACGAAGGCCAGCATCACGTTGTTCAGCGCCTCCGCCGCTCCGCAGGTCACTAAGATCTCGCTCTCCGGATCGTAGGCAGTCCCCGTTTCGCTTTCGATATATGCTGACAACGCATGGCGCAGCGGCGCGTAGCCGCGATTGGAGGTATACTTTGTGAGGCCGCTCTCCAACGCGCGCATCGTCGCCGCGCGGATATCGTCGGGCGTGTCAAAGTCAGGCTCTCCCGCGCTCAGCGAAATCACCGGCTTTCCCGCCTCACGCAGCGCGGCGGCGCGGTCGAGGACTGTGCGGATCAGCGACGGCTCGACTTTTTTAAGCCGCCGCGCACCGGCATAGAGGTCACAGGTTCGGTTCACGCCGCTCGCCCCCTTCCTCCTCGCGGTACGGATACTCTCCCGAAAACACTTCCTCCGCGCCGCCGGAGAGGTAACAGCGCCCGCTCTCGGGATCGAAGCGGACGCGCAGATCGCCGCCCAAAAGGTGCGCCAAGACCTCATTTTCAAGTTTTCCCGCGCGGATGCCCGCGTAGACCGCCGCCGACACGCCGGTGCCGCAGGCGAGCGTCTCGCCCGAGCCTCGCTCCCAGACGCGGAAATTGATCTCCCGCGGGCTGACGAGATCCGCAAACTCCGCGTTGACGCCCTCCGGAAAGCGCGGATGCGCTTCTATTTCAGCGCCGATTTGCGAAAGCTCCAGCTCCGATACATGCCCCGTGCCGAGCGAAGCGTTGTCCTCCAAAAAGAAGACGGCGTGCGGATTGCCCATGTCCACGCCGACGAAGCGCAGCGACCGTCCCAAAAGCCGGATTCTCTCCGGCTGCGCGCCGGTCAGGGCAGGCCTCCCCATGTCCACGGTCAGCTCCGCTGCCCTGCCCTCCTCCGCGCGGAACGTAACCTCCCGCACGCCCGCGAGGGTATCGACCCGCACGGTGCGGCGCTCCGGCGGAACCAGCGCGTGGTCGTAAAGATATTTCGCGACGCAGCGCACGCCGTTGCCGCACATGCGCCCCTCGGAGCCGTCGGCGTTGAACATGCGCATGAAGGCGTCCGCCGTTTCCGACGGTTCGATGAGGATCAGCCCGTCGCCGCCGACGCCGCGATGTCGGTCGGAAATGCGCCGCGCGAGCGTCTCCGGCTCGACAACGCGCTCGGAAAAGCAGTCGATATAGACGTAGTCGTTCCCGCAGCCCTGCATCTTGGTGAATCTCACGCCTCATGCCCCCTCAAAAAAGTCTCGACGACCGCAGCGTGCAGCGCCGCGGCGGCGACGGCGGCGCCGTCGCTCGGCAGAAACGCCGTGCTGTGCAGCGGCAGCGCGCAGCCCGCGCCGATGTGGTAAAACGAACCGGGACGCCGCAGCAAAAAGCAGCCGAAGTCCTCCGTGGTCATCGTCGGCTCCGTAATCGTCTCAACGCGCTCCGCGCCGAGCAGCGCCGTCGCCGCGTCTTGCACAAGGCGCGTCATATTCCCGTCGTTCACGACACCGGGATAACTCTCCCGCAGGTCGTAGTCCGCTCCGACGCCGCAGCGCCGCGCCGTCTCCTCCACCGTTTGCTTGAAGCGTTCGCGCATCGCCGCGCGCATATCCTGTCCAAGCGTGCGGATGATCCCCGCAAGCTCCGCGCGCTCCGCGACGATGTTGCCCGCCGTCCCCGCGCGCAGCGTGCCGACGGACACGACGCTCTTTTCCCGCGGGAAGCTCTCGGGCAGCGCGAGCAGCGCGGGCACCAGCTCCGCCGCGGCGGCAAGCGCGTCGACGCCCTTCTCGCGCTCCGCTCCGTGGGCGCTCTTCCCCGCGAGCGTAATGCGGAACGTGTCGGACGCGGCATAGAACTTCCCGTATCGCACGCCGACGTGCCCCGCGGGCAGCTCTGGCGAAACGTGGCAGCCGAACACCGCGTCCACGCCGTTCAACGCGCCCGCGTCGATCATGCGCTGCGCGCCGCCGTCGCCCTCCTCGTCCGGTTGGAAAAGGAACACGACCGTGCCGGACAGCTCCCCGCGCCGAGCGGCGAGCAGCCGTGCCGCGCCGAGCGCCGCCGTCATATGAACGTCGTGCCCGCAGGCGTGCATCACGTCCGGCACTTCCGAGGCAAACGCCGCGCCCGTCGCTTCCCGCAGCGGCAGCGCGTCCATATCCGCGCGCAGCGCGACGGTTTTCCCGCCGCGTCCGCCCGTCAGCACACCGACGACCGCGGTGCCCAAAATCCGCTTTGTCGGGATGCCGCAATCCCGCAGCCATGCCTCGATACGCGCCGCCGTTTCAAACTCGCGGTTCCCCAGCTCAGGGCGGCGGTGGAAGGCGTGCCGCAGCGCGGCAAGCTCCGGCGCGAGCTCCTTCGCCCGCACAAGCTCATCCGTCATATCCGCCGCCCTCACAGCTCGCGCAACGCCGCTTCAAGCGCCGTTTTCGCCTCGGTCCGCGCGTCCTTCTGCTTAATGACGCGCGCGGGGCAGCCCGCGACGACCGTGTCCTCCGGCACATCGCGCGTCACGACGGCGCCCGCCGCGACCACCGCGCCGCGTCCGACGCGCACACCCTCGATCACCACGGCGTTCGCGCCGATGAGCACGTCGTCCTCCACGACCACCGGCGTCGCGGACGCCGGCTCGACGACGCCCGCCAGCACCGTGCCCGCGCCGATGTGACAGTTCTTTCCGACGATGGCGCGTCCGCCGAGCACCGCGCCCATGTCGATCATGCTGCCCTCGCCCACGACCGCGCCGATGTTCAGGATCGCGCCCATCATCACCACCGCGTTCGCGCCGATCTCCACCCGCTCGCGGATGATCGCGCCCGGCTCGATGCGCGCGTTCAAATCCTTCGTGTCGAGCAGCGGCACGGCGCTGTTGCGGCAGTCGTTTTCCACAAGATAGGTCTCAATTTTGTCGCGGTTCGCCTCCAAGACGCCGCGCAGCTCCTCCCAGTCGCCGAAAACGATCCTGTCACCGACGCCGAACACCGTCGCCGCGCCATAGTCCACCTCCCCGCGCTCCTTAACGTACACCCTGACGGGCGTTTTCTTCCTTGCGTTTCCGATGTAGCTGATGATTTCCTGCGCGTTCATAGCTCGCCCTCACGTTCCGCTTGCGCCGTAGTTTGCAAGCACGCGCGCGGACGGGTCGTCCACGTCGCAGCCCTTCCAGCTCTTGTTCGGCATCCAAAAGTCGACGATCATCTCCGCCTGCCCGGGATAGTACCGCTCGAAGAGCTCGCGGTACAGCAGCGATTCCTTGGTGAACGGGCGGGCGTGCGCATAGCGCATTCGGCGGAGCTGATAATCTCCCTCTTCATAATACTTCTCGGCATACTCCTTCAAATCGTCCACCATGGAGTGCCCCACCGCGTCGGAAAACGCGGCCTTCTCGCGCCAAAGGATGCTGTCCGGCAAAATGCCGTCGTCTTCAAACGCGTGGCGCAGCAGGTATTTGCCCTTGCCGTAGGTGTTCCTCTTCAGCGCGGGGTCGATCGCCATGACATAGCGCACGAAATCCAGATCGCCGAAGGGCACGCGGGCTTCCAGCGAGTTGACCGAGATGCAGCGGTCGGCGCGCAGCACATCGTACATGTAAAGCTCGCGCAGGCGCTTTTCCGCCTCGCGCTGAAACTCCTCCGCGTTTGGCGCAAAGTCCGTATACTTGTAGCCGAACAGCTCGTCGGATATCTCGCCGGTCAGCAGCACGCGGATATCGGTCTGCTCGTGGATCGCCTTGCAGACGAGATACATGCCGATGGACGCGCGGATGGTCGTGATGTCGTAGGTGCCGAGCAGCGCAATGACCGGCTCCAGCGCCGCGAGCACGTCCTGTTTTGAGATAATGACCTCGGTGTGCTCGCTGCCGATGAACTCCGCGGCCTCGCGGGCGTATTTGAGGTCGATGGCGTCCACGTCCATGCCGATGGCGAACGTGCGGATCGGCTCTGCGCTCTCGCGCGCGGCAATGGCGCACACCAGCGACGAATCGAGACCGCCGGAGAGCAGGAAGCCCACCTTCGCGTCGGCGACCAGACGTTTTCTCACACCCGCGATCAGCTTGTCGTGAATGTTGCGGCAGACGGTTTCCAGATCATCGCGGCAGACCGCGTCTACCTTGGCGATATCGTCATAGCAGACGAACCCGCCGTTCTTCCAGTAGTGCCCCGGCGGAAACGGCCTGATGTCGGCGCAAAGGCCGACAAGGTTCTTCGCCTCGCTTGCAAACAGGATCGAGCCCGACGCGTCATAGCCGTAAAAGAGCGGGCGGATGCCGATGGGATCGCGCGCGGCGACGAACTCCTTCGTCCTCCCGTCGTAAAGGATCAGCGCGAACTCCGCGTCCAGCATGGAAAACATTTCCGCGCCGTACTCGAACCACAGCGGGAGCAAAATCTCGCAGTCGGACTCGCTGACAAACGAATAGCCTTTTTCCTTCAACGCCTGACGCTGCGCGGCAAACCCATAGATCTCGCCGTTACAGACGACATAGCTTCCGTCGCGCTCAAACGGCTGCATCCCCTCGGGGTGCAAGCCCATGATGGCAAGCCGATGAAACCCCAGCAGCCCGCCGCCCGCGCGGACAATGGCGCTCGCGTCGGGACCGCGGGAAGCGGTCTTCTCAAAGCCCTCGCGGAACACCTCCAGCGACGCGTCCGCGCTGCAATATCCCATAATGGAACACATTTTGCTCCCTCCTATCGCACGCTGAAAAGCAGTTCCCCGTAGGTCGGGAACGGCCAGTAGTCCTTTGCGGTGATCGTCTCCGCTTCGTCGCAGACCGCGCGCAGCTCCGCCATGCGCGGCAGCACCACGTCGCGGATGGTGAACGCCTCGTTGACCGATTCCTCGGTCTCTTTCACCGCGATCAGCGCGCGCTCCAACGCGACGGTCTTGTCCGCGATGCAGTCCGTGAGGCGGGAAAGGCGCTCAATGAGTTTTGTTTCATAGGCGCACGCCAACTCCGGCGAGATCGCCCGTTTCTTCGCCGCGCCGTTCGCGGTGGCGGCGGTATACGCTTCGACCGCGGGCAGGATTTCCCGCCGCGCCATCTCCGTCATCGTTTCCGCCTCGATCAATATGGTCTTGCTGTAGTTTTCGAGCATGATCTCATAGCGCGAGCGCAGCTCGTCTTCCGTAAAGACGCCATGGCGTTCCATCAGCTCGACGCTTTCCTTTTTGAGGAGCGACGGAACGCAGTCGGGCGTGGTGCGCAGCTCGGAAAGGCCGCGCTTCTCCGTTGCCTCATAGATCCACGCTTCGTCGTAACCGTTGCCGTTGAAAATGATGCGCTTGTGCGCGGCGACGGCCCTTTGGATGAGCGTGTGCAGCGCGGCGTGGAAGTCCTCCGTGCCCTCCAGCGCGTCCGCGTACTGCCGCAGGGACTCCGCCACCGCCGTGTTGAGAACGGCGTTGACCGTCGCGATGGACTGCGACGAGCCGACCATGCGGAACTCGAACTTGTTGCCCGTGAACGCAAACGGCGAGGTACGGTTGCGGTCGGTCATGTCGCGGGCAAAGCGCGGCAGCGCGTCCACGCCGAGCTTCATCACCGTTTTCTCCGCCGCGCTGTAGGGCGTGTCGGTCTCTACCGCCTCCAAAATCGCGGTCAACTCTTCGCCGAGGAACACGGACACGACGGCGGGCGGCGCCTCGTTGCCGCCGAGGCGGTGGTCGTTGCCGGCCGTTGCGACGGACGTGCGCAGCAGCTCCTGATACTTGTCCACCGCCTGCACGACCGCGACCAAAAACAGCAGAAACTGCGCGTTTTCATAGGGCGTTTCACCGGGGGAAAGCAGGTTGACGCCCGTATCCGTCGCGATCGACCAGTTGTTGTGCTTGCCCGAGCCGTTGACGCCGGCAAAGGGCTTTTCGTGCAGCAGACATACCATGCCGTGCTTCGCCGCAATTTTCTGCATGATTTCCATGGTGAGCTGGTTCTGATCGACGGCGAGGTTGGTCGTCGTGTAGATCACCGCCAGCTCATGCTGCGCGGGCGCGACCTCGTTGTGCTCGGTCTTGGCGTAGACGCCGAGCTTCCACAGCTCCTCGTTGAGCTCGTCCATAAACGCCTGCACCCGCGGCTTGATCGCGCCGAAATAATGGTCGTCCAGCTCCTGCCCCTTGGGCGGCTTCGCGCCGAAGAGCGTGCGTCCGGTATAGATGAGGTCGCGGCGCTTTTCGTAAACGCTCCGGTCGATGAGGAAATACTCCTGCTCGGGACCGACCGAGGTCGTGACGTGGCTGACATCCTCGTTGCCAAACAGCCGCAGCACACGCATCGCCTGACGGTTGATCGCCTCCATGGAGCGCAGCAGCGGCGTCTTCTGGTCGAGCGCCTCGCCGCCGTAGGCGCAGAACGCCGTAGGGATGCAAAGCGTCTTGCCTTTGATAAAAGCGTAAGAAGTCGGGTCCCACGCGGTGTAGCCCCGCGCCTCGAACGTCGCGCGGAGGCCGCCGGACGGGAAGCTCGACGCGTCCGGTTCGCCCTGGATCAGCTCCTTGCCGGAGAATTCCATGATGACGCCGCCGTCCGGCGCGGGGGAGATGAAGCTGTCGTGCTTCTCGGCGGTGATGTCTGTCATGGGCTGGAACCAGTGCGTGAAATGGGTCGCGCCCTTTTCCACCGCCCAGTCGCGCATGGCGTCCGCCACCGCGTCGGCAGCCTCGCTCTCAAGCCGCTCTCCCTTGCGGATCGTCTGCTTGAGGGAATGATAGACCTTGCCGGAGAGCCGCGCCTTCATCTCGCGCTCGTCGAAAACCATGCTGCCGAAGCAGTCGGGAATCCCTGCCATATCTGACACCCTTTCCTTGCTGAAAATAGAAAAAGCAAGGGCGCCTCAGAGAGCGCAAAAACTCTCTGAGACGCCCTTGTCTCAATGTGGGCAGTATAAAACGCCGCGCTGCAAAAGTCAATCGTCAAATCGCATCAATCAGGCGAAACATATCGATAAATTTTTGTAAATCCAGCATTGACAGCGCAGGGAAATCGGATGTATGCTTTTTCAGTATTTTTGAATGAAGAAGCAGGGAGTGAGCATCATGAACTATACGGCGCAGGAAGTGGTCCAGTATGCGGAGCAGGAGAATGTGAAATTTATCCGCCTCGCGTTTTGCGACGTGTTCGGACGGCAGAAAAACCTCGCCATTCTGCCCTCCGAGCTGGAGCGCGCGTTTTCCTTCGGCATCCCGTTCGACGCCTCCGCGATCCCCGGCTTTGGCGGCGAGGTGCGCTCCGATCTTATTTTGCATCCCGACCCCGCCACGCTCTCAAGTCTTCCGTGGCATCCCGAAAACGGGCGCGTCGTGCGGATGTTCTGCTCCATCACCCACCCCGACGGCACACCGTTCGAGGGAGACTGCCGCGCGCTGCTGGGGCGCGCCGTGGAGGACGCTTCCGCCGCGGGCGTTTCGTTCGGTTTCGGCGCGGAGATGGAATTCTATCTGTTCAAAACCGACGAGAACGGTGAACCGACGAAAATCCCCTGTGACCGCGCGCACTACATGGACATCGCGCCCGAGGACAAGGGCGAGATCGTCCGCCGCGAGATCTGCCTGACGCTTTCGGAAATGGGCATCCGTCCGGAGTGCGCCCACCACGAGGAGGGCCCCGGGCAGAACGAGATCGACTTCCGCTACTCCGACCCGCTTTCCGCCGCGGACAACGCCATCACCTTCCGCTCGGTGGTCAAGACCATCGTCGCGCGCAACGGCCTTGCCGCCGATTTTTCGCCAAAACCACTCCCCGACGAGGCGGGCAACGGCATGCACGTCAATCTCTCCGTCCGCGCGGGAAATGAAAAGGACTATCTGCCCTTCGTGATCGCCGGCGTCATGGATAAGGTGCATGAAATGACGCTCTTCCTAAACCCTGTCGAGGAATCCTACCGCCGCCTCGGCGGCAGCAAGGCGCCGGGTTATATCACCTGGTCAAGCGAGAACCGTTCCCAACTCATTCGCATCCCCGCCGCGCCGCAGGAGCATTACCGCGCCGAGCTGCGCTCGCCCGATCCGGCGGCAAATCCGTACCTCGCCTTCGCGCTGCTCATCCACGCGGGATTGCACGGCATGGAAAAGGGGCTCCCGCTGCCTGAGAGCGCGGACGTGAACCTCTTTTCCGCCGACGCGGAAACGCTGCGCCGCTACAGGCGCCTCCCCGTCTCGCTGCACGAGGCGATCGCGGCGGCGCAGGGCAGCGAATTCATCCGCAGTCATGTGCCCGAGTTGATCCTGCGCGCCTACACCGAGCGCTGACGCCTGACGAAAGACCGGGAAAGGAGGAGCGGGCATGGTTTTTCAGGAACGCACCTATGCCGTCCTGATCGTCTCCGCGTCGGAAAAGTTCACGCTTGCCGCCCGCGGCCTCCTGCCCCCGACGGACTACTGGCCCGTGGAGAACGTCCGGAGCACCGGCGAGGCAAGGCGGCGCATGCTGGAGACCTCTTTCGACCTTGTGCTGATCCAGACGCCGCTTCGCGACGAGTTCGGCAGCCGTCTCGCCATGGATATCTGCCAAAGCTCCGGCGCGGGCGTGCTGCTGCTAGTGAAAAAAGAGCTGTACAACGATGTGTACGCCGAGGTGATGGAGCAGGGTGTCATGGTGCTGCCTGTTCCCGCCGCCGCGCAGACTGTCTCGCAGACGCTCCGCATCCTCTGCGCCGCGCGCGAGCGGCTGCGCCGCATGGAGGAAAAGCAGGCGACGGTCGAGGAAAAGATCGAGGAGATCCGTCTTGTCAACCGCGCAAAGTGGCTGCTCATCGAGCGGCTGCAAATGTCGGAGTCCGAGGCGCACCGTTACATCGAAAAGCAGGCGATGGATCTGCGGCTTTCCCGCAGGGAGGTTGCGGAAAACATCATCAACACCTATTGACAAGCGCAGAAAAGCGTAGTATGCTCATTCCTGTTGAACAACGGAGTTCATTTAGGGGTAAGTGCCCCCAAATGAGCTCCGCTTCTTTTTATTGGAGGGGATGGACTATGACGAAATACATCTTTGTGACCGGCGGCGTGGTATCGGGGCTCGGCAAGGGCATTACGGCGGCGGCGCTGGGGCGGCTTTTAAAGGCGCGCGGCTTGATGGTCGCGGCGCAGAAGCTCGATCCGTATATCAACGTCGATCCCGGCACCATGAGCCCCTATCAGCACGGCGAGGTCTACGTCACCGAGGACGGCGCGGAGACCGACCTCGACCTCGGTCACTATGAGCGTTTCATCGACGAAGACCTCAACAAATACTCCAACCTCACCACCGGCAAGGTCTACTGGAACGTGCTCAACAAGGAGCGCCGCGGCGAATACCTCGGCTCCACGGTACAGGTCATTCCGCACATCACCGACGAGATCAAGGAATTCATCTACCGCGTCGGCAAGCACTCGGACGCGGACGTGGTCATCACCGAGGTCGGCGGCACCATCGGCGACATCGAGAGCCAGCCGTTCATCGAGGCGGCGCGCCAGATCTCGCTGGAGGTCGGGCGCGGAAACAGCCTCTTCATCCATGTGACGCTCGTCCCCTACCTCAAAGGCTCCAACGAGCACAAATCCAAGCCCACGCAGCACTCGGTCAAGGAATTGCAGGGCATGGGCATCCACCCCGATATCATTGTGCTGCGCAGCGACGAGCCGATCGAGGACGAGAGCATTTTCCGCAAGATCGCGCTCTTTTGCAACGTGGAGCCGGACTGCGTCATCGAAAACCGCACGGTGTCCTGTCTCTACGAAGCGCCGCTGATGCTGGAGGATGCGAATTTCTCCGGCATCGTCTGCCGCCGTCTCGGCATCGACGCGCCGGAGCCGGAGCTCACCGAGTGGCGCGCCATGGTGGAGCACATGAAGCACCCGACGAAAAAGGTGACGATCGCGCTCGTCGGCAAATACACGCAGCTCCACGACGCCTATCTCTCGGTCATGGAGGCGCTGCACCACGCGGGCAGCGCCCTCGGCGCGCAAGTCGACATCCAATGGATCGACTCGGAGCACCTGACGCCCGAGAACACGGAGCTGGCGCTCTCCGGCGCGGACGGCGTCCTTGTCCCCGGCGGCTTCGGCGACCGCGGCATCGAGGGCATGATCCTCGCCGCGCAGTACGCGCGGGAACATCGAAAGCCCTATCTCGGTCTCTGCCTCGGTATGCAGATCGCGGTCATTGAATTCGCGCGCCACGTCGCGGGGATCGAGGACGCCAACTCGGGCGAGTTCAACGAGCTGTGCCGCGACAAGGTCATCGACTTCATGCCGGGGCAGAGCAGCGAGATCGAGAAAGGCGGCACGCTCCGCCTCGGCGCATATCCCTGCAATATTGCGCCGGATACGACGATGGCGCGCTGCTACGGCGCGGAAACCGTCGTTGAGCGCCACCGCCACCGCTATGAGTTCAACAACGACTACCGCAGCACGCTGACCAGCGCCGGTTTGACGCTCAGCGGCCTCTCTCCGGACGGGCGGCTCGTGGAGGCGGTGGAGCTGACCGGCCGCCCCTTCTACGTCGGCGTACAGTACCACCCCGAGTTCAAAAGCCGCCCCAATCGCCCGCACCCGCTGTTCGTCGGGCTGATCGGCGCGGCGCTGAAATAAGGCGTTTTCATAAAGCAGCGGCGCGCGGGCCTCCCGTTCCACGGCCGCTTTCCCCGTGCCGTCACAGACCGCCGTGACCGTATTTTATACGTCAAAGCGGTCGTACTTTTTATAGCAGTCCAAACAGAGCCGCTTCCCTCCCGAAAGCCGCAGCCACGTTTCGCCCGTCTCCTCGCCGCAGCGCTCGCAAGGATAGGAGTTGAAGATGCGCGCCTCTTTCGGCAGCTCAACGGTTGCTTCCTTGATGTCGAACAGATCCGCCGGTTCACAGCTTTGGAAATACGCAAAGGATTCCTCCCGCGTCATCGGGCGGGGCTTCGGCTTGAGCACGAGCCTGACAGACTTCCCCGTCCTGCGGTTATAAAACGAAAACGCCTGCTTGCCGCGCATATGAAAGAGCAGATTACCCTTTCCGACGCTGCACCCGAGCACCGCCTGAACAGCATCCACGCCGCAGGCGTCGTTCTCCGCGACGCACACCGCCTCTTCGTCGTCCGAAAACTTGAGGTCAAGCAGTTCCATCGCATACATTGCCGCCTGATAGCCAATCGTCAGTCCGCCGCAGACATGGCCGTGGAAGGCCACGGCTTTATCCCAAAGCTCCGTTTTTTTCACAGGTGTTCCCCTCTTCCCTTTTGTTATCAGCGAACGACGACGGTTTTCCCGCCGTCGATCTCCACAATCGACGCATCCACGCCGTAAACCCTCCGAATAACCTCCTCGGTCACAACCGAGCTGTCCCCGTAGCGGTAGTCCGCGCCGTCGCGGATAAACAAAAACCGGTCGCAGTATTTCAGCGCCAAATTCAGATCATGGATCACAACGACTGCGAGGATTCCGTTCTCTTTCGCGACGCCGGAAACCATGCGCATGACCTCATGCTGGTTGTGCAGGTCCAGATTCGCCGTCGGCTCGTCGAGCAGCAGCACCTTGGGCTCCAAAATGCGGTTGAGGCATTTGAGACAGGTGCTCTTGCCGGCGCCGTTGTTTCCAAGCAGCGCCAGGCAATGCCCCGCCGACTCCTCCATGCTCAAATCTCTGAGGACCGGCTCCAATCCGCGGTAGGCAAATTGAACGTGTTTTGCCTCTATCATCGGCTCCACCTGCCTTTGAAGATGATCCACAGAAACAGCGGCGCGCCAAGCACCGATGTGATCGCGCCGATCGGCAGCACGATGATGCTGCCGGCGTAGTAGGAATCCACAATGGCAAGCTCCATGTTGCACCAATAGTAGTTGAAGTTCACCTGCGCGTAGACTTTTCCCGCTTTCACAGCGCTGAGGCTGTCGATCGCCGCGCCGTTTGCGGCGTAATCCTCGTTGACGAGGCCCATGTTGCCGGGATTGAGGAAAATGATGTCGGGATCCCACTCCAGGATCTGCTCCATGCTGACCTCAACGCCGTCGGAAGCGTCCAGCTCGTCGGCAAGGTTGACCGCGTGGATCGCCTCCAGCGGGGCATAACCGACGTAAGTGCCCGTAAAGCCGTGCCCGCCGCTCCAGCTGACCGCGCCGGGATAGACCGTCGGCTTGTCGGCGTTTGGGATATCCTTCGTGCGCCGGTCAAGGTCGCTCACCCAGCCGTTGATGGCGTCCGCCACCGCGCTTGCGTGCTCCTGCGTGCCGAGCACGTCGCCGATGAGCGCGATGGAATCCGTCAGATAGTGGGAATTGAATGCGTCGCCGTAAACGCCGATGATGGGAAGGCCTGTCTTTCGGGCGAGATCCTCCATCGCCACGGCACGCTTGAGCCCGTCAAAGACCTCGTCCGTCCTGCGCGCGGGTTTGCAAAGAAAGCAGCAGCCGCGCGACGCTTCGCACATCTTCACCAGCGTCGTATAATCCGCCACCGCCGGCGTGGTGTGTGCAAACACCAAATTATACTTCCCGCGGAACTCGCCGCCGTCGCAGGTGTGCCAGTTCCGCACCCACAGGCGCAGGTTTTTGACGCCATGCTCCGCGGCGTAGGCGGTTCCGAGCTCCACCATGCGCGGCGAAAGGTCAACGCCGTCCGCTTTGGCGACTTTCCGCGCCAAGGCGATGGAGTAAGCGCCCGCGCCACAGCCAATGTCCAGCGAGCGCATCTCGCTGTTGAGGCCGCTCTTTTCCAGCATCAGGCGCAGAAACGGATCGTCGTCAAAGTTGTTTTTCGCTTCGTAGACGTATTCTTTCGCCGTGCTGTCCCATGCGGCCGTCTCAGCCTGAACATCGCCCGCGCGCAGCACCCACGCCCTTCGTATTTGTTCTAAATCCACCGCTCTTATCTCCCCGTAGCGCGGGGCAGGTCGCGGGCTCGCTGCCGGTGGACAAGAACGAATACCGCAAGCAGTTCGGCCTCGGCGCGCTCGTTGCGGCCGTCGTGCTCTGCGGCGCTGGTATTTTTGCTCGGCGGCCGGACGTTCCACCCTGTCGGAACGGCGATTGCCGCGGTCGTCGGCGTCCTCATCGGCCTCATCCGCGACCGCATTGACGGCCAAATAGAAAAAGACCCGCGGCAAACGCCCGCGCGGCATCGTCTGCCGCGCGGGCGTTGCT
>JAWRIJ010000096.1:0-5511 GCA_040307975.1 Oscillospiraceae bacterium | reverse complement strand
AGTATGCGGGAAAAGGCAATGGCGGTCTACGGCGCGCGGGAAAAGCTGCGCGCACGGCTGGGACGCGAACCGGCGCTCACCGAGCTTTCGGAAGAGACCGGCTTTATGCCAGAGGAGATCGCGGAGCTGGAGCTTGCGACTACCGTACCAGACTCGTTGCAACAGGAAAAGAGCGACGGATTGACGCTGGAAAATCTGCTTGGCGGCGAATCGCCGGAGGAGGGACTGGTCGAGCGGCTGACGCTGCGCATGAGCATCGACGCGCTGCCCGAAAAGGAGCGCGTGACCATCCTGCTGCGTTTTTTCAAGGGGCTTACGCAGGAGCAGACTGCTCGTGTGCTGGACGTATCGCAGGTACAGGTGTCGCGCCTTGAACGGCGCGCGTTGCAACGGTTGCGGGAAAAGCTGGCAGGTTAAGCGCCCGGGAGCGATGACGCATCCGGACGAAGCGGCGCAACAGGAAACGTTGTCGCTTCCGCGCGAGATGGCGCGGGCGAAAGTGCGAACGCGTCGCCGGCAACATCATCGGTTTGGAATTCTGCCATTGTGTTCCAATAGCGCTTTGGCATATGCGTCATGCGGAGGCGCGGGTTTTCACGCTCTTTGATGGCGATGGTATCGTAAAAGCGTTTCCAGAGACGGCGATAGGCCGCCTCTTCCTTGTCGGGCGGCGCCATTTCGAAGGAATCGATCGGTACGATGCGGGAGACGCCGCCGGAGTAGAGCAGCGCCTCACGATGAGTGCAATCATAGATGAAAAAGGTTTCGTTGTAGCAGCGGTCGCAAAAGTGCCCGCGCAGCAGCGGAAGCACACGGTTTTTCGGCTTGATCTCAGCACCGAGCATCCCATCGAATACTGAGAAGCGGAGGAAGCCGCGCAGGTGTTCCACCTCGCCGGACATGTGCTTCACGGCGCGCAGCAGTGGTTGATAGTCGTCGTCCGAAAGACGCGTCAGATAGGGCGCGCCCTCGCGATAGAGCTTTACAACGAAGCGGTAAATCGCCATCTCCTTTTCAGAAAGACAGGTGAGGAACACACGGCGGAGAAACGGACCGACCTCGGGCGAGAGTTTGCGGAAACTCTCATAGACACGTTTTGCGTGCGCATAATCGGTCGGTATCATGCGTACCTCAAAAAGACATGCTTCAGCGTCTCCAACGTCCAAAAAGGCGGTGGGGCGTTCTTTTTGCACGTAGCTTTCGTAGATACAGCTCAGCAGCCCGTCGAAGCTGCCATCGTATTGATAGATGATCTCTTTCCATGCCATGCTTCCGCTCCTTGCTTTTTGCACGGATACCGCGCCGCTTTTCTTCAAATCAGCCGACTTGCTCGAACAGAGACAACTGTTCGCCTTGTTCGGGCGGCAGCGCGGCACGCTCGACAGCCATCAGGTTCGCCGCAACGCCGGCGTGTGAGAGCCGCAGCGGCGTCGCAAGGCGGCCAGTACAGGTGAGAAAGTACTGCGCGCGCTTCATCACGACGCCGAGCTTGCGCAGGTCGTCCGCGTGCAGCGGACCGCTGCGGCGCGCCACGAGGATGCGACGCGCGGAGATCACGCCGACGCCGGGCACGCGCAGCAGCGTTTCGTAGTCGGCGCGGTTGACTTCGACGGGGAACTGCTCCGGATGGCGCAGCGCCCAGCAGCATTTGGGATCGAGGCGGGGGTCAAAATCCGGCTCGTCCTCGCCGAGCAGTTCGCTGGCACGGAAGCCGTAAAACCGCAGCAGCCAGTCCGCCTGATAGAGCCGATGTTCCCGCAGGAGCGGAGGTTTGGTATCGAGCGCCGGGAGCAGTGTGTTTTCCACCACGGGCACATAGGCGGAGTAAAAGACACGCTTCAAACGGTAACGGCCGTAAAGCGACTCGGCCAGGTTGAGAATGTGGCGGTCGCTCTCAGCGCTCGCGCCGACAATGAGCTGTGTGCTTTGGCCTGCGGGCGCAAAGCGCGGCGCATCTTTGTACTTGACCAGCTCCGCCTTGCTTTCGACAACCTGATCGCGGATCTGCCCCATGGGCGCCAAAATTGCGCGCCTGGTTTTATTCGGCGCAAGCGTTTTCAGCGCGTCCTCGCTTGGCAGCTCGATGTTGACGCTGAGACGGTCGGCGAGAAGCCCAAGCCGTGTGATCAGCTCCTGCGAAGTGCCGGGGATCGCCTTGGCGTGAATGTACCCGTTGAAGCGGTACTCTTCCCGCAGGATGCGAAGCGCTTCGATCATGCGCTCCGTTGTACGGTCAGGGGAGCAGAGCACGGCGGAGGAGAGGAACAACCCCTCAATATAGTTGCGACGATAGAAGCCGATGGTCAGCTCGGCAAGCTCCCGCGGCTCAAAGGTTGCGCGCGGCGTGTCGTTTGTGCGGCGGTTGACACAGTATTTGCAGTCATAGGAGCAGTCGTTCGAGAGCAGCACCTTCAAAAGCGTCACACAGCGTCCGTCCGCAGAAAAACTGTGGCAGCAGCCGGCGATGCTCGACGAGGTGCTGCCGATCATACCCGCTTTGTGGCCGCGCTTTGCGCCGCTCGATGTGCAGGCGGCGTCGTACTTTGCCGCGTCCGCGAGAATGGTGAGCTTATTAAGAAGCTCCATGGCGGTCTTACGCGGCGTAGAGCGCGCGATCCAGCGCAAGCTCGGCGCGCGGAAAATCGATCGCGCTCTCCGCTTGTGCGGCGCGGCGGCTGCGATGCGCTTCCCGCGGCGTGTCTAGCCACTCGACGAGCTTCATCAACGCGCTGGTGGCAACGCCAACGCCCACCATCACAAAAAACAAAGCGGAACCGGTCATTTTTGCTTCCTCCTGAAACTAACTTAGAACCAATGTTCGAAAATGATTATAAATCGAACAAGCGTACTTGTCAAGATGATTCGAACAAAAATTCTAAAAACTTTTTTGAAAAGCGCTTGACAATGCGGTCTATTGAGAGTAAACTCGCATCAGTTTATAGACGATAGACTAGGAGGAGAAGATCAATGGACGACAGAACGCTCGGCGCGGTGGAATCGCGATTCGCAGACATTATATGGGCGCACGAGCCGCTTTCCTCGGGAGAGTTGGTGAAATTGTGCGAGCGGGAACTGCAATGGAAGAAGTCGACGACCTACACGGTGCTGCGCAAGCTCGTGGAGCGCGGCATCATGCGCAACGACGGCGGCATGGTGAGCGCGAGCCTGAGCAGAGAGGAATTCTACGCGCGTCAAAGCAAACGGTTTGTGGACGAGAGCTTCGGCGGTTCGCTTCCGGCGTTCTTTGCGGCGTTTACATCGCGCAAGGAGCTGTCGGCGAGGGAGATAGCGGAGATACGTGCCATGATCGACGCGCATACGGAGGGCTGAGCGATGACGATTTCGCTGGAACGCATCTTTACGATGCTGGTAGAGCGCAGCCTCTTCGCGCTGTGGGTCGTGGCGGCGGTGCTCGTGCTGCGGTTCGCGCTTCAAAAAGCGCCGAAGTGGACGCGCTGCATCCTGTGGGCGCTGGTGGCGCTGCGGCTGACATTTTCGTTCAATATTGAATCGGGCCTCTCTCTTCAGCCGCAGGATACAAGGGAGCTTGCCGAAGCGCTGACCGGGTATTCACGGACAGTCGTTTCGGCGAATGTAGCGCAGCGGGGGACGAAGAGCGTCCTACAGGACGACGACGGCAACGGCTATGCGTTTTCTGAGCCGGGGGAGTACGCGGCCATGTATCGCAACGGCGATGCAAGCGTGCTGACCACGATCTTGTCGCGTGCATGGCTCGTCGGCATGAGCGCCATGTTTGCCTACACAGCGTATAGTTATGTAAGTCTCCGGCGCCGCGTGGCGGCGAGCGTCACGATGGATGGGGAAGACATACGGAGCGTGGAGACGCGCTTTTGCGACGGGCTCGACACAGCGTTTATTCTCGGCGTGGCGCATCCGCGCGTGTATCTGCCGTCCGGCATGGAGGCGCCGCAGCGCGAGTTGGTGCTTGCGCACGAGCGCGCGCATCTTGCGCGGCGTGACCACTGGTGGAAACCGCTCGGCTTTTTGCTGCTTTCGGTCTATTGGTTCAATCCGGCCCTGTGGCTCGCCTATGCGCTGTTTTGCCGCGATATCGAGCTTGCTTGCGACGAGCGCGTGCTGCGCTCCTTGGGCGAGGAAACAAAGAAGTCCTACGCGGAGGCGCTGCTTGCCTGCTCCCTACCGCGGCGCATGGTGTCCGCGTGTCCCGTGGCGTTCGGCGAGACGGGCGTGAAAGAGCGCGTTCGCGCAGTGCTCAACTATAGGAAGCCCGCTTTTTGGGCCGTGGCGGTCGCGGCTGTTGCCTGCGTTGCGGTCGCGGTATGCTTTTTGACGAATCCGGCGGAGAAGCGGGATCTTTCGCGTCTCAACTATGAAAAGCCGATTGCGCAGCTGGAGCCGAAGGAGGTTCGGACGGAGGAGCCGACGCCCGTTCGCGTGTGGGTCGACCATTACGGCGAGGGAACGATATGGAACGCGGAAGCGCTGCCCCTGACGCTGCCGGAGCTGCCGGATGTGCGCTTTGCCTATACGCCTGGAGAGATCAGAATAGAGACGATGTCGGGCGGTAATAAGCTGTCCTACATCATGCCCGGTATGCCGGTATGGAACGCCTTTTTCACCGACCTCACGGGCGACGGCGTGCCGGAGCTCTGCGCGACGGTCAACTTTGGTTCCGGCATGGTGGACGAGCACATTGAGGCGTTCGACGCGGTTGCGTGGAAGCATTACGCGCTTTGGGAGCGGGGAGAGTATGACTACGCCCTTTCGGCGGAGAATGACGCCTTGATCGTCCATCGCCGTCCGTATAACGGGTGGGAGGAGGAAACCAAAGGAACGCTTGTGCTCAGCAATGGACGTCTGATTTTTGCGGGATCTGAACGGCTGTATAGCGAGCGGTTCACGAATCTCATGGGCTTCGACGGTTATTGCCGGGATGAGGAGCTTGTCCCGCATCACTATCTGCGCAGCTATCTCACCGAAGTCAACGGCGTGGCGCGGCCGCTTGCGGAGAGTTTCGGATTTGAAGCGGACGACCACATCGTCGACCTTGACGGCGACGGCATGACGGAACTCGTATGCAACTGCGTCTATGGCGGAGACGGCGCGCAGCGCGTGTACGTCTATCGCAGAAACGGAGACACCGTCGAGCGTGGAAGCATCGACTACGGCAGGCTGAACCTGACCGCGTGGCACGACTGGGGCGTGACCTCCACGGCGGAGCGGTACGACACGGCGAGCGGGAAAATCGTTGTTGAGTACGCGAGCCTTGCGAGCAGCACGATGTCACGCACATTTATCGTCGAAGCGGGTTACGACGCGCTTGTATGGGAGGAGTACGCCGACCTTGGCGCGGGTGCGGTAGAGGCGGACTGAAAAGGGGGATAACACTCTTGAAAAATCCCTCTCTTTCCTCTATAATGCGTGGAGGAAAGAGAGGGACTACCATATATGGACAATTTCAACACCCGATACGCCAAGGCGCGGCGCGCTGCCATTGCGCGGGACTTTGCGCGCCTCAACCCCGAACAG
>JAWRIJ010000095.1:0-5287 GCA_040307975.1 Oscillospiraceae bacterium | reverse complement strand
GGCCGCGGTCTTCTTGTTGTATTACAGTGTTTATTACAGCGGCTGCTTCTTCCCCTCGGGCACATCGCCCAAAAGGCCGAGCAGCTCGTCCGGGCGCGTCGGCTCCTTCGACGCGGCGTCCCTGTTGGCGTCCACCGCCTGCAGCAGCTCGCTGCGCAGGATCTGGATGCTCTTGGGCGCGTCGATCGCAAGGCGCACGCCGCCCTCGTAGACGTCCATCACGGTGATCTTGACATTGTCGCCGATCAGGAGCGTCTCTCCGGCTCTACGACGAAGGATCAGCATGACTTCTCCTCCTGTTTTTCGAACTCGGCGAGCTTATGGCGCATCTCCCATGCGTCGTCGTCCAGAATGACCTGCAGGCCGCAGCGCGTGTCCGGATCGATCGCGAGCGGGCACTTCATGTTGACGGTGCTCTCGGGAACCGGCTGCTTAACCGTGCAGAGCACATAGTAATAAAGATCCTCGCTCTTCTCCACGCCCAGCGTCTTAAGCTCCTCCGCCTGCAACACCGGCGCATAGTCGGAGCACAGGGAGAACGGATGCATCAGCGTAAACGCAAGATCCGGCGTCTTGACGCTTTGCAGGCTGAAAAGCGTGCCGGCATTTGAAAACGGAAGCAGAAGGAACGACTGCTCCTCCTCAAAGCCGAACAATCCTTTGGGAAACGTAATAAGCTCGTCCTTGGTGTAGTCGATCTCGCCAAAATACTTCGTATTTGTCTTCAAAAGAAAACCCTCCCGACCGTTTCGTCTGTCTTTAAGCCTTTACATCTACCGGTTCATAATTGGGGTCCGCGCTGCGCGGCACATAGATCGGGCCGCCCACGTACTTGATGATGACCTTGGGCTGCTGCTCCACGGAGATCTCAATGTCGCCGGGCGTAAACTCGAACGAACCCTTGTCGATCTTCCAGTCGAAATTCAGCTTGTCCATCCCGTAGCGGATCTCCATCTGCCCGTCTTCGAGGCCGAATTCCTCCAGCGTCTCGGTCTCGATCAGCGGCTCAGCCTCCTGCGGCGCGGCTTCGGGCGCCGCCGCAACGGCCGCGTCCTGCCCGAAGCGGGCGTTGAGCATGATCTGCCCCTCTTCGGAATAGGCGGAGGTCGCCTCATAGGCGGTCTGAAAGTCCGTCTGAAGGGTACTCGGCGCCTCGTTCACACCCTGCGGCGTCACGGCCGCGGGCGACGGAGCCGCGGGGCGGCGGTGCTCCGAGGCGTGGCGCGGCTCAAAAGTGTCCAGCTTGAGCTTGATCGGACGGCTCTTGATATCAAGGCCCTTGTCGGAGCGGCTGATCTCCATCTCCGCCGTACCCCGGGTATACTCCAGCGAGGCGTTCGTCGTTTTCATGCGGATCTCAATGGGTACGCTTGTGATCTCGATCAACGGATACATGGCAAAGCACTTCCTTTCGTGGCTAATAATGTAATTTCATTACGACGACAAGCGGCATAGCCTATGCCGCCGTTTGTCGTTTATTCATTGCATATAGTCGATCAAAGACTGGGAGAGGATCTGCGTGCCGATGCGCAGCGCCGCGTTGTAGCAATACTGCGCCCATGTCATCTCGGTGATCGCCTCCGCGGGATCCATACTCTCCGTCTCCATGATCTGCTCATTGAGCTCATTTTTGTTGGTCTTGAGCTGCTCCAGGTTCGTTTTGAGGTATTTTGCCCGCGCGTCCAGCTGGACGTGCTGTCCCTGCGCGTCGCGAATCGAATCGTGAAGCGCGTTGAGCAGATGGTCTGCGCGATCCCTGTCGCTTGAGCTCTTGTACTCGCCGGTGTCGGGATCGGCTCTGCTGAAGATCGTGCCGAGCTCGCGAACGATCAGCGCCAAATTCTCGTCTTTCCCATACCCGAGCATGTTGAGTCCAGAAAGCGCGGAATCAAAGGCGCTGTCCGTGACGATATTCCCTTTTTCGTCCTCCTTCATGCCGAGGCCGATGTCCACATAGGTGGCCTCATGCGCCATGTCGCTGAGCTTGAGCGCGTCGTCAAAGTCGTAGAAGGTATTCTCCTCATAAGCGGCCTTCGCCTCGTCGTACTTCGTTTGGTTGAAGCTGCCGTCGGCGTTGATGAAATCGGAGGTCCTGTAATCCGTTTTCGGCGTGGCAACGTCGACGCCGCGATAGTACAGCTTGTTGTTTTCCCAGCGGAACGGAATGTCCTCGCCGTCCGCGCCGGAGAAGATGAAATCGTCGCCGTACTTGCTGTTGATGACCGAAACGATGTTCTCCGAGGTCGCGATCAGTTCGCGTCCGAGGGCGACGCGCCCCGCGCCGGCGGTTCCGCTGATGCCCTCGATCGAGGCGAGGAGGCCGTCGAGCCCCGGATGCTCGCTGTCGCCGTCGACAATGGAGTGCATCGCCGTCCACGCGCTCTCGTACTTGCTGATGATGTGGTTGGTATTGTCGATTTGATCGTTGGTACGCCAGTAGGAGCGGCGCATCCGCCACGCGTTGCTTGCTGCGGCGGGATCCTCGGCATAGGTGTTGAACTTGCGCTGCGTCTGAACGTTGATCATCGTGTCGTTCAGGCGGATGCCGTTCTTATTCAGGTTGCCCCGGTAGTTGCGGAACATCCCGTTCGTTGTGATGCGAAAAGATGAACCGGACATTTCCGTTTCCCCCTCTCTCCCTCAAATCTTTCAGACCGCCGTGCCGTTGATGAGCTTTTCGAGCATGCCGTCGAAGGTCGTCATCAGACGGCATGCGGCGGAATACGCCTTTTGATACTGCATCATGTTCATCGCCTCGTCGTTGAGGTCCACGCCCATGATCGCGTCGCGGTCGACGTAGAGTTCGTCGGCGGTTGTGTTGTAGTTGTCGAGCATTGTCTTGGTGATGTTCTCATCCTTGGCGAGCGTACCGGCAATGGTGTCGGTGAGCATCTCCTGGAACGTCCCCTCAAAGTACATCGAGCCGCCGTTGCTTCCGCTGCCGCTGCTGTTGAGCTCGGTGGTGAACTTCTGCTTGCTCGTGAGCAGCGTGATAATGTGGTCGAGATTGTCCTGCTTGGTGGACTGTTCATCCGCGTTGGGGTCCTTCGAGCGGAGCATGCGGTGCGCGCCGCTCTCCCAGTCGGCGGCAACCGAGATGTTCGCCGCGGTGATATTGGTCATCTCGTTGCCGTTGCTGTTGTTGGAGAACAGGGCGCTGCCCATGTACTTTTGATACTCTTCCTTGACCTTCAGGTGCTTTGGCGTACCCGTATCCTCGGGATCGACGATATACTTGCCGCTGCTGTCCGTCTCAAAATACTTCTCAAAACCGTACTTGGGAAGGTAAGCCTCTTCGCCGGTGCTGGTATCGGTACCGGTCACAAAGGCGCCGTCCGTGTTCTGATAGATCTCCTTGTCCTGCATGATGTTCGCCTCGTTGACAATGCGGGCGAATGTATTTGCCAGCGTGTCGAGCGCCTTCTGATAGTACGGAATGCCGCGCTTGCTGCCGGCGTCCGGATCGTAATGCAGGGGATCGTAAGCAGGATCCGTCTTGTCGTTCAGCTTCGGATCGTTCGCTTTCGTATATTCGCCCGCCTCGGTCATCATCTCGCGCATCGCCTGCAATCCGCCCGCGAGCTCGGTATCGCTCAGCCGGGCCTGCGGGTTCTCGATGAGCTTGACGTAAACGCCGGCGTCACCCTTCCCCACCTCATGCTGGTGGATACGCCACTCCGTGGCGGACGAGCCGTCGGAGATGGGGGGATCCACGTCGTAAAAATAATTCTTGCCATCGTCGCCGAGGGTATACTTGGTGTCGCCGTTGAGGCGCTCCACCATTTCCGTAACGGCGGCCTGCGCCGCCGCCTTGGCCTCGTCGTCCGTCATGCCGTCTTTTTTGAAATCCGAGAGCTTGAACACCGACGCCTTTTCCGCCACAGTCGTCACTTCGACGTCGGAGAGCATCTTCTCGGTGGGGTTGGGCTGGTTGGGCATCAGCTTACCGGTCTTGGATACCAGCTCGCCGAGCGCGAGGTCGTAATTGTTCTCGTTGAGGATAGTGAGCTGCGTGCCGTAAATACCGTCGATCAGCGTGCGGGACGGATCGCCCGCGGTCGTGATCTTCAGCTTCTCGACCTCGACGCCGTCGCCCAAGTCCTCCATCTCATAGGTCACATGGATGCCGATCTGCTTGGAGAGGTCGTCGATGAGCAGGTTGCGCTCGTCCTTGCGCGTGAGCGCGCTGCCGCCGAAGACCTGCGTGCGGCGGATCGACTCGTTCAGATCGCGGATCTTGGTGAGCGTCGCGTTGACGCTGTCGATCTCCTGGCGAAACTGCGCCGTCATGTTCTGCTTGAGCGTTTCCAACTGCTTGGCGTAGTCATGGAACTGCGTGGTCAGCGCCTCGGCGGCGGAACGCACGATGGAGTCCATGTCGTCCTTGTTCGAGTTCTCCGGCTTGTGCAGGTTCTCGATCTGCTGGATGAAGTCGTTGAAGCGAGCCTCCAGCACGCCGTCGCCGTCCTCGCCCTTGGCGACCTCGTCGAAGATGTCGCCGAGCTGGCGAAGGCCGGAGAGCTTCTGCTCCGCCGCGCCCACGCGGGTCTCCTCGTTGCGGTAGCGGATGTCGAGGTACTGGTCGCGCAGCTGGTTGACGCCCTGCGCGAGAACGCCGCCGTTCTCACGGATATCAAAGCGCCCCTGGTAGCGGTCGGCCGCGCCGTAATACATGGAGGTCTGATCCAACTGCTGACGGGTATAGCCCTCGGTATTGATGTTGGAAATGTTATTGCCCGTCACGTTGAGCGCATGCTGAGCGACATAGATGCCCAAACGCGCCATGGTAAACGTTCCGAATGTCGACGTATTTCCCATGTCCGACTCCCCTTTCCAAAACGCGCAAAGCGCCGCGTCGGCGCTTCACGCACGAATATCCGCGATCGAGCCGCCGCTCGGCGGGCTTCCCGCCTCGTCGGCCATCATTTTCTCGATCTGGTGAAGATTGCACTCCAACGTCGTTCGCGCGACGTCGGACGCGCTTCGATAGAGCTGATACCGGGTGCGGAGCTCCTCCGCGGCATCCTGTGCCTCCTTGCGGATCTCCTCCGGGCAGCGCTGCGCGAGCTCGGAAAGCGAGACGTTTTTCAGTCCCATTCCCGCCAGCAGCGTATCCCGTTTCTTGTCCATGGCGCGCAGGCTCAGGCTGAGCGCCTGTTCCTGCTTCATGCAGGCGTCGACGGTGAGCAGATCGTCGTGCCGCACCGCGGCCGCCTTTTTCTTCTCAAGCTCCGTCAGCTGCTCAAGCAGCTTGCCCAACTGCCCCATGAACGCAAAATACTCCCGG
>JAWRIJ010000094.1:0-10329 GCA_040307975.1 Oscillospiraceae bacterium | reverse complement strand
GTCCCCTTGATGCACTCGTAGTAGAGATGATCCTTCTTCTGGCTGAGGAGTGCTTGTTTGATAAGCGTTGTCTTGCCAACGCGTCTTTTCCCATAGACCAGTATGGCAGATTGATCCACTGAGAACGCATCGCTGAGCTGTTGGAGTTCTTCTTCTCTTCCGACAAACATAATACGCCCTCCTGTTATATTGAATTTCAATTCATTGAATTTGTTTTCAAGTAAACTATACGGCAGCATTGGATTCTTGTCAAGAGAATCTTGTCACCACAGTACAATTTTATGCCGCTTCCCACATAGTCCTCATTGTACAAAATAGTGTCCATCTTTTATGTTTCGATTTCGTACAGGTCAACCGTTGTTAGCAAATCGATAGCGTCTGAAATGACCTTTGTACGAAATCGCAGTTCTTTATCCCCGCATATTTCGTACAAGCGCCGAAGTCGCGCCCCCCATCGGGAGTCAGGCATCCGTTTTGTACGAATTTTGCCGCGCATTGCTACCATATATTTCGTACAAGTCCATTATCTAAGTCCATTTTGGCTTGTACGAAATATTTTTGCGAATTTGTCAGAATTTCGTACAAAGCCGCCCGCTCCAGGCCTATCCGGTGCATTCAATTTTGCCTTACAAAGTTGCAAAAACACCTGATTTCTTGCGAAATCAGGTGTTTTTCTGGTTGCGGAGGTAGGACTTGAACCTACGACCTCCGGGTTATGAGCCCGACGAGCTGCCAACTGCTCTACTCCGCGATATCTGGTGCCGGTGACCGGACTCGAACCGGTACAGCATTGCTGCCGGGGGATTTTAAGTCCCCTGTGTCTACCAATTCCACCACACCGGCGGATAACCGGCAACGGTTAATATACCACACAGCAGGCGCTGTGTCAACACTTCGCGCGGAAAATCTTTTCGCCGATTTTTTGCGGCGTGTTTTTCACACTTGTCCTTGACAAGCGCCCATTTCTTACCGTAAAATATTCAATAATAAGGGAGGCGATGCACAATGGCAGACATTGATAGACTGAAAGACGAACTGTCCATGGGACTTAAGCTGATTGCTTTTAAGCCGCTTACCGTGCAGCTCACACAATTTGAGGATTTGACCGCCGCCATGCAAGCAAACGGGTGGAGCGCCATTTCTGAGACTTCGGATGACGGCAACGGCACGCTCTGCCGGTATTTTTATGATACCCTGCAGAAAAACTACGCTCTCGCGACCTTTGCTGCCGCGGCTGGCTCCTGCAACATCGCGCAGGCGGACGAGACCGACGTACTGGAGAAGCTGAGTTTCCCCGATCTCAAAGTTCTTGCGGGTCTGATCGACAAGAAGTCCGTCGCTTTCATCCGTATCTATTCCGAGAAGGAACTTGCCGCCGCCAGCGGTGAGGAGCGAGCCGCGCTCGAGGAGCGCAATCAGAAGATGATCGATGAGGCGGAGGTCGCGTTGCGCAAGCGTTGACCCGATATGGCAACAGGAAAACGACCGGCGGCTGTGGCTGCCGGTCGTTTTGCGTCATACCAGCGCGCTTACCAGCCACGCAAGACCGATGCCGAACGCGCCAAGCGCGCTGTAGACAAGCGGCTGGACGCGGCGCAGCCACGGAAACCGTCCCGTCGGCGGCGTCCTCGCACAGTTCCGCGCAACGCGGCACGCCTCGTCCACCAGCATCTGCGCGGTCACGCCGCGCTCGCTCATGATCTCGTTGCGCACAATGAAAATCGCCTGCTCAAACAGCTCCGTATCCGGCGAATCGACGACGATCACGCGGCGCGAAGTTCCCTTGACCACTCGCGGCACCCCCCTTGCTTTCCTTCGATGCCACAAGTATGCCCTCGCCGCAGGAAAATCATACCTCATGCAGCGTCTCCGCCTCGCCGCCGATATGCAGTACCAGTACGCCCGCGTCGTCGCCCGTGCCCTTGTGGTCGTAGCTGTCGGCGAGGATGGCGGAGACCAGCATCTGCGGGTTCTCGCCCTCCCAGTCCGCGAGCAGGCTTTGCAGCCACCGATCGTCCGTGACGTCGGCGACGCCGTCGGTCACCATGACGAAAAAGCTGCCGCTTTCGAGGCGCACATGCGTCGCCTCCGGCGGCGAAAGCTCCTCCGCAAGCCCCGCGGGCAGGCAGGAACAGCTCACGCGGCGCACGCGGGCGCCACGCTTGATGTACGACGGCGCCGCGCCGTATTTGTAAAGCTCGCCCTCGCCGTTTTTGAGCGACAGCGACAAAAGATCGACCGTCGTAAAACTCTCGGCGTGCTCTGCGCGCAGTCCGAGCGCGCCGTTCAAGGTTTGCAACGCGCTGGGCGCGTCGATCCCCGCGCGCAGAAAGCGTTCGATCAGGCGCACAGCGAGCGCCGACTCGCGTCGCGCGTCCTCGCCGCTGCCCATGCCGTCGGCGAGCAGCAGGCACAGCGCGCCGCCGTCGGTCTCGAACGTGCTCATGCAGTCGCCGCTGACGCGCTCGCCCTCTTTCGGGCGCAGGGTCACGCCGATCTGATAGGTCAGCGCGGGCGCTGCAATGCTTTGCGCCGCAACAGCGTCCTGCTCCGCGGAGCGTGCCAAAAGCTCTGAGAGCCGCGCGTACTGCGTCGCAGAACGCGCATAGGAGTCCTCAAGCCGCGCGCGGTACTGCCTCCGCAGCAGATACGCGCGCAGCTCGGCGTTGACCGCGCTGAGGAACGACGGGAAGCGCACGCAGCGATCGGCGAAATAGGACGGAAAATCCCCCCCGCGCCCCTCGCCGTTACGCAGCAGCGCCGCCGTCGCGTCGTTGAGCGCGTTGTAGGTGCGCCCGTACTCCTTCTCCCAGCACACGCCGCGCAGCGAGCAGTCGCGACACACCGCCTCCGCCGCGCGGTCAAAGACGACCGCCGGATTCTCCTCAGGCGGCGCGGGGGTGCGGGAAAGGCTCTCGTACAACTCGCGCAGCGCGCCGGACGCCTCCTGCAGCGCGCGACGCACACGGTCTTCGGCGCGTCCAGCGCCCTCCTGCGCGGATGATTCCGGAATTGCATGCGCCGCGCGCAGTACGCTTGTCGGCACAAGCAGGAATGCAAGCGTCCCCGCAAGCCCCTCATAGAGCAGTGCAAGCCCTTGCTCCGCGCCGAGCGGCATGGCGAAGATCGTCGTTGCGAGCGCGAACACGCCCGCCGCGCGCACGCGGCTGTCACGATGCAGCGCGCCCGCCGCGAGCGCGCCGAAGCCGTAGCACGCCGTATGCAAAAACGCCTCCTCCGGCGCGGCAAGATCTATCGCGAGCCCAACGCTTACCGCCGCGGCAAGCGCGGACGCCAGATCGCGCCCGTAAGCAAGGAACAGCACCGCAAGCACCGACAGGATGCGTCCGGGCGCAAAGCCGTTTTCGAGCTGCGCCGAGGAAAACGCCGTCAGCACGCCGACGAGCAGCATCAGCGTCTCCGCCGGATGCTCGCGCCGCGCCTCCTCCGACGCGAGCGCCACGCGCGCGCAGTGCGCGAACAGCGCCGCGACCGCGATCGCCGTCGCGCAGTACGCCGCCTCCTCCGCGCTGCCGGAGCGGATCACATAGATCGCCTCCACCGCGAGCATCAGCCCCGCCGTCAATGCGGGCAGGAACCACTTCTTTTGGTACGCTTTCAACTCGCAGAACGCGTTGTTCGCCGTAAAGAGCAGCAGGCTGCACGCCGTCGTGCGCAGCGCGTGCGGAAAGTCGAGCAGCGCGAGCGCGCCCAGTCCCGCGCCGGCAAGCGCGCCGAGGCCCTCCCAACCGGGACCCGCCGCCGCAACCGCGCCGACGGCAAACGGCGCATACCCGCCGAAGATCTGCGCGCCTGTGAGCAGCGCGGCAAGCAATGCGCGGCACAGGCACTTGAGCAGCCGCGCGAGCGTCTCGCGCCGGAGCGTAATTTTTTGTTCCACCGCTTGTCCACCTCCTGTTTTCCCCATTGTAGAAAACAGAGAGGCGCTTTTTCGGTCGGGAAATAGAAGTGTGAAAGAAAAGCGAGCCGGACGTTTTCGCGTCAGGCTCGTTTCTCGTTTTCGCTCATTGCGATGTCCTGTTCGATCTGTGCGTGCAGCTCCGTCATTGAATCAAATTTCCGCTCGGGGCGCAGATAACGCAAAAACTCAATGCGGATGTCTTTCTCATACAGGTCGCCGTCGAAATCGACGAGATAGGTCTCGATCGTCACGCGGTCGTCGTCCACGATGGTCGGACGGATGCCGACGTTCGTGACGCCCGCGTACACGTCTCCATCCGGCAGCACAACGCGCACAGCGTACACGCCGAAGCGCGGCAGCACGCGCCATGGCTCCGGCATGAGGTTCACGGTCGGAAACAGCGCCTCGGTGCCGAGATGTTTGCCGTGCTTCACCGTGCCCGTCACGGCGTAAGGGTGCCCCAAAAACGCCGCCGCGGTCTCCATGTCCCCGTCCTCGACCAGCGCACGGATGTGCGTGGAACTGACGGTCACGCCGTCAAGCTCCACCTTGGGGATCACGTCGCAGCCCAGTCCATGCTCCGCGCACCACGCGCGCAGGCGTTCGGGCGTGCCCTCGTTTTTGTAGCCGAAGCGGTAATCGTGTCCCGCGACGAGGTGAATGGCGCGATACCTTTCCACGAGCAGCTTATTGAGAAAATCGTCCGCGGACATGGTCATCATGTCGCGGTCAAACGGTTCGACGATGGTGCGCGCGACGCCGTACCGCTCCCGCACAAGCGCGGCGCGCTCGGGAACGCTTGTGAGCAGCGGCACATGAACCCCTGTGACAAACTCCTTCGGCGCGCGGTCAAACGTAAACGCCGCCGCCGCCGCGCCCAGCTCCCGCGCGCGCTCCGCGGTCTTTCGCAGCAGCGCGCCGTGGCCGATGTGTACCCCGTCAAAAAAGCCGAGGGCGATCACTTTCTTTTCTTCCATTGGTATCCCTTACGTGCTGAAAAAATTTCGTATCGCCGTCAAAACGCCATTCTTTGCTTCGGACAACGCCAAAAACGCGCCGTCGCAGCCATAGACGCGATATGTTCCGTCCGCAAGCGTTTCCTTCGCGCGGATGGGGTTGCCGCAGCGGCAGCGCCGCTCGGTCTCCGCGTCCGCGATATGGTACGCCTCATATTGCCGGAACAGTGCGTCCACCGGACGCAGCAGCCGATCGCCGCCCGCGAGCGCTGCATCGAGCGTCACCGCATCGTCGAGCGTCCAGCCCGCCGCCATCGTGCGCGTAAGCGCGCTCATCGCGCCGCCGCAGCCGAGCGCGGCCCCGATATCATGGCAGAGCGTGCGGATGTACGTCCCCTTGGAGCAAAGAACGCGCAAGTCCCAGTCGCCGCTTGCCCCGCGCCCGAGCAGCTCCAGCTCGTAAATCGTGATCCTGCGCGGTTTCCGCTCGACGGCGACGCCCTTTCGCGCCAGCTCGTAGAGCTTTTTCCCTTGTATCTTGACGGCGGAGTACATCGGCGGGGTCTGTGAAAGCTCGCCCGTAAAACGCGGCAAAAGCGCGCGCAGCTCACCCTCCGTCACGTCCGCTTCCACTTCGGAAAGCACGGCGCCGGTCGTGTCCTGTGTGTCGGTGGTAAGCCCCAGCCGCAGCGCGGCGCGGTATTCCTTCCTCCCGTCCTCGGCAAAGGGCACCGCCTTGGTCGCCTGCCCGACGAACACGGGCAGCACGCCCGTCGCCATCGGGTCCAGCGTGCCGGCGTGCCCCACGCGCTTTTCATGGTATGCGCCGCGCAGCTTGGCGCACACGTCCATGCTTGTCCAGTCCGCGGGCTTGTCGATAATGATCACGCCGTCAGGCATCGGCGGCCTCCATGCAGGCGTTTACGATGGCGAGCTTCGTCTCCTCCTGTGTCTTGCCGCGGACAACACAGCCGGACGCGGCGCGGTGTCCGCCGCCGCCGAAGGCGGCGCAGGCCTTCGTCGCGTTGACGCGCGCGCCCGAACGAACGCTGATCTTCCACTCGCCGCTCTCTTTCTCCTTCATCGTGATTGAGCAGTCCGTCCCCTCGACCAGCCCGCCAAGAGCGGAGAGGTCGTCCATGTCGCTCTCGGTCAGGTCCAGCTCCCGCTGGAGCGCCATCGGAAGCTGCACCACGACGATGCGGTTGTCGTCAAAAAACTCCAGCGCGCCGAGCAGGCGCGCTTCCAGCGCGAGGCGCTTTTTGCTCTTTGTACGGAAGATACGCTTGTTCACCGGCGGAAGCTCGAAGCCCGTCTCGATGAGCGCGGCGGCGACACGGTGCGTATTCGCCGTCACGTTGGAATAGACAAAGCAGCCCGTGTCGGTCGACACCGCCACGTAAAGCGGCAGCGCGACGTCTGCCGTGAGCTGTCCGAGCGCGGAAACGATCTCAAAAACGATCTCGCCGCAGGCGGCGCGCTCCGGCTGCACGCAGTTTTCGCGCCCGAATTGCTCGCAGCTCGGATGATGGTCGATCGCGAGGTCGACGCGCTCGGCATAGGGCTTCGCGTTCTCGGGGAACAGGCTGAGCGCCGCGACGTCTACGGACACGACGGTATCCGGCGCAAAGTCCTCCGCCGCCCACAGCCCGTCCACATAGGGGCGGTAAATGTCCGTGACCTCCGCGTTCATGAGCAGCGCCGCCGTCTTGCCGACGGCGCGCAGCGCGCGGCAAAGCGCCGCCGCACAGCCCAGCGTGTCCCCGTCGGGGCTTTTGTGGGTGAGAATGAGATAGCCGTCGTGCGCGCGGAGAAACTCCGCCGCCTCTTTGACAGTGAGCATAGTTTCCTCCGTTTACGTTTCGTCGCCCAAGTCAATGTCCGCGTTCGCTGGATTCGCGGGCTTGACCACGCTGGGATCGCGCAGCATCGCGAGGATGTGCGCGCCCTGCTCGATGGAGTCGTCCGCGGAAAATTGCAGCTCCGGCGTATAGCGGAGCTGCAGCGCCTGTCCCAGCTCGCGCCGCAGATATCCCGCCGCGCTCTTGAGTCCCTTCAAAACGTCCTTCTCCTGCGTCTTGTCCAAAACGCTTACAAAGATTTTCGCATAGCGCAGGTCGGACGTGGTGTCGACGCGCGTGACGGTCACCATGCCGCCCTGCACGCGCGGATCTTTCAACGCGCGGAAAAGGGAGGAAAGCTCCTTTTGGATCTCCTCGTTGATGCGGTTGATGCGGTTGCCTGCCATAAGAATGCCTCCTTTGTGGAAACGGTGAAAAGAGAGGCGGGCGTCCTCGCCCGCCCCCGTTATGATGCGTTATTGCTCGATTTGCTCCATGACATAGGCCTCGACCACGTCGCCAAGCTTGATATCGTTGAACTTCTCGAAGCTCAAGCCACATTCGTAGCCGCTGGCGACCTCCTTGACCGCGTCCTTGAAGCGCTGAAGCGAGGCGAGCTGTCCCTCGTGAACCACGATACCGTCGCGCACGATACGCACCTCGCAGGCGCGCTGGATCTTGCCGTCGGTGACGTAGCAGCCCGCGACCGTGCCGACGCTCGAAACCTTGTAGGTCTGGCGCACCTCGGCGTGGCCGATGACGCTCTCGCGGAACTTGGGCGAAAGCATACCCTTCATCGCCGCCTCGATCTCGTCGAGCGCATCGTAAATGACGCGGTACATCCGCATATCGACGTGCATGCGCTTCGCGCTCTCCGCCGCCACCGCGTCGGGACGGACGTTGAAGCCGACGATGATCGCGTTCGACGTGGACGCGAGCATAACGTCGCTTTCGTTGATCGCGCCGACCGCGCCGTGGATCACGCGCACGCGCACCTCGTCGTTCGAGAGCTTTTCGATGGAGCTTTTGACCGCCTCGACGCTGCCCTGCACGTCCGCCTTGACGATGATGTTGAGGTTCTTCATCTCGCCTGCCTGGATCTGGCTGAACAGATCCTCCAGCGAGACCTTCGTGACGGGCGCGTTCGCCTTGATCTTCTCCTCTTCCTTACGCTGCGCCACAAGCTCGCGCGCAAGGCGCTCGTCGGCGACGGCGTTGAACGTCGCGCCCGCCTCCGGCACGTCGCCGAGGCCCGTGATCTCAACGGGAACGCTCGGCCCCGCGTCGGTCATACGCTGGCCCTTGTCGCCCGTCATGGCGCGCACGCGGCCGACCGCCGTACCGGCGATGATGATGTCGCCCTGATGCAGCGTACCGTTCTGCACGAGCAGCGTCGCGATGGGGCCGCGGCCCTTGTCGAGCCGCGCCTCGATGACCGTGCCGGACGCCGCGCGGTTGGGGTTCGCCTTCAGCTCGCCGACCTCGGCGGTCAGCGCGACCATCTCCAGCAGATTGTCCACGCCCATACCGGTCTTGGCGGAGATGGGGCAAACGATGGTCTGCCCGCCCCAATCCTCGGCCAGCAGGTCGTACTCGGTGAGCTGCTGCTTGATGCGCTCGGGGTTCGCGTCCGCCTTATCCATCTTGTTGATGGCGACGATGATCGGGATGCCGGCGGCCTTGGCGTGGTTGATGGACTCGACCGTCTGCGGCATGATGCCGTCCTCCGCCGCGACGACGAGGATGGCGATATCCGTCACCATCGCGCCGCGGGCGCGCATGGACGTGAACGCCTCGTGGCCCGGGGTGTCGAGGAAGGTGATGGGTTTGCCCTTGATCTGCACCTGATAGGCGCCGATGTGCTGCGTGATGCCGCCCGCCTCGCGGTCGGCGACGTGGGCGCTTCTGATATAGTCGAGCAGCGACGTCTTGCCGTGGTCGACATGGCCCATGACCACAACGACGGGCGCGCGGAGCTGCAGCTCTTCCTCGCTGTCCTGATGGTCGTCGATGAGCTTTTCCTCAATGGTGACGACGACTTCCTTTTCGACCTTGCAGCCGAGCTCCTCGGCAACGAACGACGCGGTATCAAAGTCGATCATCTGCGAAAGCGACGCCATCACGCCGTTCTTCACCAGCGTCTTGACAACCTCCGCGCCGGTCTTCTTCATGCGCGAGGCAAGCTCCTGCACGGAGATCTCGTCGGGGATCTTGACCGTGACGGGCGTTTTCTTGATGACCTCAAGCTGCAAGCGGCGCAGCTTCGCCGCCTCCTCCTGCTTGCGCTTGTTGGAGAACGTCGGCTGGCTGCCGCGGTTTTTGTTCTTGCCCGCGTTGCGGAACTTCTCCTTGTTGCCGCTCTGCTCGGCGCGGCGTCCGCCGCCGCCGGAGCGGTCCGCCATGTCCTGAAGCTTCTCGTCATACTTGTCGAGGTTGACGTTGACCGCCTTGCGCGTATCGACAACCTTCTTCTCCGGCACGCGGGACACGGGCTGGACGGGCTTCACCTCCGCCTTCGGCGCGGCGTCGCCCGCTTTCTCCTTTGTCTCCGGCGCGTCCGCCTTCTTCGCAGCGGGCTTTGCCTCCGCCTTCGGCTCCTTCTCCTGATAAGTGTCGGCAAAAATCGTGGCGATATCGACCTGGTTCTTCTGCGTCAGATACTCGAACAGGATCGACAGCTCGCGCTCTTCCAGCACCTGCGAAGGCCCTTTCACCGTGTCCGTATAGTTCTTCAGGATACTCACGAGCTCCTTGCTGCTCATGCCAAGATCCTTGGCGAGCACGGACACCTTGTTTTTGTTTTGTGTAGCTGTAGCCATAAAACACCTCCGTGTGCTGGATATCAATGCTTCGCGCGCTTCTTTCCCGCGCGAAGGTTCTTATCATGCCGTTTTTGTTCTTCTTTTCTCTCCGCTTGCCGCGCCGCCTTGACGGAAAGCCTTTCGGCAAGCTCGCCGTATTGCGCTTCGTCAAGCGCGGCGAGCTTCCTGGCGGTCGCCTCGGCAAAGCCGATATCGGTCAGGGCAAGCATCGCGCAGGACGTGCGCCCCACGGCGCGCCCAAGCGCATCCTTGTCCGCCGGGACCCGCGCGAGCAGGCACTGCCCCGCGTCGGCAAAATGCCCCGCGCGCCGCGCCGTGTTGTCCGCCGCGTCCGACGCCAGCAGAATGAGCCGCGCGTCGCGCGCCCTTGCCGCGCCGCCGACGGGCTCTTCGCCCGAAACGAGCCGCCCCGCTTTCTTCGCAAGCCCCAGCAGGGAAAGAACGCCGCTGATGTTATCCTCCACCGTGCGTCATCTCCTCCTCCAATGCGTCGTAGACCTCCGGCGGGATCTGCGCGGACAGCGCGCGCTCGAGCGCGCGGGATTTGCGTGCTTTCTTCAGGCACTCCGCGTTAGGACAGACGTAAGCGCCGCGTCCCGGCTGCTTGCCGCGGAAATCGAGAGATATCTCCCCCTCCGGCAGCTTCACCACGCGGATGAGCGCGCGCTTTTCCTTCATCTCACGACAGCCCACGCATTGCCGCTGCGGCGGTTTTTTCTGTGTTTGCATGGCGCTGCCCCCTTTTTACTCTTCAGTCTTCGGCTCGCCCGTGCGCTCAGCCTCGGCCG
>JAWRIJ010000093.1:0-3072 GCA_040307975.1 Oscillospiraceae bacterium | reverse complement strand
GTTGAGCTCCTCGATCGCCGTCGCCTGACGCGTCGTACCCTCGGCAAGCAGCTGCGAGCCGTTCGCGATCTGGCCCGCGCCGCTCTTCACGCCGTCCGCCGAGAGATCCATGTTGCCGATGATCTTGGAAAGGCGCTTTTGAATCTCGCCGAAAGCGCGATGTATCTCAGCGAAGTCACCGATGTACTCCACGGAAGGCTGTTTGGTAAAATCGCCCTCGCCCATGGCGGTCAACACACGGGAGATATCGGCGATATACATACTGATCTGCTCCTTGGTGGCTTCGAGCTTCTTGGCAAAGACGCCGATCTCGTCCTCGTGGAAAGCCATATTCACATCCGTCGTGCGGAGCTGGCCGACCTCCATCTCCTCGGCAAGGAGCGTGACCTGGTCGATGGGCTTCACGATCTTCCTTCTCGCGAAGAAGAAGATCACAACGGCGGTAACGGCCAGCGCGATCACGCCGAGCACAATGGCGATCGTGGTGACCTTGCTGAACTCCTTGTTCGCCGCGCTGGCGTCGGAGCCGGCAAAGAACGCGCCGCAAACGTTGCCGTTCACGTCGGTCATCGGCGCGTAGGAGACATAGTACGGCTTGCCGATGATGGTCGCCTTGCCCTGATACTTGCCCTTGCCGTCAATGACCTGCTTCTTGATCGCCTCGCCCATCGCCGTGCCGATGACCGGCTTGTTGGTGCTGGGGTCAATGATGGTCGTGGCGAGGCGGATGTTGTCGCGGAAGATGGTCACGTCGCACTCGCTGATCGCCTTCGTGCTCGTCAGCCATGTCGAATCGCTCATGTCGAAGCCGACGGCGATCGCGCCGGACGCCATGCCGCTGCTGAACGGCGCGGCATAGATCGCGGCGAGCTTGTCGCCATCCTTGACAATGCCGTTGTAGCTCTTGCCGGCAGCAACCTCCGCCATGTTGAACGAGGTGAGCGGGCAGCCGTCGCTGCGGAAGATCTCATTGCCCTGCCCGTCGGCAACGATGAAGAATGAGCCTTCTCCGCCGCCGCCCGCGTTTGCCGACCACATCTCCGCAAAGTGCGCGGTGTCGCTCGTGAGGATACCCGAGGCGGTGCCGCGATCCATCGTCCACATGATGTAATGGTCGCTCAGGCCGCTGAGTTTGGCTTCAAACTCATGCTCAAGCGACGAACGTCCGACGTTTGCGCGCTCGACCAAAATGCTGTCGTTGTAGCTGCGGAACATCGAAATTGCTACCGCGAGAATGGCAATCACGGTGATGAGAAGCGCCGCCACGGAAATCATGATGACCTGCGTTCCCAACTGCTTCATAAAACTCAGCTTACCCGTCTGTTTTTTCATGCTCTATCCTCTCCTTAAAATAAAATCGCACATATCCCTACAAGATATTGAGGTATACCATCCTTAGTATACTGTTGATAAGTTTAACATAACTTGTCGATTTTGGCAAGTCATTTTTTGTAAATAATATATATGTGATCCCATGATTGCAAAACCGCGGAAGATTTGTTATTCTATTATAAGCACGCTTGCTTTTCGGAAGGAGGGATCGGCGCGATGAATCGATTCAAACGCATGCTGTGCCTTGCTTTTGCGCTGCTGCTGCTTTTCAGCCTCGCGCCGAAGGACGCCCGCGCGGCGGAGAACGTCTGTTTTCTCGCGGCGAACGAGAAGCTCTTTCCGCTCAGCGACGACACGATGCCGTTTTGGTCCGGCGGAGCGATGTACGTTCCGCACACGTTGATGGATGGCGGCGAACTCGGCGTCCACTATAGCCGCAACATGGAAAAGCAGGTGTTCACCGCCTACAACCTGCACAGCGGCTCGATCACCTTTGATTTTGCCGCAGGCACGATCGAGACCAACACCCTCAAAACCATCCCAGGCAGCGCGATCGTGCGCGGCGGCATCGTGTTCCTGCCGCTGAACGTTTTGTGCGACTTTTTTGAGCTGGACTATGTCTACACCCGTGTGACCTACGGCTATCTTCTGCGCGTTAAGACCCGTTCGGACACGTTTTCCAACGATCGGTTCATCGACGCGGCAAGCATGCCGATGGCGCAGCGCTACGCGCAGTATGAAAAAGCGCACGCCCCCGCCGAGACCTCCGCCGACCAGTCCGGCGACGGTCAAAAGGCGCAAGAGACAGCCCAGCGGACAGTTTACCTCGTGATCGAATCCACGGCGGCCGAGCATACGCTCGCGATCTTGGACGCCGCCTCAACGCGCATAGCCTTCCTCTTCTCGCCGCAGGATTTGGATGGCGCGGACGATCTGCTGCGCCGCCTTGCCGCGCTCGGTATCCCCGTGGCGCTGCGCGTAGACGCATCCTCCGGCGCCGACGGCGCGCTGGAACAGATCGAACAGTGCAACCGTACGCTTTGGAGCGCCGCCAACGTCAAAACGCGTCTCGTTTATCTCGACGAAGCAAGCAATGAGACAACGCGCGCCGTGCTTGACGCGGGCTACTGTCCGTTGCGCTTCACCCTCGATTTCGGCGACGGGTTGCCCTCGGTCACTCGCGCAAGCAGCCGGATCTTTTCCGCCGCGGACGCAAACCGCGGCGTCTGCCGCGTCTTTCTCGGAGCCGATTCGGAGGTATCCTCTGTCCTAAGCCTGCTCACGGCAAGTCTTCGCGCCGGCAACTGCACTCTTGTAAAGCTCAACGAAACGTCGTTTTAAATTCACAGATCGTTCAGGAAAACCGTATCGATCCGCGTTATAATCCATAAAAAGCAAAGGCTCTCCTTTGCGCAAAGGAGGTTTCCCATGGCGCGCAACATTCTCGTGGTCGAGGACGACAACAACATTTCCAACCTCATCAAGATGTATCTTGACAAAGAGGGCTTTGACGTGCGCCTCGCCGCGGACGGCGGCAAGGCGGTGGATGAGTTTCATGCACAGGAGCCCGATCTCGTGCTGCTCGACATCATGCTCCCCGTGCTCGACGGCTGGGGCGTGCTCGCCCGTATTCGGGAAACGTCAAAATGCCCCGTCATCATGCTCACCGCCAAGGGTGAGGTGGACGACCGCATCCACGGGCTGGAAATGGGCGCGGACGACTACGTCGTCAAGCCCTTT
>JAWRIJ010000092.1:0-12309 GCA_040307975.1 Oscillospiraceae bacterium | reverse complement strand
GGCCATGGCGCTGCACGGCGTGTTCGACGCGCTGCTTTCGTGGCTTGCCGGCGGCGCAAAATAAAGCAAAAGCACAAAAAATGGCGGGAACGGAAGCTCCCGCCATTTTTTTGTCAACAACTCTCAGGTAAAAAACCGCGTTTTCACCGCATACTAACCGTCGGGTATTGCAAATAGGAGTAAGGAGCACTTTACGATGAAAAGAACCCTTGCGATCCTCGCAACGGCTGCGCTCGCGCTTTCGCTTGCGGCCTGTGGTGCGGATACGACCGGCACGGGCGACTATAGCGCCGACTCGTCGGAGACCGTCACGTCCACGGACACCATGTATAACGGCGGGACGAACGGCGCGGCCTACGGCACAGGCGTCTACGGCGGCGCGAACACGAACGGCGGGACGTCCGGCACCGGCGCGGTGGCGGGCGCGATGAACCGCGCGGCGGACGACTACCGCTACGCGTACACGGCGCGCAACAACAGCGGGTATCTGGCGGGCGGCAGCCGTTCGGACAACGTGGCGAACGCGGACAGCATGGCGAGCGCCTACAGCGGACGCTACCAGCTTATGCTGGAAAACGGCCGCGTCCACGATGCCGACGGCTATCTGCTCGACGGCGAAAACGCACACTATCACACGTTCTGAGGGAAAAAGACGCTTGCCTCTCGCAAGCGTCTTTTTTCGTTATTCCGGCCGCTCAAAGCTATTGCTTGTCGCTCTGGGCGAAGGTCTCGGTTTCGTCACCGCAGCTCACAGTGATCGTTCCATCCTCAAACGCAAACGTGATTTTGACGCCCTCGGCGTAATGACCGGCGCGTCCTTCGCACAGGACCGTGACTTTGTTGTCGCCCTCCATTTTATATTTGTTGGTATAATAATCTTCTCCGTCCTTCCATGTGTAGATCGACACATTGCCCTCGAACGCGCCGATCTTACTGGGCTGAAAGACAAAGCTGGCCTGCTCGCCGGTTATCATCATGTATTTCCCGCCAGCGTTTCGGTATGTGCCCACATATTCAGCCAGAATACCGTCCAACCGTTCTTCATCCTCCCAGGACAGCTCGCCGCCGTTGACAAATTCCGGCGCCGGGGCGTCTGCTTCGCTCGGAGCTGCGGGCGGTTCCGTCGTGGGCGCCGGCTCCGCAGGCGCGGCGTTCTGCGTGGGCGCGCTTTGCTGCGTTTCCTGCGCGGGGACGTTGTCCGGCGCGGCGGGCGCGGGCGTGTCGGCGGTCTTGCCGCCGCAGGCGCTCAGCGCCAGCGCCAATAGCAGCGCGAGCAGGATGGGGACGCTCTTTTTGCTTGCCTTTTTCATGGTATCGCTCCTTTCGGAAGTCAAATTGAAGTTTCGCTGAAGCCAGTTTAAATATTTTTTTGGCGTTTGTACATTCACTATGTTACGAAAAAGTGGTACTATGTTACGATTTTGCGTTGTTATGTCTACCGATTAGAGTTATGTAAACTTACGGGCGGTTTGCAGGATTTGCCGCTTGACAACTTTCCTGCGCGGTGATACACTGCATGCCGTAAAGGCGACGACGGAGAAGAAACCGCGGCGCGGCGCTTCAGAGAGGGACGCATTTGGTGTGAGCGTCCCGCGCAAGCGGCGGCAGTACCACTCCCGAGCAGCCCGCGACGAGCGGGACGGGTCCTCCCGTTACAGAGGACACGAGCGACGGCGGAAAGCCGTAAGCAGGGTGGAACCGTGGAATGTTTGTCAACATCCCACCCCTGACACTTTATCAGGGGTGGGATTTCTTTATTTCCGCCCCAAAAAACGAAAAGGAGAACAAGCATCATGGCAGAAGAAAGCTTTGAGTTCAGCTGGGAAAACCCCGAATACCGCAAGACCTACTGGCACACCTGCTCGCACGTGCTCGCACAGGCGGTCAAGCGCCTCTATCCCGAGGTAAAGCTCGCCATCGGGCCGAGCATCGACACGGGCTTCTATTACGACATGGATTCGCCCTTTGCCTTTACGCCCGAGATCATGGACAAGATCGAGGACGAGATGCGCAGGATCTGCAAGGAGAAGCTCAAGCTGGAACGCTTTGAGCTTCCGCGCGCCGAGGCGGTCAAGTTTATGGAGGAGCGCGAAGAGCCCTACAAGGTTGAACTCATCAACGATCTGCCCAAGGACGCGGTCATCAGCTTCTACAGGCAGGGCGAGTTCACCGACCTCTGCGCGGGGCCGCACATCGACTCCACGGGCCGCATCAAGGGCAACGCGATCAAGCTGACCGCGTGCAACGCCTCCTACTGGCGCGGCGACGCGAAGAACAAGAGCCTCCAGCGCATCTACGGCGTGGCGTTCCCGAAGAAGGAGCAGCTCGACGAGTACCTGACGAAGCTCGAAGAGGCCAAGGCGCGCGACCACCGCAAGCTGGGCCGCGAGCTGGGGCTCTTCATGACCGACGAGCTGGTGGGCCGCGGCATGCCGATGTTCCTCCCCAAGGGTTATACCGTGTGGCGTATCCTTGAAAACTACATCCGCGACAAGGAGATCAAGCTCGGCTATCAGCACGTGCTCACGCCCTGCGTCGGTACGGTCGACCTCTACAAGACCTCGGGCCATTGGGATCACTATCAGCAGAACATGTTCCCCGCAATGGAGGTCGAGGACGAGATGTACGTCCTGCGCCCGATGAACTGCCCGCACCACATGCGTATCTACGCAAACCAGCCGCACTCCTACCGCAATCTGCCCATCCGGATCGGCGAGATCGCGCACGATTTCCGCTACGAGGCGTCCGGCACGCTCAAGGGCATCGAGCGCGGCCGCCATTTCTGCCAGAACGACGCGCATCTGTTCTGCACGCCGGAGCAGATCAAGGACGAGGTCGGCAAGGTCTGCGACTTGATCTTTGACACCTACAAGGACTTTGGCATTACCGACTACCGCTGCGTGCTTTCCCTGCGCGACCCGGCGGACACGCAGAAGTACCATCAGGACGACGAGATGTGGAACACTGCCGAGAGCGCGCTGCGCGAGGTGCTCGTGGAGCTCGGCATCGACTTCACCGAGGAGATCGGCGAGGCGGCGTTCTACGGCCCGAAGCTCGACGTGAACGTCGTACCCGCCGTCGGCGCGGAGTATACGCTTTCCACCTGCCAGCTCGATTTCTGCCTGCCGATGAAGTTCGACCTCAAGTATATCGACGCGGACGGCGCCGAGAAGACGCCCGTCGTTATCCACCGCGCCATTCTCGGCTCGCTCGACCGCTTTATGGCGTATCTGATCGAGGAGACCATGGGCGCGTTCCCCGCGTGGCTCGCTCCGGTGCAGGTCAAGCTCCTGCCCGTGACCGACCGCGCCAACGAGTACTGCTTGAAGTATGCGGACGAGCTGGACAGACAGGGCTTCCGCGCCGAAGTGGACGAGCGCAATGAGAAGATCGGAAAGAAGATCCGCGAGGCGCAGCTTGAGAAAGTACCGTATATGCTCATCGTCGGCGATCGGGACATCGAGGCGCAGACCGTTTCCCCGCGCCATCGCGCGGACGGCGATCTGGGCGCGATGAGCCGCGACGCCTTCGCAAAGCTTCTGCGCGAGGATGTGGAGAGCAAGTCGAGAAAATAAACCCTGCATGCGAGCAAGTTCAGAAAATGCGCTTCAACGACTGTTGAAGCGCATTTTTTGCAAGGGTTGCGTCGATTGTTCCGTGCAAACGCATAAAGGAGCAAACTATTTTTTAGGCATTAAGACAAAAAGTTGAAAAATAGCTTGCGTTTTCCGTGCAAAATGGATAAAATACTGATGTCCGTTTAGCGGGGGCTTCCCCGCGAAAAATGTAGGAAAAGGAGATTGTGAAATGAAGAAGACCGTAGCTCTTATCCTGGCTCTTGTTATGGCGCTTGCGCTTGTCGCCTGCGGCAGCAAGGAAGCATCCACCGCTCCCGCGGCTCCCGCGGCTCCCGCGACGAGCACCCCTGCGGCTCCTGCGGCCCCTGCGGCTCCCTCCGCCTCTCCCGTGAAGATCACTCTTGCCACGGGCGGTACCTCCGGCACTTACTATGCCGTCGGCGGCGTGCTGCAGACCGTGCTCGGCCCCAAGCTGACGCTCAGCACCATCACGGCTGAGTCCACCGGCGCTTCCAAGGCGAACGTCAACATGATCACCGACGGCCAGGCGCAGATGGCGATCCTGCAGTCCGACGTGGTCAACTACGCCCACAACGGCACCAACACCTTCGAGGGCGCGCCCGAGGATACCGCGCTTTGGTGCGCCGGCATCTACAACGAGACCGTGCAGATCCTTGCCAAGCCCGGCATCAACAACGTTGCCGACCTCAAGGGCAAGACTGTCTGCGTTGGCGACGTCGGCTCCGGCACGGAAGTCAACGCATGGCAGGTGCTTAGCGCCGCGGGTCTGACCAAGGACGACATCAAGGCGGTCAACGGTACCTTCCAGGATGGCGTTGACCAGCTCAAGGACGGCAAGATCGACGCGGCGTTCACCGTCGCCGGCGCTCCCACGACCGCCATCGTCGACTATGCCACCACCAACCAGCTCAACCTCGTCTCCCTCTCTGACAGCGAGCTCGCCGCCATCCAGGCCGCGTATCCGTTCCTGGTGCGCGATGACCTGAAGGCGGGCACCTACACCGGTCAGGACAAGGACGTCGTCTGCGTCGCCGTCCAGGCCGCGCTTGTCGCCGACAAGAACCTCAGCGAGGACGTCGTTTACGAGATCGTCAAGGGCATGTTTGACAACAAGGCCGACCTTGAGGCGGGCCACGCCAAGTTCGGCTTCCTTGATCCCAAGGTTGCTTCCGTCGGCAGCGTGCCCCTGCATCCCGGCGCGGAGAAGTACTACAAGGAGATCGGTGCGATCAAGTAATCGCTCACCATGGTGCGACATCACAAGTTACGCATAGCAGTGAAGGCCGCCGCAATAATACTGATTATTGCGGCGGCTCTCTTCATAAGCCTGCGCGCTGGGCATTACCTGACGCTGCGGAACCGTGATACCGGCGCGCTCTACGCGCGATATCGCATGGGAGAGGGCGATCGGTTCTCGGTCACCTTTATTCACTCTGTCAACCAGTATCCGCTGACGGATACCTATGAGATCGAGAATGGGCATATCTACGTGGAGGAGACCGTCTACAGTTCGTTCGGCGCGGGCGTGCAGACGGAGCTGAACCCGGGCGAGACGCTCGACAAGGTCTACATTGACCGTCCCGATTACAAGGGCTGGGCGATGGTCATTCGCAACATTCACCAAAACCGCGATAACGTGGGGTATATCGTCGGCACGGTGTCCGACCATACGCTGACGGTGAACGGGCAGGACGTGAGCCTGCGCGATTTATGCGGAAAGAACGCGGCGGTACGCTTCAACTATGAGTTTTTCCCGTGGTGACCGCCGCCGGCGATAGAAAACTGATTTTAAGAGAGGAGAGAGTGCAATGTCTGACAAAGACAAGCTCAACGCCGCCGCGTCAAACGCGGACGTCGGCACGATGGCGGACGTCGACGAAATTATGAAGAAATATGACCGCGAGTCCAACACCCGCATTTGGGAGGGGACGCCTAAGCTGGTCGTGCGCTGGGTCACGGCGCTGTTTGGCATGTTCATGATCGTGATGAACATGTTCCTCAAGATGGACGAGCGCGCGCGCCGTCCGCTGTTTCTCGGGCTCGTGATTCTGCTGGTATTCCTCTATTATCCGGCGAAGAAGGGTTCGCAGAAGGTCAACCATATCCCGTGGTACGACGTGCTGCTTGCAATTGTCGGGTCGGGCTGCTATTTCTTCTACCCGATCAATCTGGAAACCATCGTCAATGCCGGTACGCGCATCCAAAATGTGTTCAAAATCCAGATCGGCTCGGTGACGGTGCCCCTTCTGATCGTGTTCGGTATTGTGGGCACACTCATTTTGGTCGAGTGCTGCCGCCGCGTGGTGGGGCTTCCCATTATCTGTGTGGCAAGCGTGTTCGTGCTCTACGCCTTCCTCGGCGCGGGCAAGGATCTGCGCACCGTCGTTTATAACCTCTTCTATACCACGACGGGCATCCTCGGCACGCCCATCGGCGTGTGCTCGACCTACATTGCGCTGTTCGTTATTTTCGGCGCGTTTTTGGAGGTTACGGGCGTTGCGAATTTCTTTATCGACTGCGCCAATACGCTCGCCGGTTGGGCGAGCGGCGGCCCCGCGAAGGTCGCGGTCATTTCCTCGGCGCTGTGCGGCATGGTATCCGGCTCGTCCGTCGGCAACACTGTGACCACCGGCTCCGTGACCATCCCGATGATGAAGAAGACCGGCTATCCGGCGGAGTTTGCCGGCGCGGTCGAGGCGGCGTCCTCCACGGGCGGTCAGATCATGCCGCCGATCATGGGCGCCGCGGCGTTCCTGATGGCGGAGATGGTCGGCGTTCCGTACAAGGACATCATCGTGCGCGCCATCCTGCCTGCGTTTTTGTACTTCCTCGGCATCTTCCTGATGGTGCATTTCATGGCGAAGAAGCTCAAGCTGCACGGAATCCCGCGCAGCGAACTGCCGAAGGCCAAAGACGTGCTTCCAAAGATCTATCTCATCCTCCCGCTGGTGGTGCTGGTCTACATGATCATGGTGGGCTTCACCATGGCGACCGCCGCGGTCTACGCCATTCTTTACTGCCTCGCCGTGGCGATGATCAGCCGTGAGACGGGCAAGAAAGCGCTCGTCATGGCGTTGCCGCTCATCCCGCTGCTTTATATGACGCTTGCCTATCGCTCCTGGGAGGTCGGCACGTTCATGGGCGAGAACGGCAGCAAGCTCTGCGTCGGCATTGCCGTGTGCATCATGGTTGCGAACTATGTGATCAGCCTGCCCAACAAGAAGAGCCTGCCCACCGTGGTCGACGCGTTTGAAAACGGCGGCAAGAACACGCTTTCCGTTGCCATCGCCTGCGGCATGGCGGGTATCATCGCCGGCGTCGTGACGATGACCGGCCTCGGCCAGATCCTCATCAGCGCCATTGTCGGTCTCGCGAACGGCAAGATCATCATTGCGCTGGTACTGACGATGCTCTGCTGCATCGTGCTCGGCATGGGCGTTCCGACGACCGCGAACTATATCATCATGGCGACGACCTGCGCGCCCATCCTCGGACCCGCGGGCATGGGTCTTCCCGTGATGGCGGCGCACATGTTCTGCTTCTACTTCGGCATCGTGGCGGATATCACCCCGCCTGTCGCGCTTGCGGCGTATGCAGGCTCCGCCATCGCCAAGGCGCCGCCGATGAAGACGGCGTTCAACGCCACGCGCCTTGCTATTGCGGCGTTTATCATTCCGTATATCTTCGCGTTCAACCCCGCGATGCTGTTTATTGACACCACGCCGCTTGAGGTCGTGCTCGTCATCGTGACGGCGACGCTCGGTATGCTGTCGATTTCCATCGGCATGATCGGTTACTTCGTCAAGGATATGGCGTGGCCCTTCCGCATCCTGTGCGTCGCGGGCGGCCTGCTGATGATCTACCCCGGCACCGTGACCGATATCATCGGCGTCGCGATCCTCGTGGCGGTGTATCTGATCGAAAAGCTGGAGCTGAAGAGAAAGCCTGCTTGACCGCGGCACATAGCGCATCAAAAAGGACGCTTCCCTCGGGGAGCGTCCTTTTCCTGCTTCGATGCATAGAATGGAAGGAAGTAAAATAAGGAGGCCATTCCATGCCGAAACTCTATTTAAGCCCCTCCACGCAGGAGAGCAATCCTTACATTACCGGCAGCGGCAGCGAGGAGTATAACATGAACCTGCTCGCCGACGCGCTGGAGCCGTACCTGCTCTCGAACGGCATCCAATGGGTGCGCAACACGCCGCAGATGACTGCTGCCAGCTCCATCCGGCAGGCGAACGCCATCGGAGGATTTGATTTCTACCTCGCGCTCCACTCCAACGCGTCCGGCGCGGGCAGCGAGGGACAGAACCGCGGCGTGATCGCATTTTACTATCCCACGAGCGAGCGTGGACGCGAGGCGTCCGAGTTGTTTGCCGCACGTCTGCGCGAGGTTTATCCCTTACCCGACCGCGTCTACACGCGCGCGACCACCTCGCTCGGCGAGGTGCGCCAGCCTGCCGCGCCCGCGAATCTCATCGAGATCGGCTACCACGACAACTACGCCGACGCGCTGTGGATCGAGTCAAACCGCGACGCCATCGCCCGCGCGCTCGCAAAGGGACTGACCGATCTGTTTGGCCTGCCGTTTATTGAGCCGGTCGCGCCGCGCATCGGCGTCGTGACAACAGGAGGCTCGCCGCTTCGTCTGCGCGATTACCCCGGCGCGCAGGGCAACGTCCTTGCCCTGCTCCCCAACGGCGCGGAGGTCGTCCTTTACGGCGCGTGGCAGGGGTGGTATGTGGTACACTACGGCGAAGCGGTGGGCTACGCGGCGCAGGCGTATATCGCGGGATAGAAAAAGAGCCTTCCGAACGGAAGGCTCTTTCGCTTTACTTGGCGTATTCCACCGCTTTGACCTCGCGGATGACGTTCACCTTGATCTGACCGGGGTATTCCATCTCGTCCTCGATGCGCTTGGCAATGTCGTGGGCAAGGATGGTCATTTCGTCCTCGCTGACGACCTCGGGCTTGATCATCACGCGCACCTCGCGACCAGCCTGAATGGCGTAGCTCTTTTCGACGCCGGGGAAGCTGCCTGTGATCTCCTCAAGCTGCTCAAGACGCTTAATGTAGTTCTCAAGGTTTTCGCGGCGCGCGCCGGGGCGTCCCGCGGAGATGGCGTCGGCGGCCTGCACGATGAAGTCGAGCACCGTCGTCGGTTCAATGTCGTTGTGATGCGCGTGAACCGCGTGGATGATCTCTTCCTTCTCGTGGTACTTGCGCATGAACTCAACGCCGAGGGACACGTGCGTGCCCTCCATCTCATGGTCGACGGATTTGCCGATGTCATGCAGCAACCCCGCGCGCTTGGCGGCGGTGACGTCCGCGCCGAGCTCGGCGGCAATCATGCCGGAGAGATGGCTGACCTCGATGGAGTGCTGCAAAACGTTCTGACCGTAGCTCGTGCGGTAGTGGAGACGGCCGAGCATCTTGACGAGCTCGGGGTTTACGCCGCGCACGCCGGTCTCCAGCACCGCGCGCTCGCCCTCGGACTTGATCACGGCGTCGACCTCGCGGCGGGCTTTTGCGACCATTTCCTCAATGTGCGTGGGATGGATGCGCCCGTCGGCGATCAGCTTCTCCAACGCAATGCGCGCGATCTCGCGGCGCACCGGCTCAAAGCAGGAGACCGTGATGGCCTCGGGCGTGTCGTCGATAATGAGGTCGACGCCCGTCATGGTCTCGATCGTGCGGATATTGCGGCCTTCGCGGCCAATGATGCGGCCTTTCATCTCGTCATTGGGCAGGGGAACCACACTGACGGTGATCTCGGCGGCATGATCCGCGGCGCAGCGCTGGATGGCGGTGGCAATGATCTCGCGGGCACGGGAATCCGCCTCTTCGCGGGCGCGCTGCTCCAGCTCCTTGATCTTCACCGCAGTCTCATGCGTGACTTCGCTTTCGACCTGTTCGATGAGGAACTTCTTCGCATCCTCGGCGGTAAAACCGGAGATACGCTCCAGCATCTCGGTTTGGCTGCGCTTGATGATCCTGATCTCCTCGTTCTCCTTGTCAAGCGCGGCATGCTTTTGGTTGAGGGCTTCTTCTTTCCTTTCCAGGGTTTCGGTCTTTTTGTCGATGTTCTCTTCCTTCTGCTGCAGCCGACGCTCCTGCTTTTGCAGGTCGGCGCGGCGCTCCTTGTTCTCCTTCTCAGCTTCGTTGCGGACGCGCATGATCTCTTCTTTCGCCTCAAGCAGCATTTCCTTGCTCTTGCTCTCGGCGCGTTTGTGTGCGTCGTTTTCGATTTGCAGCGCCTTCTTTTCGGCGTCTGCGATGGTCAGTTCGGCTTTTTTCTCCGCTTGTTTTCTGATCCAAATGCCGAGAAGGACGCCCAAGGCCAGCAATACGACAGCCCCGATCGCCAAAAAAGCGGGGGGTATCATGATTGGCGGCATGGTTTCCTCCTGTTCTTTCCTTGTGAATCTATGAAATGGGAAGTTGGGTTCAGACGGGGGCTTCCCCTTATGCCCCCCCAAAAATCCAAATGATATTTTACTCGTTCAAACCTGAGGTGTCAAGGACTAAGTTCACGTTATTCGCCACGATATTCACCGATGGCGCGCCGTACCGCGACGTCTTGCGGCGAATGGGCGAATGTGCTATGATACGCAAGAAAGCGGCGGCATAGCGCAGCAAAAGGGAGGAATGAAAGATGAAAAAAAGATTCGCGGGCGCGTTGGCGATTTTGCTTATTTTGGGACTTTTCGGCTGCGGCGGGAGGGGCGCGCAGCCGAAGCGGGAGAGCGCGCCGAGTCCGAAGCAGTTCGTCTTCACGCGTGAGAACTTCCCGCGGCTCAACGGTTCGACCGCAATGGTTCCGCTTGGGCAGGCGATCGCAAGCGTCCTGCTCGGCGAAACGCGCGAGGAGGTCGCCGATCTCACCAGCTTTTCCCGCACCACGCAGTCCTACCGCGAGCTGATGAACGGCCAGGCGGACCTGCTCATCTCCGGCGCGCCGCCGGAGAAAATTTACGAAGAGAAGAAGGAAAACGGCTTTGAGTGGGAGATCGACACCTTCGCCGTGGACGGGCTGGTGTTCGTCGTCAATGCGAGCAACCCTGTGGACAGCCTCACCACCGAGCAGATACAGAAGATCTACAGCGGCGAGATCACGAACTGGCGCGAGGTGGGCGGCGACGACGTGGAGATCGTTCCCTTTCAGCGCAATGAGGAGGCGGGAAGCCAAACGGCGATGAAAAAGCTCGTCATGGGCGACGTCCCGATGATGGAGCCGCCCGCGGAGTACGTCAGCGGCGCGATGGGCGATTTGGTGAAGGTTGTCGCATCCTACGACGACTCCGCCGCCGCCATCGGATATACCGTTTATTACTACGCGCATGACATGAAGATGGCGGATGGGCTCAAGCTGCTCGCGGTGGACGGCGTCAAGCCGAGCGCGGAGACGATCCGCGCGCGGGAGTATCCGTTCATCAACGATTCCTACGTTGTCATCAAGGCGGGGCTTCCCGACGACGCGCCCGCCAAGATTCTATATAACTGGATCATGAGCGCGGAAGGACAGAAGCTTGTCGCGCACGAGGGCTATGTCAGCGTGATGGACGTGGGGGACGAGGCATGAAAAAGCTGATCGCGACGCTGCTTGTTTTGTCGCTTGCGGGCTGCGCGGCTCGGGCGGAACCGCCTGCCCCTGCGGCGGAAGAGCCCTCTCCCGTCTACACGGACTGGTCGAAGCTCACGCCCTATGAGCCGTTGCGGGAGGTCTATACCTATCACGCGGGATACCGCGTGGACGGAGGATTCGAGCCGCGCGGCGACTATGGCGTGCTGCTGCCATACATCGGCAAATATTCCGCCATGGAGCAGTATGTCATTGACGCGCTGCCGTTTTACGGGCTTGTGACGGACAAGGGGGAGCTGGTGAGTGAGCCGGTATATGCGGGGATCAATTTTTATGACGGCTTTTTGATGCTCTACCGCGGCGACCCGGAGGGAGCCGGCGGTGGCGATACGTACGCCGGCGGGAGGTTTGCCCGCACGCTTGCAGCCTCCGACGGACGCTGGGCGCATGAACTGACGGACAGCTACTATGCCGCGAGCGGCTTCGGCCTGCTCCTGACTGCCGCGCAGGACGGATCGCTCGCCCTTTGGAATGCGGATGGAGAGGTCGTTATGCGTTTCGACGGCGCGCGCTTCGAACCCTTTTTAGGAGAAGGGTTTGTTTGGGGCAGGGAAGGCGGGCCCTTTATCGAACTCGTGGATGACAAAGTGGGCTACGTCCGTTCCTACCTTGTCAACGGCGAGTACAGGGAGAACGCCGTCTGCCTCTATTTGGATCTTGCCGACGGCGCCGTTTTGACCGAGCCGCCCGCGGGCTATCCGCGCGAGATCGACTACGAGGCGCTTGAAGCGGCCTATCCCGAGCCGCCCGCGGTCGAGGGCTGTAATTACCTTGACCGCATCCTCGACCCGATCACGGGCGAGACCTATTATTACGGCTACTATTGCGACGGCGGGGAAGAGAATGGCAGTTTCGCCCTGTTCGACGGCGCGGGGACTCTGCTGGTCGACAACGCCGATTTGTCGCGATTTGAAGCGTCGATCACTGTCCGCGGGGGGCTTTGCTCCACGATAGAGGACGGCTTCTTCTGCTATCGTGCGCTCGCGGACAACGAGCTGGCGTTTCGCCGCTTCATGCGGACGAACTCAGACTGAAGGGGACGCCGCCGCGCAAGAAAAGAGCCCCCCC
>JAWRIJ010000091.1:0-6011 GCA_040307975.1 Oscillospiraceae bacterium | reverse complement strand
GCGGCCGGCTCCGCCTGTGTATCTTTGTTTGCGGTTAGATGTTTTTCCCCGGAGCTACTTTGCCACGTTCTCGCAATACCGCATAATGATCGTCGCGATCTCTGCGCGCGTTGCGGCATCGAGCGGGTTGAGCGTGGTTTCCGTCTTGCCGTTGACCGTGCCGCTGCCGCAGGCCCACCGGAATGCCGCCGCCGCCCAAGAACTGATGCTGAACACATCGTCATAGCGGAGAATGTCCGCATTCTCCCATGCGCTGATGTCCACGCCCTTGTACCTGGCATAGCGGTACATGATTGTGACAAGCTGTTCACGCGTTATGGCGTCGTCCGGGCCAAATGTTCCGTCGCCATAGCCTTCCATAATACCCTCGACGCTCACATAGCGGATCGCATCGGTGTACCAGTAATTGGCATACACGTCGCTGTATGTGACCGTGCCGCTGTATGCCGGCTTGTTCTCCAGATTATAGAGGATCTGCGCCATCTGCGCGCGCGTCGTGTTTCCATTCGGCGCAAAGAGGCCGTCGCCCATGCCCCGCATGATGCCGTTTTCAAGGCAGTAATGCACGCCATCATGATACCACGCGGTCGTCTCGGCGTCAATAAACGGCCAGATTGGGCAAGTAGTGTCCTTCGGGCAGACGCCGCTTGTCCCGTTCACTGCGCCGGTCGGCTTGGCAGGCGTTACCGCCGTCGGCGAATAGCCTCCTCCACCGCCCGAATGATGATTGGACGTCGTCTTCTTGACGGCGATAGCGTAGGTTGAAAAACCGCTGGCGTACAGGAAGATGTAGCCGTTATCCGAATCCACGAAGAACTTGCCATCCTGTCCCGTGAACGGGGCTGTCTGTCTGGCCGGCACCCGTCCCAGTTTCTCGGCGGTACCGTTGTGATAGCGGTACATTTCGATCTCGTCCGCCTTGGTCTTGGCGTTGGCATAAGGGATGGCGATTTCGAGCACCTTGTTGTTCGTCTCGCCGATATCTTCCGTTGTGACGCCCGTGACCGTGCCCGCGGACAGCTCCGTCGTGGTTTTGAGCAGGCTCAAGTCAAGATACAGATCCACCTGCTGCGTGCTCGTCAGCAACACCTTGATCTGCGTCGAGCCCTCCGCCGAGCCCTCGGGCTTCTTTTCGACCTCCAGCTCGACCTCGACGTTTTTGCTGCCCGCAGCGGCGGCGCTCTTCTCGGAAGTGCTAATCAGCTCGCCCAGGCCCTCGACGGCGACGGGCGGCGTATCTGCCGTCTTGACGTCCACAACGGTCGAAAGCGTGCCCGCCGGAACGGTGAACACGGTCGTGACGCCCGCGTCGTCCTTAATGGCGATCATGCGCGTCTCGACATACTTGCCGTCCTTGCTGCGCACGACCACGTTGAAGAAGCCGTCGGGCAGATTCGTGAAGTTGACCGTACCGTTCGTGGTGGTCTCCGCGGTGGAGATGACGTTGTTACCCTCCTCGACGGAGACGACCACCGATTTGCCCGTGGGAGAGGAATTGACCGTAACCTCGATCGAGCCGCTGGGCGGCGTGACCATCGGCGTGCGGAAGCTGATCGTGTTGCCGACGACCTCGCTGCCGTTTTTCAGCGTCGCAACCGCCCGATACGCATAATCGGTGTTCGCCGCGAGGCCGGTGAGCGAATGGGTGACCGTAAAGGGATCCGCGGTTCCGTAAGTATAGGTCGGCGCGTCAATATCCGTCCAGCTTCCCGCGCTCGCGAGCTTCCACTGCAGCTTCACGCGGACGCCGGAGGCGGCGATGTTGCCGTCCGGGTCGGACACGCTGGCGTTGAGCGTCGCGCTGTCCGTCGTCAGGCCCGTCGGCTGGAGCGTGGAGACCACGGTGGGCTTGCTGCCGGATTTCTGGGCCTCCGGGCTGTCGTTGTAGTTGTTGTTCCCTTTGGTGTAGAAGTAATACATGCCGATGGCGTTCGTGATGCCGCCGTCGGGAACGGGCGTCCACTCGGACTTGGGTTTTGTGTTGTCCTGCGTGTAGTAGACCACCAGCGGGGGCGTCTGGACTTCCGCGGGCGCCGCGGTGAGCGTGCTGCCGACCGACGTAACGGTGGGCGCGGCCTGATCCGCCTTGCCGATGCTCCACGCAACCGTCTTCGGCGTGCTCGTGCCGTCCGCCCAGACGTAGCTTTCTCCCGCGAGCGTCGCCGTGGCTATGTAATCCCCCGCCTCGGTCGCCTTGCAGTTTTCAAGCGTAAAGCTCGCGTCCTCCGTCTTCCCGTCGATCTTCACGCCGGTCTGCTCACCGCCGGTGTAGGTGAAGGCTTCCGCCGTGCGCGCCGGGAGCTTGACGACCGTCTTTTCCTTCTCCACGAAAACCGCCGTGTAGGACGCGTCGCCGTCCGCCAGGACGCTGTAGCTCGCATCGTAGGAAACGACCTCGCCGTTCTTCTTCCACGAGCCGAATTGATACAGCGTGTCGTCGTTCGGCGCCGCCGTCAGCGTGACGGTCTTGTTCAGTGCGACCGTTCCGCCGCCCGTGACCGTGCCCTTGTTGGCGGGCGAAGCGGCAAGGGTGATCGACGCCGTGGTCTTCATCGCCGTCCACGGCGAGGCTTCGTAGTTCGTGCCCGCCGCCCAGCGGATCTGATAGGTCTTGCTCGGGTCGATGTCAAACGCCGCTTCGTTGTACGCATGGCACGTCGCACCGCCGTCGTCCGTGACCTCGTAATGCGTCTGGCCGTTCGCGGCGCTGTTCGTCGCGTCGGCTATGTCGAGCTTGCCGAGCGTGATCGTGAAGCCCTCGCCCGCGGCGGGCGGCGTGGACTGCGACGCCTTGGTGACGGTCAGAACCGCGCCGGTGAACGCGACGGTATAGTTGCTGTTGGACGTAAGCGCGCCCTGATTGATGGCGTAGCCGCCCTCCTTGACGTCCTCGCCCGCCGCGCGGGAGAGCGCGCCGCTGAGCACGCTCGCGTTATCGCCGTTCTGATAGCCGCTGACCGTGTATGTCAGCTCCGGGTCCGCCTCGCCGTAGGTCTTGGTCTTGTCCGCCGCCGTGACCGTCAGCTCCGCCTTGTTGACCGTGACCGCGACCTCGAATTCCTGCGTGCTGTAATTCGTCGTATCGCTCGGCGTAAAGACGACCGTGTACGTCAGCGCGCCGGTATCCGCGTCGGTGTTCGCGTCAGGCGCGGTATTCGGCGCCTTCCACGCGTAAGTCCCCGTGACCGGATTGTGTGTGTTCTTATCCTGCATCACGGCGGCGGTATCGTCCAGCGCGCTCGCGTTCAGCTTCTGCCCGTAGGTGAGCGCGGCCGCGACCGGAGCCGTCACCAGCTCGGGGCGCGTCGGGATGACCGTCAGCTTGCCCTTCGTGAAGGTGATTTCATAGTTGCCCGTCACGTCCGCCGCGCCGTCCTTGATGAGCGCGTCGGAGGGCGTCAGGTCGAGGTTGTTACCGACCGCGGCCGTGTCGCCCGTCAGCGTCACAGAGGTCAGCGTGTCGCCCTCCGCGAGCGTCACGACCGTGACCGCCTCCGCGAGCGCGGCTTCGTTCGTGGTGGCGGCGTTGAGTTTGATATCGTCCTTCCCGTCGACGCTTGCGTCGCCGCGCTGCGCGGTCTGCGGCAGTGCCGTGACGGTGATCTCCTTCTGCGCGATAGTGAACGCCTGCGTTGTGTCCGCCGCGCCCGTCAGCGTATAGTTCGCCGCGCGCTCGCCGGTCAGCGCCGACGCCGTGGCGGTGTAGTCCGTATTGCCCGCCTTGGCGTTGGAATCGGTCTTCCCGCCCGTGACGGTCACCTCGACCGCGTCCGCGCCGACGAGGTTCGTCACCGCGGCGACGGGCTTCTGCTCCTCGCTGTTGTAGATCAGCGCGGTGTTTGTCCATGCGAGCGTCACGACGCGCTTCGCGACCGTGACGGGGATGTTGACGGTCGCGGTCTCGTAGAGCGTGGCGTACTCGTCGCTCGGCGTGAAGCGCACCGCGTAATTCGCGGGGCTGCCCTGCGTCGCGTCCGGGATGGTCGTGCCGGTCTCCCACGTGAACGTGCCGGGAACCTCGGCGCTCGTGTACTTGTCCTTCATCGCGCCGCCCGTCAGCGTGCTTAAGCTCAACGTATCGCCGTAGGTAAGCGCGCCCGCCGCCGGGGCGGTGACGTTTACGACCGGCATGCCCTTTGTTACGGTCAGATTGCCCTCGACATAGGTGATCTCATAGTTGCCCGTCACGTTGGTCGTGCCGTTTTTGATCGTCGCGGCGCTCGGTGTGATCGTGCCCGCCGTCGTGAGAGCGTTTCGGTCGGTCGGCGTCAGCGTGATCGCGGTCAGGCTGTCGGTCGCGGGTAGCAGCTCGTTGTCGCACTCGACCTGAGCGACGCCCGTTGTGATGGGGGCGTTCAGCTCGATGCTCTGATTCTTCGCCGTGATGGTGACCGCGCGCTTTTCGATCGTCGCGGTGGTCGTGGGCAGCGGCGAGACCACATAGTTCCCCGCCTTGCCGCCCGCGAGCACGGGCGTGACGGTAACGGTCTTGCCCTCCCCCGCGTTGTAGTCGGCAAACGCGCCCGTCGCGGATTCGACCGTGACCTCGTCGCCGTTCACAAGGCCGGTGATCTCCGCGTTTGCCACGTCGATCTCCGCGCTCGTTGTGCCGTCGTAGGTCTTGTCCGCGGCAACGCTTCCCGTGACCGTGACCGGCTTTGCGTTGACCGTCAGCGTTCCGCCGTTGAGCGTAAAATTATAGTTCTTCGCCGAGCCGCCCGAAAGCGTGATGGGATAGCTCCCCTTGTCGCTGTACCGCGCGTAGGCGCAGGCGATCGTCGGCGCGGCGAAGCTTGCGGCGTTACTTGCATTGTCGCTGCCCTTCCAGCCGGAATATGAAATGTTGTATGTCGGCGCCGCATCACCGTAAGTTATCGTTTTGTTGTTTGCGGTGGCTGTAAGAGTCGCCTTGTTTACAGTAAGCGTATAGCTCGCGGTATTGCCCGGCGCGGGATAATTGTATGTTCCGGTCTTCGTCGCGGTGGCGGTGATGGTCGCGGTGCCGGCGCCCTTGATCGTCACCTGACCGCTGCTGCTGTTCACGGTGGCGACGCCGGTGTTGTTCGACGCATACGACACCGTGCCGTCGCCGTTTTGGGCTTTTGTAACGGTTTTTGTGAAGCTGCCGTCGCCATAGGTTTTGGTAACGGATGTGCCGCTGAAGCTGATGCTGTCGTCGGCGGGGAGGATGCTGTAGTGTTTGTTCTGAGTATCCTTGTAACCGCCAATGCCCGACACTTGAACATAGTAGTCCCATGTCGGATACTGCTCATTAGGGAAGATATCGATACACGGATCTGAATCTCCGTAAGGACCATACCATGTGAGAGTATAGTCTACATCTCTTGTCAGGGTTTTGCCCCCGTCCTTTACTGTCACTGTTGGCTTGTATGGCTGTCCGTCATAGATATGATTGGGCGGTTGAGAAACGTCGCAGGTCGTGATGCTCTTGCGCGTGTCTGCGACCGTGATTTCGAGGTAGAGTCTAATACTCTTATGAATATTGCCATCCAGCGGACAATCCCAGAATACATCCACTGTTCCCCCGCCGACGATCGTTACGTTCCGACCGCTGGGGTTTGCCACAACATTGGTATCGCTTATGCTTGCTATCTTATCGAATTCATGGCCTGTATTCATGGCCTCATTTGCCGCAGTCTTCCATAAGTCAAAAACATCAAGGGTATCGCCCACCTTGTAATTCGTATATTCGGGCCAATAGCTTGGATTATCTGCATTTGCATTGAGGTAGCCTTGGGCATCACTGTATGAAGTGTATGCATGGACCTTAACCGTGCAGGGGTCTCCATTCGCCGCCTTTGCCGGCGCCGTCATCGCCGGGAGCAGCCCCAGCAGCAGCACGAGCGTGAGCGCCACGCTCAGAAGCCTTCTTCCTGTTTGCTTCATCTTTTTGTACCTCCCTGTTTTTTTGCGCAAGCGCGCCGTGGTCGTGAGTGTGTGATCGTCTTTCGTTATCGAAAGACGGCTTTTCCCGGGCAAAGCCCCGGGTT
>JAWRIJ010000090.1:0-11993 GCA_040307975.1 Oscillospiraceae bacterium | reverse complement strand
GTTGAGCTCCTCGATCGCCGTCGCCTGACGCGTCGTACCCTCGGCAAGCAGCTGCGAGCCGTTCGCGATCTGGCCCGCGCCGCTCTTCACGCCGTCCGCCGAGAGATCCATGTTGCCGATGATCTTGGAAAGGCGCTTTTGGATCTCGCCGAAAGAGGTTTGGATCGCCTCAAAGTCGCCGATGTACTCCACGGAGGGCTGTTTGGTAAAATCGCCCTCGCCCATGGCGGAAAGAATCCGTGAAATGTCCTTGATGTACGAGCTGATGTCGCGTTTCGTCTGACGCAGGTTGCGGACGAAATTGCCGATCTCGTCGTTGCTCAGTTGAATGTCGTCGTCAATGCCGGAGAGGTCGCCCGCCTTCATTTCATTGGCAAGCTTGTTTGCCGCAAGGATCGGGCGGTCGATCAGCCGGCGGATACCCCACAGGCCGATAAACATGGCCGCGATGATAATAGCGACGCTCGCGATAGTCACGATAGTAACGATAGTGCCAAACTCCGCGTCCGCCTCCTCGGCATGAAGACCCGAGAAGAACGCGCAGACCAAATTGCCGTCAATATCGAAGCCGGGATTGTACTGGTAGTACATGCTCACGCCCGCAGCCTTGGTGCGGCCGCTGAGCGCGGCATGCTTATTGTAGATGGAATCCTTCGCCTTGGCATTCATCGCGCCGCCGAGCTGCAAGGTGCCGGATGCGTCGCGCAGGGTCGTGGCAATGGTCTTTCCCTCGTAGAAGATCGCAGTCTCCGCGCCGGTCGCCTCCTTGATCTCCGCCACAAGGTCATTGTCCGCAAGCGAACGGCCGATAAACGTAATGGTGCCGGCATCCGCGTCGGTGGCGATATAGATGCAGCAAAGGCCCATGGTGGGATCGACGATCAGGCCCTGCGCCCTCCTGCCGCTGTAGTTCGCCGCATTGAGTGAGAGCCGGCAGGTCGAGCTCTTCCAAATCTCGCGCCCGCTGAGGTCATAGACCGCTATAAAGTCCAGATCGTCGTCATAGATGGCGTCGAACATCGTTTCAAAGTAGGCGGCGTCCTTGCGGCTCAATGCACCGGAGGCGGCAATCAGCTCATAATCCTCCCAGCAGTTTCCCGCTTCCTCGTTCACCTTTGACTCGCTGACGTTGGCAAGTGCCGTCGCCTCTCGCGTCAGCAGCTTGCTGCTGAAGTCGGAGGACATGTTGACGCTCAGCAGCGCCACGACAGCAACGCAGAGCACCATAGCGGTCAAAACCGCCAAAAGGATCTTCCTTCCAAGACGCGACATACTGTTCACCTCATGTTCAGATTTCATAAGCTGTTTCGCTTATGAGTATTCATTAAAATTTTATCATCGCGGTTTTTTCCCGTCAAGCGCTATCCGTTCATAGCGAAGCAAATAATGAAATAAAGTATGGGCGCGTAAAAAGGTTCTCACGTCCCATCGCTCCGGAGCACGAGGATATACTCCACGCCGCTGGACCAATCATGCACGCCGTAGAGCCAAGCCTTCAAATCTACTTCTCCGCCGTCCGGCCTCCGAAAACGGAACGGCTGTGAAAACTCGCCCTGCTCCGTTTTGCTCGCAGTCAAGAACCGAAGCAGCCGCTTTCGCAGATCCTCCGGCACGCGCTGATAGAACGTCCCGTCATCGTACTCCTGCTGAAGCTCCTCCTGCGTCAATCCTGTTTCATCCCTCAAGCCGTGGACGACCACGCGCGCCGACCACTTATTCTCCTGGCAACGCATGAAAACGATGCTGTCCCTGCTCACTCTGGAGAGCAGGCGGACGTGGTCGTTGAGGGTAACAAAGTCCGTCAGGTCATGGATGGAACCGTAGAACATCTTGCCCCCATCGTCCTCCTTGAGGAAATAGAAGCGTGCGCGATACTGGGAAATCGTACCGTCCGAACGATTGAAGCGCAGCTCGCCCTGCGCGCCCCGCTCCGGATTGTCGATCGCCTGCTGCAGGAGCTTCCGCATCCTAGGCAGATCCTCAGCCGGCATCATGCGTTGGATGGCGTTCATGTGACGCCGGAAGTTCGGCACCTTGATCTCGTGGTAAAACTGCTGGTTAAAGCGCGTCACGTCAATGTCGTCCCCGTGCCAGACATAAAACGCCACGGGGCCGAGGATGTTGTTGAGCGTCGTATCGCTGAACACGTTCTGGTCGAGGAATTCGCGCGTGTGGAACTGCTCCTGCTCCCTGAAGCGGAATCCGCCGGTTTCGATGTGCTCAGGATCGGCGATCAGGCGCTCAAAGTCCTCCACCGGCATCGGCCGATAGTAGAAATAGCCCTGCACATAGCGACAGCCAAGCTCGGAGAGGAAGTCGGATTCCTCCTGCGTCTCCACGCCCTCAACGATAATGGGGACGCCCATGGTCTTGGCGAGATTGACGATGGACTCCATGATGTGCAGGCCCTTTTTATCGTCTCCGCTCATGCGCAGAAACTGCGCGTCCAGCTTGATGATGTCAATGCTCAGGCTGCGCAGCACGTTCAAGGAGGAATATCCGCTGCCAAAGTCGTCCATCAGCACGACGAACCCCGCTTCCCGCAGCCGCCGTACCGTATCCGCAACCGCGGTGTTGTCGACATAGGCGGATTCCGTGATCTCGATCTTGATAAGATCCGTCGGCAAGCGGTACTTTTCAATCAGCTCCGCAAAAAACTGCGCCACGTCAATGGTATAGATATCGATCTGCGAAACGTTCACGCTGATCGGCAGCGGCGTATGGCCTCCGTCGATCCACGTCCGGAGCCATCGCCCGACCTCCTCCCAAACATACTGGTCCATGTCGGTAACAAAGCCGTAATGCTCAAGCACCGGCACGAAAGAGCCGGGCGGAACCATCGTACCGTCCGCCTTTCTCCAGCGAACAAGCGACTCCGCGCCTACGATCTTCCCCGTTCCGATCAGGCACTGGGGCTGCATTTGGATGAACAGCTCCCTGTCACGCAGCGCCTTCTGAAAATCCGCAAGGATACGGTACTCGCGATCCGTCTGCAGGTACATGGAAGGATCGAACCGTCGAATGCGCGCGTGATAATCCTCCTTCGCCCTGCGCGCGGCAAGCGCGGCGCGGTCATAGAGCTCGTAGGCGTTGCACACGCCGTCCGGCTCGACAACGCCGAACGCCGGCATAAAGCCCACGGATGTGCCGCGCTGCCTGACAAGATCGTGCAGCTCGTCGTAAAGCTTGGAAATGCGCTTTTCGTCGTTGGGGAGGATGACGGCAAAATCGTCCTGCTCAAAGTAGCCCGCAATCCCGCCCGCATCTTTTTCCAGCTGCGCAAGCTTCGCGCCGATCTGCGCAAGCAGCAGGTCGCCCTGCGCGCGTCCGTACCACTCGTTGAACATCTTGAAGTGCTCAATATCCACCGCGAGGACACACCAGCCCTCTGTGTGCCCGCCGAGGAATCCTCCTGCGCGCTCGAAAAACGCCTCTTCACTTAAAAGTCCCGTCAACGCGTTATGCGTGGCATGGCCGTTGCGGCTCGTTTCTTCTCTCTCATCCCCCGTCTGATCCTGAAGGTCATACAGGAAGAGATACATCCGCTTGTCCGGCGCGCCACAGCTCGCGCCGCCGACTGCCACCTGCTCCACCCAGCGCCAGCTGCCGTCCAGCAGCCGGTAGCGGAAGCGGCAGCGCAGCACGCCCCCGTTTTCTTCCTTTCCCAGCCGCTCGCACAAAACGTCCGGATCACACTCGCTCAGATACTTGTCCAAATCGTCGGGATGAACCATATAGAGCGCGCAGTAGTGGAACATGTCGCGGAACCCGCATTCAATCGCCGGAATGGCATATTTGCCCTCCACATGCTTGAGCACGCGAAAGCTCTCGTCCTCCATATTCACTTCCGTCAGCTCGTCAAAGGGCTGGACCATCAGCTCGACGAGCGTTGCCGCCGAGGAGGTCTTCGCAAGCGTTTTCGGACTCATATCCGTTCCTCCGTAACAGGCTCGTTTGTTTCTCCGCGCTCTACGGCGCGAGCGGCCGCACGGCAAACGAGTTCACCGCAATCGGCCTTCCGTTCTCGTCACGGATCTCAATGCACACGGCGGCCGTTCCCGCCGCGAGTTCTCTCTGCTCCGTGCTCGACAGATCGACCGTTATGTCCGACGGCGTATCATTGTAGAAAATGCGGCACTGCTCAGTAAGCGTTTTGCTCCCTTTGTAGGCGCCGGCACCCGTCGCTTCAAAGAGATCGCCGCCGTTATACCTCACCGCAAGCCGCCCCTCGTTGTCGACAAACGAGCAATTTGCGCCAAATCCCTGCACATGGTCGGTGAAGCTCTCAAGCTGATAATCCGCGCCGGTCGTTTTGAGCTCCCCTGCGTAGGTCAACTCGTTCTGCACAAACAGAGACAGCGACGAGCAGAGGAGCTGCGCGTCCGCCTCCTGCGTGCGCGCGCGGAAATGCGTCGCCGCGAGATGTACGGTCGAGGCGACGATGCCGCTCGTAAGCAGCGCCATCAGCACCACAACGAGCGTTTCGGCAAGAGTAAAGCCCGCGCGTGAGCGCAGCTTTCGCCGTGCATATGCCGCCGGGTCAGCGTTTCTCATAGTAGTACATCTCCCCCGCGTCCTTATACACTCTGACCGGAATACCTGCGTTGAACGCCGTACCGCTGGTAAAACCGCCCGAGACGGTCGCCACAGCGTCGCTGCCGTTTTCCCCTGCATACTGCGGAAAAACAGCCATCTTCGCCGAAGCGCTGTTCAATCGCGCGGAGGCGGTGATCGCTCCGGCGAGCATCATCCCTGCCAGCACGATCACCAACATGGCGACGAGCGCCTCCGCAATGCTTTCGCCGCATTTGCTTTTCCATTTCTTCACACCCTCGCGCAGCATCCGCCCCACCGCCTTTCGTCAGCCGCTCGCCGCACGGAAATTCTCCGCCGCGAACGTCACGCGCTGTTCCCGCTCATGCCTGTCAAAATGCAATTTCCCTTTCCCGTCGGTATTGTAGAACGTTTGATCCCGGACGAGTACGGGATGCAGTCCGGTAAGCGAGATCGATACGGGCGCGGTCGCTCCATCCTCCGCGCCGATGAGCCGCAGGCTCATGCCGAGCGTCCCGCTCGTGCTGTAGTCCAGCGTAACCTCCACGCTTTTCAGCTCCGCGCCGACATTGACGGAGAATCGGCCAAGATTGCCTGTTCCGCCGCCGTATATCTCCTTAACCAGCGCCGTTGACAGTTCGCCGTCCGCCCCGCCCCGCGGAGACACGCTGTAGGACGTCGTCGTGTTCCCGTTCCTGTCGGTGATCTCGTTGATCGTCACGCTTTCCCCCGCGAGGCTGTCGCGCAGCAGCGCCGCCGCAGAGCTGAGCGCGAGATAGTCCCGCTGCTCGCGCTGCTGCGATTCCAGTCTGCCCGCGTTCCCGAGCGAGACCGTGACGATGGTAAAACTCGCCATCGCCGCGATCAGGAACCCGAAGAGCGCAAGCAAAACCGTCAGCCCCGCGTCATTATTCAGTTTTCGTTTGATCTGACGCGCCATGCGCTCCTCCGTCATAATAATGGGTCAGTCTCCGAATCTTGCGTAGAGCTCGGTGCCCTCCGCTACGGGCGATTGCAGCGCTCCCGCGCCGTCGATCACGAGCTTCGCGCCGCTTCCCGCGCCGTCGTAGAAGCCGAGGAAGGGCTTCGTCACGTTCGTGGGTCTCAGCTCCTCCGCCAGCGCGGTGACGTCTCCGTTGAGCCTGTCGTTTATCAAGTCTGCGGATACCGTCTTTTCGCCGGATCGAAGCGTCAGCGCGCCATTGACATAAACCGTCGCACCGTCGCCGGAATAGATCGTGCCAACGACGCTGCCGCCTCGCTTGAGCGCAACGTTCACGTGCAGCGTATAGGCGCCGAGCGCAGGCTTCACCGGATTGGCTCCGTTTGCCGTCGAGTACCATTCAACGGTCGTCCCGCCGCCGTTCAGCGTGGCGGTCGTTTCTATCGCAAGGTCGCCGTTGAGGCAATTCAGCATTCCGTCATAGGTGTTGATGGTCAAAAGCTTCGAAGCATTCACGTCCGCTTCCCACGTCAGCGGATCGCTCGCGGGCAGGACAGCGCCGTCCGCAAACCTGTAGTGGAATACCGCCGTCGGCTCGTTTTCCGTCAGACCGACGGGCTCGTTGCTGTCGAGCCGCGTATAGCCCTTCAGCTCCGGCGGGCTCTTGGCAAAGTTTACGCTGGGCGTAAGGCCGGTCTCGCGCATAAAGATCATATCCACGCCGCCGATATTCACACAGTAGTCGATCGCGTACCGCCACAGCTTGCCCGGATAGTAGCTGAACGTGAACGTAGAGTGCTCGTCGTCCAAAGACTCGACGGACTGATACGCCTCCCGCGACGTATACCCCTCCAGAGCTTTCACCGGATGCGCGCCGTCGCCCGCGGGCGCGTTGACCGTAAGCGGCTTGCCCACCTGCGCGTCCGGATAGCCGCAGTCGCGGTTCGTGAGCGTCAGCGTTTCCCTTGGCGTAATGCTGGTGATGTCGTCATGGAGCAGGCACTCCACGGTATATCCCCGCAATCCGGCAATCTGCTCCCAGCGCGCGACCAAATTCAGCGTATTGCTGCCATGCATCGCAACGTAATCGCTCTCGTTGAATCGCTGCGTCAGCGTCTTCGGCTCAACGCCGTTTTCGATCTCCGCGTCCGTCGCCTGATACCATCCCGCAAAGTGATAGTACTTGTCATAAATCTTAAGCACATTTGTATTCCCTGCGTACTCGATCAGGCCAAACCCGCTTCTCAGCGCGGCAAGCGGCTCGCTGATGCGCCCGCCGGGGAAGGTCTTGATCACCGCGGGGGCTGTGTAAGCATAGCGCCCCGCGCCGTCTTTTTCGACAAATCCGATGATCGTTTCGTTTTCCCGTCTCAGCATGGAGTAGCAGTTGACTGTCACCTCGCCCGTGCGCCAAACGGCGAACACCGACAGGTTGTTCGCGGGCATCGTCACGGGTTTCCCTGTCCCTTCACCGGAGAAACGCGCGACCACCGCGCCGCCTTCCAGCCACTCGGAACCGGCGTATGGGCTGGTTCCCGCAAACGGCGTGCCGGTGCTGCCGCCGTCTGACTCCCACCATTCGCCCATGCCGTCGCTGCGCGTGTTCCAGCCGACAAAATGGTACTCCGAGCCGAGGCCGTCAGGTCGGTAGTTTGCCTCGTTCTCCCTTGTGATGTTCGGCAGTCTGTCAATGGGGGCGCCGTAGAGATAGGCGTCCACAAACTGGGTTCCGCCGCCATAGTTGACGTTGTTGAAGTACACGCGATAGACGTTGCGGGAGTTATACATCTCGAGGGTAGGCGCAAAGCGGATGGCGTCCCTGCTTTCGTTGGCTATGCCGCCGCTCTCATAAGGTCTTGACTTCACCTCATTCCAGCTCAGGAACACATTTTTATACAGATTCGCATTAAAATCCCAAATTTTGAGCACGCCCAGCCACGTATGCTTTGCGTCCTTGAGATCTGTAATAAAATGCCCCATGGTATAGCCGTTGTACTTATCGTTCGGCGTAAAGGTCACGGCAGTCGAATCACCGTCGATCCTGAACCAAACCGGCGGCTTCGAGGAATCAAACTTCTCGACAAAGTCGGGCTCCGCGAGGAATCGGCTCTTTCCCCCGTCTGTGACCGCGCTGTCCATCCGGTCGGAAAAATCATTCGCGCCCGTGCTTTGATTCACCAAAGCGCGCAGTTCATCATCCCGCGGATTGTCGCTGATTTTTTCAAGATAGAAGCTGACGGAATAGGTTCCTCCCGTCTTATGCCTGACAAAAAGCAGCGTCGCTTCGTGCTTGGCGTTTCCCGTGATCCATGAGTCATAATAGAAGCTGTCGAGGAACGAGAGCTTTGCATCGCTGATTTTACCGGCCGAGCCCGCCGTGCCGGCATAGGCGGTCCAGTATTGCGACTGATTCTGGGAACTCTCCGTAAGCTTCGGCCACTCATAGCCATAGTGCGAAAGCGGCGCCTCGTACAGGCCGTCAATCGTCAGAAACGGGTCCGAATCCACCGTCTCGCGAAATTCATACGTGATCTTGTTGCGCTTGTAGAACAGGCGAAAAACCGCCGCGCCGTCCCCGAGCTCATCGAGCTCATAGGTCGCCGGCTTTCCGTCCCCTTTCAGGCTGCTTTCCGCCACGCCGGTATCGAGCGTCAGCTGCGGGCATTTCATCGTTCCGTCCGCCCTATTGAGATAGCTCCGGTCGTTGTCTTCAATCGGGACGGCGACCTTGGCGGCTTTCGGGTTGGCGCCGCTCAGCTCGCGCGATTTCTCGTATATGTCCCGCAGCAGCGCGTCGTCGTTCGCTTTCAGACAATCGCTGACGTTTGTGTTCTCATCGTCAATATAGTACGTGTTATAGAGGGGATAGTTCCGCCCGCCCGTCTTGTTTTTGTCGTCCAGCACATCCTGCACGTAGATCTCAAGGCGGACTTTCGCATTCTTGTCGGGCTCCCACATCGCCTTGGCGACGGCATCATAGGGCGGCATTTTCACGGAACCGCTTTTCAGGTCGTCCATTGAGACGTAAACCGCCTTTTCCTCGCCCTCCTCCGTGCCGTAAAGCTTGGCGGGATAGATGCTCCAGCCGAGAAGCGTATAGCCCTTCCGCTGCACGACGCCCGCCTCCACGCCCGGGAAATACGCGGCAAGCGGCTCGTTGTAGAAAACGCTTTTCTGTTCAACGACGCTCTCCCCGTCCTGTGCATTTTTATCGCTTTTGTATACGCCGTTGTCAAGCTTGAAGCCGAGCTTATACTGTTCGCGCGTGAAATAGGCCTCAAGCGGTTTGCTCTTTACCGTTACGCCGTTCCGACGTTCCGCTTTCACGACGGTGTTGTCCGCGTGATCCAGCTTAAATCCGTCGATTTTGAGGGAGCTAATATCCGGCCATACCGTCACATTCTCCGGATAGGCCATATGGACCGTTGCGGTATAGGCGCTCACGGCCTCCCCATAGTACCCCAGCCCCCGCAGCTTTTCCTGTATCTCTGCGGCGTTTTCGTTCAGGCTCTCTTTGTCATAATAGTCTGCGTCAGCCTCGGTCCGGTCAAAATGGAACAACGCGTCAAACTCGACGAGCGGCGCGTCATAGAGCACGCCGTAGGCGCAGGGCTTGTCGATCCGGACCGTGATGGTATACCCGTGTTCCGCGTCGCCTCCGAGGCCGCGCAGCGTCGCCATCTCCTCCGACGAGAACGCGCCGTATATTCCGTTTTCTTCCTCGAACCCCCAGAACGACGCGACATGCCCGATCCTGCCGGAAAGGCCGTTGTAAGCGCGGTTGAGCGCATCGTCGCTGACGAGCTCATAGCCCTGAACCTCCGAGAGCTGGAACGTATGCACGCCGTTCCCGCCGCGCTCCACGATCGGGTTGACCATGTAGATGATGGGTTGGAAAATGCTGCCGCCGTTGAGATACTTTTCCGCTGTGGGGACATTGTCGGTGAAACGCTCCGCCAAAAAGCGCGTATACCATATCCTGACCTCATAGGTTTGCGCCTCACGGTAGACGGCGTAGACCTTCTTCTCGGCAGCCGCGGTCTCCGAAAGCTCGATCGTCTCGTTGGTCCCCTTCGGGTTCGGCACGCGGAGCGCATCCTTTCCATGCACGGACGCAATGCGTCCGTTCTCCGCATTGACATACCAGCCGTCCGCGCCGACGCCGCACCGGTCGATCGCAAACGCCCATTCAACAGGATCGCTTTGCAGATCCGCGATCGCCGCCGAATCGAACCAGCCGACGAAGGCCTGTGAGAGTGCGAAGCGCGTGTTCGCCCGCGCCGATATCACGCGCTTGTCTCCGCTTTCCCGCAGCTCGGCAACTCCGAAATGCTCCGGCCCTTCGAGGCTCGCCGCCCCCGCCGCGTTCTTGATAACGACGCGATACAGATCCACCGGAGTCTCCGGCGCACAGTAGAAATCGTTGTAGCGCGGCAGCGGCAAAGCGGGATACTCCCACGTCGTCATTGCCAAATGCTCCAGCCCCCCGCCAAGGAGCCCGTAGGGGTTCGCGTCCGTAATTCTGTCCAAGCTGGTGCTCATCTCGGCAAAGCCCGCAAGCTTCCCTTGTTTCACCATGTTGAAGAGTTCTTCCCCGTCAAGCCCGTCATAGGCGTTCGTCATCGTTCCCCCGTCGGTCAGGGAATACGTCGTCACGCCGGACACCGCCGCCGGTCTCCCCTCCTCGGCTGTCATCGGATCGCCGAAGCAGAACACCGAATAGCAGTTACCGACCGTCGCGGGCGACGGCACGAAGCCTGCCGCGGTCTTGACCTTAACGGGATCGCCCGCCTTCGGATACAGCGCAAAGCCCGCGCTGTAGCAGCTCGTAAAGGAGCTGCCCGCCCCGCAGGAACCCGCGAGGCCGCCGAGCGTTTCCGCGCTGACATAGCAGTCGGCGTATGAGCCGCTCACCGTCAGCGCGCCCAAGGCGTTGCCGACAAGTCCGCCCGCCTTCCCGGCGCCTTCGACGACGGTCGCGGCAAAGCTGTTCGTAACCGTCAAGCCGCCATACGCACTGCCGATAAGCCCGCCCGCGTATCCGCCGGTCGACTTCATCCAGTCCATATCCGCCGCCGTCTTGCGGCCCGCGTCCTTTTCCTCGCCGACGCGTTCGTCCATATATACGCGGCAGGAATCGACCGTCGCCGCGCCCGTAAGCGTGCCCGCAAGCCCGCCGACATTTCCTGTGCCGCGAACGACGGGATCCTCCAGCACGATTTGCGTAAGCGAACCGCCGCCGAAGGATGCAAACAGCCCCGCGTCTCCCGTGCAGTCGACCGTGAGATGGCGGATCGTGCAGTAATGGCCGGCATAGCTCCGCAGCGCATCGTTGCGGATAGGAATGAAGGTCCTGTTCGGATAGAGTTCAAACCAGTCGCAGAATCTGCCGTCCGCGTCCTTTTTCCTGAACTGCGCGCTCCCCCCGAAGTTGATGTCGGAGGCCTGCACCGCGTCCACGACGGTCCCTTCGCCGAAAAGCTCTGCGCGGAAGCCGGACGTTTCGGTATTGAGGTTTTGCAGATGCCGCGCGCATGCGATGTGCGCGGTATAGACGCCGGACGTCCCCGCGTCGGAGGAGTCCGCGAACAGGCTGTTCGCTTCACCGGACGCCTCCGCGTCAAAAAACGAGTGATCCGCGCTTCTTGCCGTCACGCTCACCTTGATTTCCTCGCCCGGATACAAAAAGCCGTTGTTGCGTGAAAAATCGTTCTGTGTGTCGCGCAGCCAAACCAGCGAGCCCGGGCGGCACATCTGCTCGCAAAAGCTCTCGCCGTCTTTCAGGCTGTCCAGAGCAATTCGCTTCGGCTCGAAGTCGTTGACCGCGATGGAGAGCGTCCGCGTCATGGTGTTCCCGCTCGTTTTGCCCTGTACCGCAACGGTAAGCTCGACGTTTTTCTTTTCAAAAAGGCTCACATCGCCGGATTCGCATTTGACCCTCACGGAAAGCTTCTCGCCGTTTTCAATCTCAAAGGACAGGTCGAGCCTGCCCACACGCTTTTCGATCCTGCCGGGCAGCTCGCCGGAATAGTATCCGATCCGTCCGCCGCTCACGGCGCTGCGGGTCTCCGCGTCTGAGCGCAGTTCCGCGTTCATGCGCGCGTCCCGATAATCCGCCAGCAGTTCTTCGGGGCTGAGGTCGGAGTAAAAAACAGAATACACCGTATAGGACTCCGGCTCGTACTCCACGATCCAGCTCCCGTCGCGCACATCGGCGCTGACGCTGCCGGTAGGCAGGATGCGGGAAGCAAGCGCGCTGTCGTTCTTCACAATGTAGAGATTGCGCCCATTCACGGCATACATTGCGTTCAGGCTCTCACCGCTCGCTGCAATGGGCATGATCGCCGCGGTATTGCCGCCGTACATGAGCGAGCGCTGGGAAAGCTGATTCTGCGCGACGCTGTAAAGGCTTTCTGCAACGCGGTCAAATTTGAGCTGCTCCATGCTTTTCTGCGTACGAATGACAGCCGCGGGGGGGGGGGGGGGGGGGGGGGGG
>JAWRIJ010000089.1:0-2516 GCA_040307975.1 Oscillospiraceae bacterium | reverse complement strand
CCTTGCGGTTGGGCGCGAGGAACTTTTCCTTGCGTCCCGTGAACATGTGCTCCAGCTCGCGGTAGACCGTTTCAAACCGCACGATGCCGGTCTCCTCCATCGCCGCCTTGGCGATGAACTGGCCGACGGCGAGCGCGCCTTTGATCCAAAAAATGGCTTGACATTTCATGTTCTCCGGTGTAAGTTTATGCTAACAATAAGGCCTCACAGGCGTGAGGCAATCTTTTCGGCGAGCTGTTAGTTTCCGCTAACTTGAAAGGAGGGCATCTATGGCATGGCTCTTCGATAACGCCGGCACGATCCTTACGCTGCTCGTGCTTGTGCTGATCGTTTTCCTCGCGCTGCGGAGCAAGCTCAGGGATGGCAAATCGTGCGGCTGCGGCTGTTCGCAATGCGGCTGCGGCTGCACAAATAAAAAGAAAGAGGGAAAATCACATGAAGCTGGCTGAAACCAGGGCGGACACGCACGGGACGGTACGGCGCATCCAGGGGGACGCGCATTTCATCAACCGCGTCACGTCCATCGGGATCACGGAGGGCACCGCCTTCCAGACCGTGCGCAACGACAGGAAAATGCCCGTGCTGCTGTACTGCCGGGAAACGCTCATCGCGCTCAACCGCGCCGACGCCGAACGAATCGAGGTGGCGGTATGACGAACACGAGGATCGCCCTTCTGGGGCAGCCGAACTCCGGCAAATCCACTGTCTACAACGCTCTGACCGGCTCGCGCCAGCACGTCGGCAACTGGCCGGGTAAAACCGTCGAGCGCAACGACGGCTACTACACCTACAACGGCACGCGCTATACCGTGACCGACCTGCCCGGCAGCTACGGGCTCTCCGGCAACTCGGACGAGGAACTGATCACCGCGGCGTTCATCAAAATGCGCCAATCGGACCTGACGTGCATCCTCGTAGACGCCTCGCAGCTGGAGCGCAGCATGTTCATGGTCGCGGAGTTCGCGCTGCTGCAAAAGCCCGCCGTGGTGCTGCTGAACATGATGGACGTGGCAAAGGCGCAGAAAAAGGAGATCGACGCGAAGCTGCTCTCCGAGCGGCTCGGCGTACCCGTCCTGCCCTTCACCGCGGCGGAGGCCAAGGGCTACGACGAGCTGCGCACGCTGCTCGCCGCCGAGCTGAACGCCCCGCACACGATCCGCACGGCGCCCGCGGTGGACGGGAACGCGGACGCCATGGCGCAGAGCGAGGCAAAGTATCGGTGGGTCGCCGAAATGTTGGATGGCGTCACGCGCACCGCCGCACCGGACTATAAGCTCTCGAAGTTCGACCGCATCGCCACCAGCCCCGTCAAGGGAAAGCTGTTGTGCTTCGGCGTAGTGCTGCTCGCTTTTATCGTGGCCATGCTCGTCATGATGCCCTTCATGGGCGTCGCGCAGATGATCCCGTCGGCGCTGGGCGGCCCCATCGCGGACGCGCTCACCGGCTGGAACGTCCACCCCTGGCTGGTCTCGATCTTCAGCGTGATGCTGCCGAACGTCCTTTATTTCTCCATCTCCATGGCGAGCTTCGTCTTCGGCGTCAACCTTGTCTTCGGTTTTCTGGAGGAGATCGGCTTTCTTGCCCGCGCCGCCTACCAGTTTGACGGCGTGCTCTCAAAGCTGGGTCTGCAGGGCAAGGCGATCTGCCCCGTGCTGATGGGCTTCGGCTGCACCATCGGCGGCACCTGCGGCACCCGCGTCATGGACAACTGGGGGCAGCGGATGCTGGCGATGGCGGTCGTCTGGGCGGTGCCCTGCGCGTCCATCTGGGCGGTGATCCCCGTGGTCTCCGGCATGTTCTTCCCCGCCGGCGGGACGCTGCTGGTCTGTCTGCTCGTCCTGTGCTACATGGTGCTGATGATGTGGATCGTCTCAAAAATCTTCGGGCGCACGCTCGCGCCGAGGGACAGCCGCAGCGGCATGATCATGGAGCTGCCGCCCTATCACAAGGCGCATTGGAAGCACATCCTCAAGGAGGCGGTCTTAAAGGCGTGGGACATCTTTCGCCGCGCGCTCGGCACGGTCACGCTGGTGTCGCTCTTCTTCTGGGCGCTGTCCTTCAGCGGCAGCGGCAGCATTCAGAACAGCCTGCTCTACCGCGTCGGCACCGCCATCGAGCCGGTGACGCGCTTCTTCGGCCTCGGCTGGCAGACCTTCATGGGCTTCCTCAGCTCCGCCTTTGCCAAGGAGGCGGTGCTGGGCGTGCTGAACGCGGCGTTCGTCGGTCAGAGCAGCCTGCTGGACGCGACCTTCCGTTCAGGCTCCGCCGTACAGGACAACGCCGCGCTGGCGCTGAGCATGACGCAGGCCATCTCCAAGCCTGAGGCGCTCGCCTTCCTGTTCGCCTGCGCGTTCAACGTCCCCTGCGTCATGGCGCTGAGTACGACCTACCGCGAGTCCCATTCAATTAAGTGGACGGCGCGCGTGGCGGGCTTCTACTTCGGTGGCGCGCTGATCCTCTCCTGCATCGTCTACCACGTCGCGTTGCTGTTCTTCTGAGTCATCCACCCATAACAA
>JAWRIJ010000088.1:0-14590 GCA_040307975.1 Oscillospiraceae bacterium | reverse complement strand
GTAGAGCGCCGCCAGCAGCTCCACGACGGAAAGGCAGCCGCCGATGTGCCCCACGCCGAGGTGGCCGATGCAAGTCATGATATCGCAGCGGATATCCTTGCATACTTCTTTCAAATCATAACTCAATGTTGGTTTCCTCCTGTCACCGTTTAATTAAAGGCTCTAAGCAACTCGAAGTCTACGCCTGCATACTCATTTTGTCAAGACCCAAACAGAGGAAAATTTTTGCAAAATTTAAAATCACCGTATTGACAGAGACGGGTTTGGAAGCTATGATTATCAACAGAGTTAAATAATCATATTTTGTGGAGGTATCTGTCATGGATTTTCAGCCTGTCTATATCCCCGTGGGCGTACCCACCTATCATTTGGAAACGGCGCAGGACCAGTTTGACCGCTCCGTCGCCGCGCTGCGCGGCGTGGACGAGGATTTTGTATGTCCCGACAAGATGCTGCTCACGCTCGACGATCTGCGCGCATATCTGGACGGGCTGGATCCCGATTTCATCGTGTTCCAGAATCTGACCTTTGCAAACGCGGCGTATATGTCCGAGGTGCTGCGGCGCTTCAAGTGCCCGATGCTGCTTTGGACGCTGCGCGAGCCCGTCATCGACGGCGGACGCCTCCGCCTGAACTCCCTCACGGGCGCGTATTCCGCCGCGAACACGTTGCGCGCTTTTGACAACCGTCCCTTCGTGTACGCGTTCGGCGCGCCCGAGGAGGAGCGGGTCGGCTCCCTGATCCGCGCGGCGGTCAAGGCCGCGAAGGTCAAAGCTGCCATGCGTACGCTGAAGATGTCCGCGATCGGGCACACGCCGCAGGGCTTCGGCTTCGGCCGCGCGCTGGACGCCGAGCTGATGAACGTGTTCGGCGTGGAGCTTGAATCCATCGAGGCGCGCGAGCTTATTGAGATGGCGAAGAGCTACAGCGACGAGGAATGCGCCGAGTATCTCAAACGCAGCGAATGTGCCACCTGCGGGCTTGACAAGACTCTCGACAAAAACCGCCGCGACCATGCGCGCCTCTTTAAGGCATATACCGAGTACATCCGATCCCACAGCATCGGCGCGCTGGCCTCGCGCTGCTGGCCCGACTTCTTTACGGACTTTGGCACGCCGGTCTGCTCCGTTCTGAGCCTGCTCAATGACGAAGGCGTCGCCGCCGCGTGCGAGGCGGATATCTATGGTGCGCTTTCCATGTGGGTCGGTATGCAGCTTAGCGGCGAGAGCGTATTCTTCGGAGACCCCGTCGCCCTCGACGAGGACGAGAGCACCATCACCTACTGGCATTGCGGAGCCGCCGCCTGCTCGCTCGCCCGCAAGGATACGGGCGCGGTGATCGGCGTCCATCCCAACCGCAAGATCGGACCCGCGATGGACTTCGGCTGCGAGGCGTTCCCTGAGGCCACCATTTTCCGTATCGGCCGCGAGCCGGACGGCAGCTTCCGCTTCTTTATCGCTGAGGGCGCCGTCCTTGACAAGCCCAAGCAGTTCACCGGTACCTCCATCGTCGTTCAAACGACGCGCAACAGCCGTGCCATCGTGGAGGACAGCATCCAAAAGGGCTTCGAGCCGCACTTCGCCATCGTCAAGGGACACCATGCCGCCGCGCTGTCGGCGCTGGCGGACATGTTCGGCTTTGAGATTTGCCGTTATTAGGGCGAAGACTGCGGCTTTGATCCGCCAAGCTCTCTGCATATTGCACAAAAAACCGCCCGAGGATTAAGACGCTATCACAATTGACAAGCCTTGCCTCGGGTGGTAACATAATAGCACATTGCTTAACGCTATTTATTAATTATCGTTTCCCGTGCTTAGCAATCGCTGCGCAGTTTCGACATTTCTCCTCTTTTTTTAACGGGTCAAATTATTTTTGCTGATAACTGGGGAACCGGCATGATTTTATTACAAAACGGGCTTGACTGGTCGCTGGAACACGAGGGCGGGACGCTGCTTCGCTCCGCCGCGGATTTCCCTCTGCTTTACGTGGGCTGCGGGCAGGAACGTGTGGACATGTATCGCGGCAACTTCAAGCTTGAGGACTATGTTACGCTGCGCCGTCCCCTGACGGCCACCGCCTGCGAGGCTACGGCAGACGGCGCGCGCGTCGCCTACGGCGATGCGCTAGACGTGGAAATCTCCGTGGAAGGCGACTGCGCGACGCTGCGCTTCCGGCGCAAGGACATGGGGCTCAACCGGTTTTGGCTGCGCGTTCCCGCCGACCCGGAGGAGCATGTTTGGGGCTGCGGCGAGCAGATGTCCTACTTTGACCTGCGCGGCAGGCACTTTCCGCTCTGGACGTCCGAGCCCGGCGTGGGCCGCGACAAGACCACTTATGTCACATGGCGCTCCGATGTGGAAAACAAAGCCGGCGGGGACTACTACAACACCAACTTTCCCCAGCCGACCTATGTTTCGAGCCGGCGCTACTATCTGCACGTCGACACCACGGCGTACGCGGACTTTGACTTTCGCAACGCGACGTTCCATGAGCTGCAGGTCTGGGAGATACCGGAATCCGTCCGCATCGAGGCGGCGGACAGCTTTGTTTCGCTTTTGGAAAAGGAAAGCGCGTTCTTCGGCCGCCAGAGCGAGCTGCCCGCGTGGATTTACAACGGGCTGATCGTCGGCGTGCAGGGTGGGCAGCGCTCGTTTGACCTGCTGGAGAAGACGCTTTCGCGCAACGTCAAGGTTTCGGGCGTTTGGTGTCAGGACTGGTGCGGCAAGCGCGTGACGTCCTTCGGCAAGCGCCTGCAATGGGACTGGCATTTCCATCCGGAGATGTACCCCGATCTTCCCGCAAAAATCGAGGCGCTGCACAAACGCGGCATCAAGTTCCTCGGCTACGTCAATCCCTACCTTGTCAAGGACGGCGAACTGTTTCGCGAGGGGCTTGCCGCGAACGCCTTCGCGAGGCGGAGCGACGGCAGCGTTTATCTCGTCGATTTCGGCGAGTTTGACTGCGGCGTCGTGGACCTGACGGATCCGAACGCCTATCAGTGGTTCAAGGACGCGGTCATCAAAAAGCACAGCATCGCCATCGGAATAGACGGCTGGATGGCTGACTTCGGCGAATATTTGCCGACGGACGACATCGTTCTGCACAGCGGGAAAAGCGCCATGCTGGAGCACAACCGTTGGCCCGCGCTTTGGGCAAAGTGCAATTATGACGCGGTGTCCGAGTCCGGAAAGCTGGGCGAGATCGTTTATTTCATGCGCGCCGGCGGCGCCGGAAGCCAAAAGTATTGCACCCTTCTTTGGGCAGGGGACCAGAGCGTCGATTTCTCACGCCACGACGGCCTGTGTACCACGATCTGCGCGGCGCTGAGCGCCGGAATGAGCGGCTGCGGCCTGAGTCACAGCGACATTGGCGGCTATACGAGCCTCTTTGACAACATCCGCACAAAAGAGCTCTTCCTCCGCTGGGCGGAGATGGCGGCGTTCACCCCGGTCATGCGTACGCACGAGGGGAACCGCCCCGATACGAACTTCCAGTTTTACGACGATGACGACTGCATGGAGCGCCTCGCGCGGCTGACCGATCTTCACGTTATGCTCGCGCCGCTCCTGCGGGAGCTGGTCGCGGAGAACGCGAGAAGCGGCCTTCCTGTGCAGCGCCCGCTGTTCCTGCACTATGAAAACGAGGAGCGCTGCTTTACGGAGCAGTTCGAGTACCTGCTCGGTTCCGACGTCCTCGTCGCGCCTGTGTGGCAGGGGGCCGCGGACGAGTGGCGGGTCTACCTGCCCGAAGGCGAGTGGCTCCACCTTTGGAGCGGCAAGACCTTCGGCGGAGGCGAGCACACCGTCCCCGCGCCGCTGGGAGACACGCCTGTATTCTACCGCGCCGGTTCGCGCCACGCGGCGCTGTTTGAGAGCATCCGCGCCAAGCACGGGCGTTGACGCGCAAACGCCCCCCACTTTGTGATTGCGGCAATTGATTGCCGGATCTGCATAAATTATTTGAATGGAGGAACCCAAGAAGATGAAAAGAATCCTGAGCCTCGCCCTGGCCGCGATGATGGTCCTGGCCCTCGCCGCCTGCGCCGGCAAGACCGAGACGCCTGCCGCGCCCGCTGCGAACACCCCCGCGCAGTCCTCTGGCAGCACCCCTGCCCCCGCGCCCGCGAGCGGCTCCGCCGAGACGGTCAAGATCATCTGCCCCTACGGCGCCGGCGGCATTGCCGACGCGGTCGGCCGCAAGTACGCCGAGGTTGCCAACAGCGTCCAGTCCGACTACAACTTTATCGTTGAGAACATGACCGGCGGCGACGGCTTCGCGGCGAACACTTTCTTCTCCGAGGAAGACCCCTCCGTGAAGGATCTGCTCGTGCTCGGTTACGGCGCATGCTACCGTCATGACGGCGGCAAGAAGTACAACACCGAGGAAGTCGATTTCGATGTGGAGAAGAACGTCCCGTTCTGCACCATCGACGACCGCACCTGGATCCTCTACGCCAAGCCCGGCACCACGCTTTCCGACGTGCTTGCCAAGGCCAAGAGCGGCGGCATCAAGATGTCCGGGGGCAACCCCCTGTCCGACCCGCATCTCGCGCTCGGCACCCTGATCGCCGCCGAGGGCGGCAAGGTCACGGTCGTCCCCTATGACGGCGGCGCAGAGCAGCGCAAGGGCCTGACCGACGGCGAGGTCGACGTGTTCGTCGGCGGCGCTTCGGCCGGTACCGCAGATGTCGAAGCGGGCAACATTGTTCCCATCCTCGCCTTCTCCGACAAGCCGTTTGAAGGCTTTACCGGCCCCAACGGCGCGATCACCGTTCCCTGCATCGTCGGCAGCAACAAGGCGCCTGAGCTGAACGCCGCCAACGACTACTCCGCCAGCATCATGCCCGCCGGCGGCGGCCTCGCCACCCACGACGGCTGTGACGCCGCGTTCCGCAACGACATGATCGAGATCGCCAAGAAGGTTTGGGCCTCTCCCGATTACGCGGAGTGGATCGTTTCCGATTCCATGCTGCTCAACCACTTCGAGAAGTACGGCGACGACGCCGTGGCGTTCTACAAGGAAGCCCGCGCGAAGGGCATGGCCGCTTATGACCTGCTGATTGCCGGCTGATTATTGAAAAAGGCCGCATAATTACCGGCTCATGCAGGCTGATGGGCTGAAAGCCCATCAGCCTGCAAAACCATGTCGAGGTTGACGGACTCAGGCCGTTCCGTGCGGGGAGCGGCAAGGGCAGGAGTCCGACAGCCTTGACCGACGTAATCGAAAGGGGAGATACCACCGCATGAAATTCAAGATCAAAACCAATCTGGTCTCCGGCATCGTGATGGGCGCGTTCAGCGCTTTCATGCTGCTTGTGATGCCGCAGCAGGTGCGCATACCGGCCTACGATTCCGGCGCGCCCAGCCCGCGCATCATTCCGGGCATTTGCCTGGTGGTCACGCTGGCGTGTTCGATCATACTGATCCTGCAAAGCCTTGTGTTCAAGAAGGAGAAGATCGTCGAATTCGACTGGCAAAAGGAAAAACCCGCCATCCTGCTCATCGCGCTGATGTGCGTGTATGTGGCGCTGATCATCCACATCGGCTTCATCCTCGCCTCCGCCGCCGTATTCGTCGCGGTGCTGTTCTATTGCGGCGAGCGCAAGCCGTTCATCTACCTCTTTACGATCGCGATGGCGGTGGGGATCTTTTTTCTGTTCCGCTCCGTGTTCCATGTGTCCCTGCCCGGCGGGCCCTTCGGAGGTTGACGGCCTATGGACTTTAACATGATTGCACAGGCGGTCGCGCAGACCTTTACGGTCTACAACATCGCCCTCATCCTCGCGGGACTGTTGATCGGCATGGTCATCGGCTGCATCCCCGGGCTGAGCGTTACGCTCGGCATCATCTTGATGCTGCCGCTGACCTACAACATGAGTGACCCCGCCTCCGCCATCATCCTGATGCTCGCCGTCTACGTCGGCGGTATGTATGGTGGTTCGATCTCCGCCGTTACGCTTAACACCCCCGGCACCAACTCCGCCATTGCCACCACATTCGACGGCTATCCGCTGGCGCGCAAGGGCAAGGTGAAAAAGGCGCTGGACGTTTCACTGTTTGCCTCGACCTTCGGCGGGCTGTTCTCCGCGATATTGTTGCTGCTGTGCGCGCAGATCATCACGAAGCTCGTTTCGAACTTCACTTCCGTGGAGTATTTCGCTATGGGCATCATGGGCATTTCGCTGATTGCCGGCGTTTCCGGCGAGAGCCTGCCCAAGGCGTTGATTTCCGGCATGCTGGGCCTGCTGATGGCCTGCGTCGGCATGGACGCCGTGACCGGCGTGAGCCGTTACTCCTTCGGCTCGGAATTTCTGCGTTACGGCATCGACATCCTGCCGGCGATGATCGCGCTGATCGCGCTGACGCAGGTGGTCGACAAGCTGCGCGAGTTCAAGATCGGCGGCGGCAAGATCAAGGACGCCAGCAAGATCGACAAGGACGCGCTGACGGGTAAGGAGATGAGGAGCATTCTGCCCGCGTGTCTGCGTTCCTCCACGGTGGCCTCCGTGCTCGGCGCGATGCCGGGCGTGGGGGGCGGCGTGGCGCAGTTTTTGTGCTACAATGAGGCGCGCCGCACCTCCAAGCACCCCGAGGAGTTCGGCAAGGGCTCGCTGGAGGGCATCGCCGCGGCGGAGTCCTCCAACAACGCGGTCGTCGGCTCGGCAATGATCCCGCTGCTGACGCTGGGCATCCCCGGCGACGGCGTGACGGCGCTGCTGCTCGGCGCGTTCATGCTCCACGGCATCACCCCCGGGCCCACGATGTTCACCAAGCAGGGCGTGATGGCGTATACGATCATCCTCGGCTGTCTGGTGGCGAACATTTTCCTCTACCCGATCGGCAGAGTGCTCACGCGCGGCGTCGCGAAGATCGTGCAGGTGCGCTACACCTACCTTGCGCCGGTGATCATCATGTTCTGCTTTGCCGGCTCGTTCGCGGCGTCGGGCCATTACAAGGAACTGGTGCTGACCGCGGCGATCCTGATTTTCAGCTACCTCCTCACGGTACTCAACATCGACAACACGCCGCTGCTGCTCGGCATGATCCTTGAGAAGATCATGGAGAAGAACTTCGTTTCCGCCTCCATGAGCTACGACCGGGACTACACGGTTTTCCTGCGCCGCCCGATCTCGCTGGTCATCCTGATCCTGACCGTTGTGATGGTGGCGTCCATGATGCGCGTGAACGCGCGCGTGAACAAGCTCAACGCGGAGCAGGAGGCGAAGATGGCCGCCGAGCATGCCGCGATGGAAACGGAGCTCTCGGACGCGGAGCGCACGGTCTCCGGGGACTCCGGCGCGGCGGAAAAGAGCGCGCCGTCGGGAAATTCGACGGCTTCCTCTTAAGGCCGACGCCCGCGCGGGCGAAAACCTGCATAACGACAGAAACGGGGCGATTCGACATCGCCCCGTTTTTTGCCGCGCCTTCGGGACCGCCGACGCTCCCGGCTTCGCCATCTTCCTGCGCTGCTTCGGTCTCGTAAAGCCGTTTACCGGCGGCTGTGTTTCCATTCCGGAGGACTGCGTGAAATTCGTGATGCGGCGGGGCGATCACACCGTATCCTTTACGGCTTTTCGGTATTGAAGAGGGCTGATCCCAACCTTTTCGCGAAAACGCTTGATGAAGTAGCTTGTGCTGTTAAATCCGCAGGCTTCCGCAATGTGTGAAACGGAATACGAGGGGTCGGAAAGCATCATAATGCTTTGTTGCAGCCGGTAATCCGTGAGATAAGTGATGAGCGTGCATCCGTAAGTCGATTTGAACAGGCGGCAGCACTCCTCCTGACTGAGATGGACGTGATCCGCCACCGCCTTTACGGTGATGACCTCGGAATAGTTCTCGTGCAGGTACAAAAGGATCTGCTGCGCCTCAAACCGCTCCATGAACGGACTCTTTGCCGGCTCCTCTTCCAGGTTCTCCAGGAGGGTTTTCCAAATTTGCAGCAGGTAGCTGTAGGCGTCCAGCTCAAATCCGAAGGGCTGCTTCTGCAAAATGCGGAACAGCGACGCCATGGCGGATAACGTCCGTTCCTGCCATGGCGTTTCCGGAGAAAGGGCGACGAACTGAAAGGACGGATGGTTTGCGTAGGGCAGGAAGTACTTCTGCTCAACGACGCTGCCGCGAAACAGCGTGAGCAGGCTGGGGTGCACGTTCAGGCTGAGATAGCGCGCGGACGCGGGCGAGGTCGGCCGCGTCATGTGGGAGATGTTGGAGTTGACAAAAAAGCCGTCGCCGGTGCGCAGGACATAATCGCCGCCCTGCGCCGTCGTGATCATGCCGCCCTCCAAAACATACGTGAACTGCACCTCCTCGTGCCAGTGCCAGTTGTTGAAGCCCATCGGCTTATCGCGAAGGTACGTTTCGTGGACAACGAGGGGGAATGAATAGGGCAGCGCGAAGTTGGCCTTTTGGTTACTATCTACAAAAAACATGGGTGAGTTTTTGCCTCCGAATCAAAATAGTTATATTTTTTGGCGGAATACAGATAGAATTTTGCGCAACAGTATAGTAAATTTTATATAACAGCAGGGCATGAAAGTCAACCATGTCCCTGTGTACCGGGAAGCATCGGCATGTCTTTGGACAGCGCGTATGCTGTTTTTTTCGGCATATCATACCAAAAATTTTAATAGGGTCCATTACCATTATTTAACTGACTTGCTGATTCTGACGGTTGTTCCGTCAAAAATAGAAGGGAGCTGCTTAAATGTTCAAGGTTGACCTCAACAGCGATCTGGGCGAGAGCTTCGGCAATTACACGATCGGCCTCGACAACGAGGTGATCGCCCACATCTCCTCGGCAAATGTGGCGTGCGGCTACCATGCCGGCGATCCGCTCGTGATGGACCAGACGGTTCGCTCGGCGAAAGCGGCCGGCGTCGCCGTCGGCGCGCATCCGGGCTATCCCGACCTGATGGGCTTCGGCCGGCGCAACATGAACTGCTCGCCCAAGGAGGCGAAGGCGTACGTCAAGTATCAGCTCGGCGCGCTGATGGCGTTTGCAAAGGCAAACGGCGTGAAGCTGCAGCACTGCAAGCCGCACGGCGCGCTCTACAACATGGCGGCGAAGGACATGGAACTTGCGCTCGCGCTCGCCGAGGCGATCGCGGAGGTGGATCGGGACATGATTTTCCTGGCGCTTGCCAACAGCAAGATGGTGGACGCGGCGAAACAGGTCGGCCTGCGCGTCGCGAGCGAGGTGTTTGCCGACCGCGCCTATCAGGCAGACGGAACGCTGGTGCCGCGCAAGCAGCCCGGCGCGGTCATCCACGACACCGACGAGGCCATCGCCCGCACGGTCCGCATGGTCAAGGAGGGCAAGGTCACGGCGATCACCGGCGAGGAGGTGCCGCTGCACGCGGACTCCATCTGCGTCCACGGCGACAATTCATCGGCGGTGGAGTTTGTCAAGAACATCCGCGCGCGGCTCGTCGCGGAAGGCGTAACGATCGCTCCGATTGCGGAGATCGTATAAAAACTGTGTATCGTAAGGAGGAACTATGAACAAGGAAACCAGTAAGGCCCGCTCGCTGTCCGTCAGCCTCGGCGCGGCGTTTTTGATGGCGACGTCCGCCATCGGCCCCGGCTTTTTGACCCAGACCTCTACCTTCACGGCAAAGTATCTCTCTTCGTTTGCGTTCGTCATCATCTGCGTCATCATCATGGACATGATCGCGCAGACCAACGTGTGGTCCATCGTCGGCGCGTCCGGCCTGCGCGGGCAGGAGGTCGCGAACAAGGTCCTGCCCGGTCTCGGCTACTTTCTGGTCGTGCTGGTCGTCATCGGCGGCCTTGCGTTCAACATCGGCAACGTCGGCGGCGTGGCGCTCGGCCTTGAAGCGCTGCTCGGCCTGCCGCAGAAGATCGGCATCCTGCTCGGCGGCGCGCTGGGTATCTGCATCTTCCTCTCGAAAAAGGCGAACGACATCGTCGGACGCGTGGCGCAGGTGCTCGGCGGCATCATTATCGTCGTCATGCTGGTCGTTTGCGTGATGTCCAAGCCGCCGGTCGGCGATGCGGTCGTCCACATCTTCAACCCCGAGAACCCCAGGACGCTCGTACCCGTTATCGTCACGCTGCTCGGCGGCTCGTGCGGCGGCTATATCACCTTCTCCGGCGCGCACAAGCTGCTTGACGCCGGCTGGGGCGGCAAGCGGGAGGACGTCGCGCACTTCCGCAAATCCGTGCTCACCGGTATCAGCGTGTCCGGTACCGTGCGCATCCTGCTGTTCCTCTGCGTGCTCGGCGTCTGCACGATCGGCACGGCGGTCAATCAGACGAACGTCGACGCGGTCAACGCCGCCTCAAACCCTGCGGCGGAGGCGTTCCGTCTCGCTGCCGGTCAGCTCGGCTACCGCCTGTTCGGTCTCGCGCTGTTCTCCGCCGGTATCACCTCCGTCATCGGCGCGGCGTACACCTCGGTCTCCTTCCTCAAGACCGTGCATCCGTTCATCGCAAAGAACGACCGCTGGTTCATCGTCGGCTTCATCGCGTTCTCGACGCTGGTTATGGCGATCCTCGGCGGCGCGAAGCGCATGCTGATCCTCGCGGGCGCGGTCAACGGCCTGATCCTGCCCATCTCCCTCTGCTGCATGCTGCTCGGCTGCCACAAGAAGGAGGTCGTCGGCGAGTACAAGCATCCTGTGTGGCTGCAGGTGCTCGGTTGGATCGTGGTCGCGATCGCGGGCTATCTTGCCGTTACGGCGCTGCCCAACCTCAAGAACCTCTTCGTGTAAGTTCGTGCGAAAAGCGGCTCGCGCAAGCGGGCCGCTTCCGAAAGGGAAGGATGATTATGCCTAACGTGAGATTTCTTCTGACGGGCGACACCTCGCTCAGCGCGGAGTTTGGCAACGAGATCAACGAAAAAATCAACGCGCAGATCCGCGCCTTCACCATCGCGCTGGAAAAGAGCGGCATCCCCGGTATCGTGGAGCTGGTGCCGACGTACCGCTCCTGCATGATCCACTACGACCCCGGCGTCATCTCCTACGGCGCGCTCACAAAGCGGCTGGAGGGGCTGCTCGGCAGGCTGGATTCCATCGAGATCCCGCCGAGCGACGTGCTGGAGGTGCCCGTGCTCTACGGCGGGGAGATGGGGCCCGACCTCGCTTTCGTTGCGGAGCACGCGGGGATCAGTGAGCAGGAGGTCGTCGATATCCATGCCTCCACGGAGTATCTGATCTATATGCTTGGCTTTACGCCGGGCTTTACCTACCTCGGCGGCATGAGCGACAAGCTGGAAACGCCGCGTCTCAAGCAGCCGCGCGTCAAGATTCCTGCGGGCTCTGTCGGCATTGCCGGCAAGCAGACGGGCGTGTATCCCATTGACTCGCCGGGCGGCTGGCAGCTCATTGGACGCACGCCGGTGAAGATGTACGATCCAAACCGCGAAACGCCCATCCTGCCCAAGGCGGGGCAGTATATCAAGTTCCGCGCCGTCGATCAGGCGGAATACGACGACATCGCCGCCCGGGCGGAGAAGGGCGAGTACGTCTGCCGCACCTATCCGAGAGGGGAGGCGTCGAAATGAGTGTTACCGTGATGAATCCCGGCCTGCTCACGACCGCGCAGGACGCGGGACGCGTCGGCTATCAGCAGTTCGGCGTTTCCGTCTCCGGCGTGATGGACCCGCGCGCGATGAAGATTGCGAACATCCTCGTCGGCAACGACGAGAACGAGGCGGTGCTGGAATGCACCATGATGGGGCCGCAGCTGCGTTTCGACAAGGCGAACGTCATCGCGATCACGGGCGGCGACCTCGGCCCCACGCTCGACAACCAGCCGGTGGCGACCTATGCCGCATTCTCCGTGCGGGAGGGGCAGACGCTGCGCTTTACGGGTCTGCGTTCCGGATGCCGCGCGTATATCGCGTTTGCCGGCGGGCTGGATATCCCGCTCGTGATGGGCAGCCGCTCGACCTACATGAAGGCGAAGATCGGCGGTCTTTCGGGACGCAAGCTGGAAAAGGGCGACGTGATTGGCTTTCGCAGGCCGGCGGCGGAGATTCTCAACCTCGTGCAGCGGCGCATCGCGCCCGAGGTCACGGCGCGCACGGACTACAAGGTGCGCGTGGTGATGGGCCCGCAGGACGACATGTTCACGCAGAAGGGGCTTGAAACCTTCCTCGGCGAGGTCTACACGGTGACAAACGAGTTCGACCGCATGGGCTGCCGCATGGAAGGCCCCGAAATCGAGCACAAAAACGGCGGCGACATCATCTCCGACGGCATTGCCTTCGGCGCGATCCAGGTCCCCACGGCGGGCAAGCCGATCATCATGCTCGCCGATCGTCAGACCACCGGCGGCTATACAAAGATCGCGAACGTCATCACGGCGGACTTTCGGATCATCGGGCAGCTCAAGGCGGGCGACAGGGTGCGCTTCGTCAAGGTCTCGATCGAAGACGCGCAGGATGCGCTGCTGACGGAGCGCGCGGCGCTGACCGCGCTCAGGACCATGACCGGAAGCGCGTATGTGAAAGAAAGAAAACCGGTCAACGTTTCCTCAAAACATCATAGGCAGGGGCAATGAACCTGCTTTGCCCGCGCACAGACGGAGCGCTTCGACGAGGCGCTCCGCTCCGAGGCGATGGCATGATCTCGTGCGGATCGCCGTAAGCGCTGCGCCTTTTTTCGACGATACCCATTAGAATTGCATAAATTCGCATTACAATGCGGCGCGTGAATAAAAAACGCTCCTTTGGGCTTATGCCTGAAGGAGCGTTTTCACCTAACGTTTTGCAATGACGGAAGAGTACACAAAAAGGAATGTCAATGGGTGTATATACGCAACAATATGAATAGATATACATAAACGATTACATATACGCTTGACTTCATCCAAAATGTGAAGTATAAATATTCATATCTAACGAGAATTTATTCAATTTGGAGGGGCTTGATTTTACCGCCTGCGCACCCGAGGCATACTTTTCGGACAGGGAGCTTGACCGGATATCCGGCCGAGCTCCTGTTTTTTTCGCCACATTTGCCGCGCCGCGCGAAACGCCGCGAAATTCCGCTGTTGCAAATGGCCGCGGTTTGACATATAATCACAAAACGCGTGCGGAAGTCATTTGGCCGCGAAAGCGCACGCCATCATAAGAAGGAGGAACCACTTATTACCTTTCAGTTTTTCAAATTCTGCGACGCCATCGAGCGGTCGCTGGGCGAGCTCGGCATCAGCGAGCCGACGACCATTCAGGAAGAAGTGATCCCTGAGATCCTGCAAGGACGCAACGTGCTCGCGCTGGCGCAGACGGGCTCGGGTAAAACGCTCGCCTACGGCGCGCCCATTTTGCAGCAGTTATATATGCGATCGCCGAAGGAGCGCCGCGTCCGCGCGCTCGTCATCGTTCCGACGCGCGAGCTCGCGCTGCAGGTACGTGAGAACGTCCGCTCCTACGCCGAATACCTGCCGTTTCGCTGCGACTGCGTTTTCGGCGGCGTAGACATGGCGAAGCAGATAAAGATGCTCGCCAAACAGACGCCCGACGTTCTTGTGTCCACGCCCGGGCGGCTCAAGGACATCCTGACGCAGCCGGACGCCCCGCAGGGGCTTTTCGAGCGCTGCGAGACCGTCGTGCTGGACGAGGCGGACAAGCTGTTCGAATCGACCTTCCTCGCCGATACGAAGCACATTCTTTCCTTTGTCCCCACGCAGCGGCAGATGCTCCTGTTCTCGGCGACGATGCCGAAGCACATGGAATCCACCGCGCGTGAGCTGATGGGCTCTTACGTGCTCAAGCTGGCGCAGCCGCGCAACTCGACGGTCGAGACCATCGACCAGACGCTTTACTGTGTCGATCGGGAAAACAAGCTTCCGCTGCTTCTCCACATTCTCTCGCGGGGCTTTGACGGGACGGTGCTGATTTTCACGGCGACCAAGTACCGCTCCCGCGTCGTGGCGGAGAAGCTCCGCGAGAACGGCTTTGCCGCAGACGTGACGACCGCCGGCATGAGCATGAATTCGCGTCAGAAGAAATTTGCGGATCTCCGCAGCGGCAAAACGCGGATATTGGTCTCGACCAATCTGCTCGCGCGCGGCGTCGACGCGGAGAACGTTTCCCTGATCGTCCAGTACGACATTCCCGACACTCCGCAGGAATACATCCACCGCATCGGGCGCACGGGACGCGCGGGGCGCTCCGGCACGGCGGTTTCACTGTGCGAGTATTGGGAGCAGAAGTACGTTCGCAATATCGAAAAGCTGATGGGGAAGCCAATCCCCGTGGTCACCGACCATCCCTTCCCCATGACCTGCTTCGAGATCCCGCGCGACAGGCACGGTAAGCCGGTGGACCCCAATGTGCAGGAGTCCAGAAACGCGGCGCGCGCCTTCCACGCGGAGCGCGCGGCAAAGCGCGCGGAACAGGAGACGCGCCGCGAGACGCAGGCGGCGGAAGAGGAAACGCGGCAAGAAGCCGCGGACGTGCGGGCGCCGCAAAAGGCGGAACCCGCCTCAGAGCCGCACGCCGCGGGAAAAGAAGCGCCGCGGCGCCGCAGACGGCATCGTGCCCGCCGCAAGCCGCAGCGCACCAAGGGTACGGACGTCGCTCCGGAAGAGCCGGATGAGTGAGATGGGAAAGCGCC
>JAWRIJ010000087.1:0-12084 GCA_040307975.1 Oscillospiraceae bacterium | reverse complement strand
GTTCGTCCTGAGCCAGGATCAAACTCTCAATAAAATGGTATCAAAACAGCCTTTCGACTGCTTCAATCTTTTATCGAGCTATTTGTCATAGCTTCATTCTTTTTGCCATGTCTCCATGGCCGCCTCCGAAGCGGGTAATTGACTCAACCCCGCCCCTTCGGCTTCTTTCGATGCGGTCTCCCGCATCGCTTTCTGGTGCTTCGTCTTGCATTCGTTGTTTAATTTACAAGGTACTCGCTCCAACCGCGGAACAGTTGATACTATACTCGGTGTCTCCCAAAAAGTCAATACCTTTTTTTGACTTTTGGAAAAATTTTTTCCCGCTCCGATGCAGACAATCCGCCGCACCTGTGTTATACTGTTTTTTACTGACTTCCAAGGAGGTGCCGCCGTGCGATTTCGTAGGCTTGACGCGACCTTTGGGGCGCTGGAACGGCGCTCGCTTTCCTTTTTGCCGGGTCTCAATGTGATCGAGGCGCCGAATGAGTCCGGCAAGTCGACGCTTGCCGCCTTTCTGCGCGCGATGCTCTACGGGCTCTCCACGCGCGAACGCGGCGCGCTTGCCGACAAGAACCGCTATCTTCCGTGGTGCGGCGCGCCGATGCAGGGTACGTTGGAGCTGGAAACCGAGGACTTCGGCGTGATCGTCCTGCGGCGCGACACCGCGCGGGCAAACAGTCCGATGGGCCGTTTCGCCGCGACCTACGCCGGAACCGGCGACGAGATCGCGCGTCTGACTTCCGCGGATTGCGGCGAGACGCTGCTTGGCGTACCGCGCGAGGTCTATGAACGCAGCGCATTTATCCGCCAAAGCGGCCTGGCCGTTGAGCCGGACGCGGAGCTGGAACGGCGCATTGCCGCGCTCATCACCACCGGCGAGGAGGACGTTTCGTATTCCGAAGCCTCCGCCGCGCTCAAAAAACAGCTCAACGCCCGTCGCTCCAACGCCCGCAACGGCTCCATCCCCACGCTTGAGCGCGAGATCGAATCGGACGAGGCAACGCTCGCGGAGGCGCGCGCATTGCTCGCCGAACGCGCGGAGGCAGAGCGAACGCTCACCGAGGCGCGCGGGCGCGAAGCGGCGCTGCGCGCCGACATCGCGGCGCACGAGGTTGCCGACAAGCAGGAGCAGTTCGCCGCGCGGGAACGCGCGAAGCGAGAAGCGGATGACGCCGCGCGCGAGGCGCGTGTCTTCCGTCGGATGCTGACCGATTCCGACGCCGTGTCGCGCGAGGTGCTGGAAGAAAACCGGTCCCGCTTGCGCACGGTCGAGGACATGGGAAGGCAGCTGCGGGACGCCGACGCCGCGCGACAGAACGCGGAGCTCGCGCTCAGCCAGTTTGATGCGCGTCCAAATGCGCCGATGCTCCGCCCGCTCGCCTCGCTTTGGCTTGTGCTGCTGCTCGTCGCCGTCGGCGGCATCTGTGCGGTATACTTCATTCTTTCCCCCCCGCCCGCGCTTTATCCGCTCGTTTACGGGGGCTGCGCGGCGGCGGGCGTCCTGTTTGCTATACTATTTATAATAGAATGTCGCCGCGCGAGGGAAAAGCGCCGCGCACACCGGCAGGAGCGCGAAGCGCTCGAAACGGCGCTGCGCGAAAAAGCGGCCGCCTGCACTGCGCTCAAAGCCTCGAACGAGCAAACGCTCGCGCTTATCTTCGAGTCAATCCCCGCGGGAGACGCCGTCAGCGCGAGCGCCTACATCCACGAAAACCTCGCGCGCTATGAAATGCTCACGCAGATGGAGACGGAAGCCGCGCGGCTGCGCCAGCGGTACGAGGACTTCCCGAGGCCCGATCTCAAGGGCGTGCCCGCCTATCCCGCGGAACGCCCGGCGCAAAGCCGTGACGAGCTTCGGCGGGAGCTGGAGGACGTGACGCGCCGCTGCGCCGAAGCGCAGAGCGCCGCCGACCGCGCGACTGGGCGCTTACAGCTTCTCGGCGACGCGGGAATGTTGGAAGCCGCGCTCGCAGAGAAGCGCGAACGCCTCGCCGCGGCCCGGGAGGAATACGACGCGATCTCGCTCGCGATAGAAACGCTTGAGCACGCGAACACGACGCTGCAAAACCGTTTCTCTCCCGAACTCGGCAGACGGGCGACGGAGTATTTTTCCGCCCTGACCGGCGGCAAATACGACGCCGTGGCACTCGACCACTCGTTCCGCGCGCTCACGACCGAGGCGGGCGAGAGCGTTGGGCGCGACGCGGCGTTTTTGAGCCAGGGCGCCGCCGACCAGCTCTACCTCGCGGTGCGCCTCGCCATCTGCGACATGGTGCTGCCGGAGGAGGAGAAGAGCGTCCCGCTCGTGCTGGACGACGCGCTGATCAACTTCGACGACGCGCGCTGCGCCGCCGCGCTGGAGCTGCTGCTTCGCAGCGCCGAAACGCGGCAAATTCTGCTGCTGACCTGTCAAAGCCGCGAGCGCGCCTACTTGACGGGGCGCAAAAACGTCCATATACTATCACTATAATGTAGCGTAAGGAGAATCCATCATGTCTGATTGCAACAGCAACTGCGCGGCGTGCGGCGAGGAGTGCGCCTCCCGTACCGCGCCCCAATCGTTCCTCAAGGAGCATCACCCCGACGCGGTCGTGCGCCGCGTGTATGGCGTCGTGTCCGGCAAGGGCGGCGTCGGCAAGAGCATGGTCACGAGTCAGCTCGCCGTGCTGCTGCGCCGCCGCGGCTACCGCGTCGGCATCATGGACGCGGACGTGACGGGGCCGTCCATCCCGCAGGCGTTCGGCATCCATGAAAAGGCGGTCGGCACCGAGAACGCGCTGCTCCCCTGCGTCAGCGAGGGCGGCGTGCAGGTCATGAGCATCAACGTCCTGCTTGACGACGAGACCGACCCCGTCATCTGGCGCGGACCGGTCATCGGCGGCGTGGTGCAGCAGTTCTGGACCGACGTCATTTGGGATGTGGACTTCCTGCTCGTCGATATGCCCCCGGGAACCGGCGACGTGGCGCTCAACGTGTTTCAGCAGATCCCGCTTGACGGTATCGTAGTCGTCACCTCGCCGCAGGACCTTGTGAGCATGGTCGTGGAAAAGGCGGTCAAAATGGCGGAGAAGATGGACGTACCCATCGTCGGCCTTGTAGAAAACATGAGCTACGTTCCCTGCCCCGACTGCGGCAGGAAGATCCACCTCTTCGGCGAGGGTAAGACCGAGGACGCCGCGCGCAGGCACGGCCTCGCGCTGCTCGCGCAAATGCCCATCGACCCCGCGCTCGCCCTGCTCGTGGACGAGGGAAAGATCGAGCAGATGCAAAGCAACGCGCTCGAAGGCGTCGTCGACGTGATAACGGCGAGGTGACGTGACGGATGGAACACAAGGGTACCGTGCTCCTTGAGACCAAGCGCCTGATTCTGCGTCCGTTTACGGCGGCCGACGGCGACGCGATGTTCCGTAACTGGGCAAGCGACCCCGCAGTGACCAGATTTCTCACATGGCCGGCGCACGAAAGCGCCGCCGTGTCACGGAAAACGGCGGCGCTGTGGGAAGAAGAAAGCAAAGCTCCCAACGTCTACCAGTGGGCGGTCGAGCTGCGCGAGCTGGGCGAGCCCATTGGCAGCATGTCCGTCGTCCGTCTGAACGACGCGATCGCCGAGGCCGAGATCGGCTACTGCATTGGCCGCCGCTGGTGGGGGCAGGGCTTAACGGCGGAGGCGCTGCGCGCCGTGGTGCGCTATCTTATCGTCGAAGTCGGCATGAACCGCGTTTGCGCAAAGCATGACGTCAACAACCCAAATTCCGGCAGGGTGATGCAAAAGTCCGGCATGGTCAGCGAGGGTGTGCTTCGCGCTGCCGCGCGCAGCAATCAGGGCATCGTCGACGTTGAAATTTGGTCGATCCTTGCGAGCGAATATCGGGAATGAAAAAACCAGCCCCCATTAGGGGCTGGTTTTTTATTTTTCTTCCGTTTCGGCAAACACGCGGTTGAATTCCTCGGCGCTCATGGTCTCATGCACAAGCAAAAACTCCGCCACGGCGACGAGCTGTTCGCGGTCGCGCCGCAAAATCTCCTCGCAGCGTTTGTATGCCGCGTCGATAAGCTTCTTGACCTCCGCGTCGATCTGCGCCGCGACCTCCTCGGAATAGGTTTTCGAGCGTGCCATCTCGCGGCCGATGAATATCTCGTCGTGTCCCGTCTCAAAGGATACCGCGCCGAGCGTCTCGCTCATGCCGTAGACCGTCACCATGCGGCGGGCAATGCGGCTCGCGCGCTGGATGTCGTTCGACGCGCCGGTGGACACGTCGCCGAGCATCAGCGCCTCCGCGACGCGTCCGCCAAGCAGCGATACGATCTGCTCTTGCATATACTGCTTCGACTGGAATGAGCGGTCCTCCTCCGGCAGCGCGATCGTCATGCCGCCCGCCTGTCCGCGCGGGACAATGGTGATCTGATGCACAGGATCGTGCGTCGGCAGCGCGTGCATCACCACGGCGTGCCCCGCCTCATGGTAGGCGGTGAGCCTGCGCTCATGCGGCGTGACGACGCGGCTCTTCTTCTCCGGCCCTGCAATGACTTTGATCTCCGCCTCGTTGAATTCCGCCCTGCCAACAAATTTCTTGTCCCGCCGCGCGGCGAGCAGCGCCGCCTCGTTAGCAAGGTTTTCGAGGTCAGCGCCCGAAAAACCGGACGTGCCGCGCGCGACTTCTTTGATGTCGACGTCCTCCGCGAGCGGCTTATTCTTCGTGTGTATCTTCAGAATCTCCTCGCGTCCCTTGATGTCGGGCAGGCCCACGTAGACCTGTCGGTCGAAGCGCCCCGGACGCAGCAGCGCGGGATCGAGGATATCGACGCGGTTGGTCGCCGCCATGACGACCACTCCCTCGTTCGTGCCGAAACCGTCCATCTCGACGAGCAGCTGGTTGAGCGTCTGCTCGCGCTCATCGTGGCCGCCGCCAAGGCCCGTGCCGCGCTGGCGGCCGACAGCGTCGATCTCGTCGATAAAAACGATGGCGGGGGCGGCCTTCTTCGCCTGTTCAAAGAGGTCGCGCACACGGGACGCGCCGACGCCGACATACATCTCGACAAAATCCGAGCCGGAGATGGAAAGGAACTCCACCTCCGCCTCACCCGCGACGGCGCGCGCAAGCAGCGTCTTGCCCGTGCCGGGCGGGCCGACGAGCAGCACGCCCTTGGGAATACGCGCGCCGAGGTCGATGAACTTCTTCGGCTCTCGCAGAAAATCGACGATCTCCTGAAGCTCCTCCTTCTCCTCGTCCGCGCCCGCAACGTCGGCAAAGGTGGTGGGGCGGCGGTTGTCCTTGGCGCTCCGCACGGCGGCGGAGCCGAATTTCTCCATCCCCGGATTTCCCGCGCCGCCGGAGCGCATCGAAAGGACGTACCAGATCGCAAACAACCCGATCACCGCAACCACGTACGGCAGGAGCATCGTCACGTAATTCGGCGAGTGTTTGGCGTGATAGTCGTAGTTTTCGATGATCCCCGCCTCTTTCTGCGCGACGATGAGATCGTTCAAATCGCGGTAAAAAAGGTCGAAATCATAAAGATCCTTTGAAATGCTCGTGCGCCCCTTCTCATCCGGCGCGCGCAGCGTCAGCGTCAGCGTGGTGTCCGCCACGGCGAAGGACTTGACCTTCTCCTGCGCGAACAGTTCGCGCACCTCCGCGTATGACGGCTGGGCTGCGCGCGGCTGCATCAGATAGGCAAAAAGCGCGAACGAGGCGAGCAGAAACGCGAGGTACAATATGATATTCGGGCGTTTTCCCTGTGTCAAACAGTGCGCCTCCTTTTGAAACGATTTGCTCAGGTCATGCTTTTCGGCAAGAAACACTCACCGGCGTTTCTTGCCGAAGCAGCCATATTTCGCGGTCACCCCCGCAGGAGGCGAGCGAAACGGCGACCGTGTCTGCATCAGAGCGAAGCCTCACTGATACAGCTCAGGCTTCATCACACCGATGTACGGCACGTTGCGGTACTGCTGCTTAAAGTCGAGCCCGTAGCCGACGACGAACTCGTTGGGCGCGACAAAGCCGATATAATCCGCCTTGATGGGCTTCTCGCGACGCTCCGGCTTGTCGAGCAGCGTCACAACGGTCACGCTGTTCGCACCCTTCGTCTTGAAGTACTGTGTGAGAAAGTAAAGCGTGTTCCCGGAGTCGAGAATGTCCTCGACCACGATCAGGTCGCGGCCCGTGATGTCATATTGCAGGTCGCGCGTGATCTGCACGTTGCCGGTGCTCGCGTAGTCGTTGCCGTACGACGAGACCGCAATGAACTCGATCTCGCTTTTGATCTGGCAGGCGCGGACAAGGTCGGACATAAACAGGAAGCATCCCTTGAGCACGCCGACAAAGAGCGGGTTCTTGTCCTTAAACTTCTCAAACAGCTCGTCGCCGAGCTCCTGAACGCGCGCCTTGATCTGCTCCTCGCTGAAAAGTACCCGCAGCAGATCCTGATCCATTGTGCTTTTTGTCATAGCTTCTCCCTCTCGCTTTCGTTTTATTTCTTTGCTGCTAAACTTAATACACCGCCCGCGCGTTCCGCGACAACGCCGCGGGGCAGGTCGAGATGCCTGCCGTGCTCGCTCGCGCAAAGCTCCGCGATGGCGTCGTAATGGCGGGCGGTAAAATCACGCTTGCCGACGCGCAGCGCATCCACCAGCAAGCGTACCATGCGCCCGCGCAGCGCCTCGGGCGCGGCGTTGATCGTCCTGCACGGGACCGTGGCACGTGTTTCGCCGAGAATCGCGCCGCCCGCGGCGAGCCGCTCCGCGGCGAGCGCGTCCAAAAACTCGCCCTCCGTGCGCAGCGTCCGCGCCGTCTGCGCGATATGCGCCGCCGCGGCGTCGTTGAGCGTCGCAAGGCGCGGCAATATCTCGTGGCGGATATAGTTGCGGGCAAACGCGTCGTCAGCGTTCGTCTCGTCGGTGCGGTACGTAAGGCGATTTTCCTTTGCATACGCCTCGATCTGTACACGTGTGAGATCAAGGAACGGGCGGATATAGCGACCGCGCACCGGCGCGATGCCGCCGAGCCCGCTGCGCGCACCGCGCAGGAGCTGGAACAGGAGCGTCTCGGCGTTGTCGTCCGCGTGATGCGCGGTCGCAATGCGTTCTGCGCCGATCTTGTCCGCCGTGCGCTCCAAAAAGTCGTATCGCGCCTTGCGCCCCGCCTCCTCGACGGACAGCCCTTCCCGCCCGGCAAGCGCGCGCACGTCGACGCGCTCCGCGTAGAACGGAATGTCGCGTTCCGCGCAGAAATCGCGCACGAACGCCTCGTCGGCGTCCGCCGCCGCGCCGCGCAGAGCGTGGTTGAGATGCGCCGCGGCGACGCGCGTGTGGCGCTCATACAGCCAAAGCAGAAGCGACAGGGAATCCGCCCCGCCGGACACCGCCGCGAGCACAAGCCCATCGCGCGGCAACATATCAAAGCGCTCGCAAAGCGCCTCCGCCTCTCGCAGCGCCGTCATTCGTACTCGTCCTCGTAACGCTGTTCAAGCGTCGAGAAGGTGGTATACTCCGGCGACCATGCAAGGTTGACCTTGCCCGTGGAGCCGTGGCGGTTCTTTGCGATAATACATTCAGCAATATTGTGCTGTTCAGAATCCTCTTTGTAATAATCGTCGCGGTAGATGAACATCACGATGTCCGCGTCCTGCTCAATGGCGCCGGAGTCACGGAGATCCGAGAGCATGGGGCGCTTGTCGTCGCGCTTTTCATTGGCGCGCGAGAGCTGCGAAAGGCAGAGCACCGGGACGCTTAGCTCCTTCGCCATGATCTTGAGCATACGCGACATGTCGCTGACCATCTGCTGGCGGCTCTCGCCGCGCGCGGCGCTGTTTCCGCCGGCCGAGGTCATGAGCTGCAAATAGTCGATGACGATCAGGCCGAGGTTGTCGATGCGCCGGCACTTCGCGTTCATGTCCGCGACGGTAAGCAGCGGATTGTCGTCGATGCGGATGTCGAGCGGGCTCAAAATGCTTGTGGCGTTCGCGATGCGCGTCCAGTCCGACTCGCGCAGGTTGCCGGTGAGCAGCCGCTGGCTCTCGACCGTCGCCTCGTTGGACAAAATGCGCGTAACGAGCTGCTCCTTCGACATTTCGAGGGAGAAGACCGCAATCGCCTTTTGTGTGTTTTTCGCGACGTTGAGCGCAATGTTGAGCGCAAGGCTCGTCTTGCCCATGCCGGGGCGCGCGGCAAGCAGAACCAAATCGCTATCGCCAAAGCCCGCGGTCTTTTCGTCGATGGCGGAAAAGCCGATGGGAAGCCCCGGCTCCGCCTTGCCGCCCGCCGCCGTCAGCTCCGAGAGGTGATCCAGCACGCCCTGAAGCACCGGTCCGATGCGTTCCATATCCTGCGAACTGCGCCCGCGGCGTACGGCGTAGATCTTCTGCTCCGCCGCCTCCAGTACCGCCGGCGCCCCGCCCTCGCCGTCCTGCACAAGCTTGGTGATCTCGCCCGCAGCGCTTGCCACGGCGCGCAGCAACGCCTTGTCGAGCACGATGTCCGCGTATTCGAGCACGTTCGCGCTCGTGGGCGTGACCTCCATCAGCTCCGCGAGATACGCGCGCGTGCGCTCTTCGTCATAGGTGCCGTTGCGCTCCATCTCGCCCACGACGGTCAGCGCGTCGATGGGCCGACTGTAGAGAAACATCGACTGGATGGTCTCAAATATCTCGCGGTTCTGACGCAGGTAGAAATCCTCGGGGCGCAGCTTTTCCATCACGTCCCGGATGCAGTTCGCGTCGATGAGCATAGAGCCGAGCACGGCCTGCTCCGCCTCAAGGCTGTGCGGCATTTGGCGGTATAAGAGTTCGTCTTCCATCGCCATGGGGCTGCGCCTCCTTATGCTTCCTCGGAAACTTCAACCGAAAAAGTCACGCTCACTTCGTAGCCGAGCTTCGCCTTGACCTCGTGCGCGCCGAAGGTCTTGATCGGGTCGAGCACGAGCTGCTGCTTGGAGACCTCCACGCCGAACTGCTTGCCCAGCGCCTCGGATATCTCCTTGCCCGTCACGGCGCCGAACAGCTTGCCGCCCGCGCCGCCCTTGGCGGTGACCTTGACGGTCTTGCCGCGCAGCTTCTCCGCCTTTTCCACGGCGGCGGCACGATTCTCCGCCTCTTCCTTGCGGCGCGCCGCCTCCTTGAGGTTCATGGTATTGATCGCGTCGGGCGTCGCGGCGACCGCGAGCTTACGCGGCAAAAGGAAATTGCGCGCGTAGCCCTCGGCGGCTTCGATCATCTCGCCCTTTTTGCCCTGTCCCTTCACGTCCTGTTGTAGAATGACCTTCATGGTATGTTCTCCTTATCGCTTATTCTTCAAAATACTCGTCGATCGCGCCGAGCAGCTGCTCGCGCACGGCGTCCACCGTGCCGTCCGCGATCTGCGCGCCCGCGGTGGTCGAGTTTCCGCCGCCGCCGAGCTTTTCCATTATGAGCTGCACGTTGACCTCGCCGAGCGAGCGCGCGGAAAGGTTGACACCCGAACCGTGGCGGAACAGAACGAACGACGCATGCACGCCCTGCAGTGTCAGCAACTCGTCCGTCGCCTTCGCGGCGGTCACGCGGTCGATCTCCTCGTTGATTGCCGCAATGGCAATATTCTCGCGATACATCTCCGCGTGCCGGATGATGTTGTAGCGCTCGATCATATCGCTCAGGTTACCTTGGAACAGGCGCTGCACATCCGCGGTATCCGCGCCCGCGCGGCGCAGGTACGCCGCCGCCTCAAAGGTGCGTCCGCCGGTGCGGCGCGTGAAGTTTTTCGTGTCGAGCACCATGCCCGCGAGCAGCGCCTCCGCCTCCGCGCGCAAAAGGTCGCCTGGCTCAACGAGATATTGCAGCAGCTCCGTAACCAGCTCCGACGCCGACGAGGCGTAAGGCTCATGGAAGTTGAGCGCGGCGGATTCGATATAGCTCGCCGCCCTGCGGTGGTGGTCGATGACCGCAACACGGTTGCACGCGTCGAGCAGCGACTCGGACTCGACGAAATCGGGACGGTTGGTGTCGACCACAACGAGCAGCGCGCCCGAGCGCGCCATGATGAACGCGTCGTTGCCGCCGATGAACATGTTCTCATATTCCGGCAGCTCCCCCAGCCGCGCAAGCACCGCCTCGGAGGCGTTGTTCTCCCTGTCGATGACGATATACGCTTTCTTGCCGCGCTTGCGCGCGATGCACGCGACGCCCGCCGCCGCGCCGACGGCGTCCATGTCCGCGTGCTTGTGGCCCATGATAAAGACCTGCGACGCATCGGAAATAAGCTCGCCGAGCGCGTTCGCCATCACGCGGGACTTGACCTTTGTGCGCTTTTCGGACGCCTGCGACTTGCCGCCATAGAACTCAAAATCCAGCTTGTTGCGCACGACGACCTGGTCGCCGCCGCGCGAGAGCGCCATTTCAATGGAGAGAGAAGCATATCTGTAGAGTACGGCAAAATTCTCCGCGTCCTTGCCGACGCCGATGGACAGCGTCGCGGCGACGCCGTCCTCCGTCACGACCTCGCGCACGGAATCGAGCACGGAGAACTTTGCCTGCGCCAGCGCGTCATACCTCTCCTGCGAGAGTACAAACAGGTAGCGGTTGCGGTCAAGGCGGCAGAACAGGCTCTCCGTGCCGTCCAGCCACGCGTTGAGTTTCTCGTTGATGCGTGCGAGGATCGCGGCGCGGGACGCCTCGGTGCCCGCCTTCATCAATTCCTCATAGTTGTCTACCATCACGATGCCGACGATGGGGCGTCCGTTCTCGTTTGCGGCTCGCAGGGCGTCGGTTTCGGTCACGTCGAACCAATACGTCGTCGCGAGCAGCGTGCCGCGGCGGGTGCCGCCCGGATGGCTGAGCGTGCCGTAGACGTGGAAGTGCCGGTCATTTACAACGACCGTTTCGGGCGCTTCGCTCCTGCCCTCAAGCAGCCAGCGGGAGGAAAACGACGGCAACACGTCGCCGATCTGATTCTCAAAGACGTCCTCCTTCACACCCGTCAGCTCGCGGAAGCTCTCGTTGTTCCACAAAAGCTCCTGCGTATCGGGCCGGAAGACCATCATCGCGATCGGCGCGGAGAGCATCGACGCCTTGCCCACACTCGTCATGTCGTCCGTCACGGCGTCGATATAACGCTCGATCTCCTCGCGGCGCTTCTTCGCCGTGGAGCTGAAATAGAAATAGAGCGCGGCAACGATGACGCACTCCGCGATCGCCAGCGGCAGCCGCGGAACGGCCGTACAAAACGTCGCCACCGCGAACAACGCCGCGAGGATAAAATACAGCCGCATATTCGGTTCGGTCAGCTTCGTAAAGCGTTTCGCCAATCTCTCCGCCCCCTTGGATACAGGCTTCAACACATAGATACTGTATTATAGCACAAGGCCCTGCCTGCTTACAAGCAAAAATCTGTTCAAATCCGAGATTTTAAAAAAGTTGTATACAATTCAGACAATTTGTGATAAAATATATAGTAATCGTTATTTACCGTACGGGTGTGACGCCGCACGGTATCTATAAAAAACAAGTCCATCACCAGTCTTCCGGACGCTGCCGGTGCGCATCCGCTTCGCGATTCAGGGCGAAGCGCGGACGCACGGACGTCTTTGTTTCTGTGCGTTTTGATGCGCCGTTCGCCGTGCCGCGGGCTGTTTGGACGCCATTATTCAAAAAACAGGAGTGTAATCAAAATTGGCTGAACAATTGAAGATCATCCCCCTCGGGGGGCTCGACGAGATCGGCAAGAACATGACCGTGTACGAGTACGGCGGCGAGATCATCATCGTCGACTGCGGCATGGCGTTCCCCGACGAGGAGATGTACGGCGTCGACTGCGTCATTCCGGACGTAAGCTATCTCGTCAAAAACAAAAAGCGCATCCGCGGTCTTTTTATCACGCACGGGCACGAAGACCACATCGGCGCCATCCCCTACGTACTCAAGCAGGTCAACGTGCCCATCTACTGTACCCGCCTGACCGCGGGGCTCATCCGCCTCAAGCTGGAGGAGCACGGGCTTGCCAAATCGACGAAGATCGTCACGGTCGAACGCGGCATGACTGTCAAGGCGGGCAAATTCTCCGTGGAGTTCATCCACGTCAACCACTCGATCGCGGACAGCGTGGCGTTCGCCATC
>JAWRIJ010000086.1:0-13235 GCA_040307975.1 Oscillospiraceae bacterium | reverse complement strand
GCCGGTCCGGTCACGCCTGCGGCGGCGGTCGCTGATTTGGCTCCCACCGCCGATCTGGCGGCTGTGATCGCCGCGTTTAACACACTGCTGGCAAACCTGCGCGCCGCGGGTCTGCTGGAAGCCTAACGCAATTTGGGAGGGGGACGGCTCTGCTGTCCCTCTTTCCCTGCAAGGAGGTCATCCTATCTATAGCGTCTGCGTTTACGCCATTGCGAAAAACGAGTCCGCGTTTGTTGACCGCTTTTTGGACTCCATGTCCGAGGCGGATACGGTCTGCGTGCTCGATACCGGCTCCACGGACGATACGGTCCAAAAGCTTCGCGCGCGCGGTGCGATCGTCGAACAGAAGACCATTGAGCCTTGGCGGTTCGACGTCGCGCGCAACGAATCGATGAAGCTCATTCCCGCTGAGACGGATATCTGCTGCTGCGTCGATCTTGATGAACAGTTCCGCCCCGGCTGGCGCGCTGCGCTGGAGGCGGCATGGACGCCCGACGCCACCCGCGCCCGTTACCGCTACACTTGGAGCTTTCTCCCCGACGGGCGCGAGGGACATGTCTTTTGGCCGGAAAAGATCCACAAAAACGGCTGCTACCGCTGGACGCGGCCCGTCCACGAGGTGCTGGAGTACGTCGGCGAGGGCCGCGAACACATCGTCACCATCCACGAGCTCCAGCTTGACCACCACCCCGACGAGGCAAAGTCGCGCGGGCAGTATCTGCCGCTGTTGGAACTCGCCGTCGGCGAGGATCCCGACGACGACCGCAGCCGCCACTATCTCGGGCGTGAATACATGTATCACGGCGAGTGGCAAAAGGCGATCGACACGCTCCGCGCGCATCTTGCGCTGCCTCGGGCGGTGTGGGCGGACGAACGATGCGCCTCAATGCGCTTCATCGGGCGTTGTTACCGCCGTCTCGGACGCGACGACCTCGCCGCCGTGTGGTATCACCGCGCCATCGCCGAGGCGCCGCATCTGCGCGAGCCATACGTCGACTACGCATCGCTTCTGTACGACAGCCAGAACTGGCCGGGCGTCGTCTACCTCGCAAGCTGCGCCGTTTCGATCACGGAGCGGCCTGCGACCTATATCACCGAGGGCTACGCCTGGGGCGCGCTGCCGTGGGACTATCTCTCCATCGGCTGGTGGCGTCTCGGTCAGGTCGAAAAAGCGATTGACGCGGTGCGCCGCGCGCTTGAATATGAGCCAAAAAACAAACGATTGCAAAACAATCTTGCCATTTTCGAGCAAGCGCTCTATAATAGCCCCGCTACGCAAATTTGAGAAAGCAAGGAAGCCAAAAATGAACACAAACGACATCTACCGCGCTCTCGGCGTCAGTCCCGCCGTGCTCGTCTTCGGCGAGAGCGTGCTCGCAACGCTCACGGAGCGCTTCGCCGCCATCGACGCCAACGCTGAGCTGGGGCAGGCGAAGGTACTCGCTGCAATGCAGAAGAACCGCGTCGCCGCCGCACATTTTGCCGCCACGACCGGCTACGGCTACGATGACATGGGGCGCGACACGCTGGAGCGCGTCTATGCCGACACGTTCCACACCGAGGCCGCCCTCGTCCGCCCGCAGCTCGTCTGCGGCACACACGCGCTCGCGGTCGCGCTGAGCGCGAACCTGCTCCCCGGCGACGAGCTGCTCGCCGTCTCCGGCAAGCCCTACGATACGCTGGAAGAGGTCATCGGCATCCGTCCGTCGCCCTGCTCGCTCAAGGAATACGGCGTTTCCTACCGTCAGGTCGACTTATTGCCGGATGGCAGCTTCGACCTTTCCGCTATCCGCGCCTCCGTCTCCCGGAAGACGAAGTTGGTGCATATTCAGCGCTCCAAGGGGTATCAAACCCGCTCTACACTCAGTATCGCGCAAATCAAAGAGTCTATTTCATTAGTAAAGTCTATCAGCGAAAATGCCGTCGTTTTGGTCGACAACTGTTATGGCGAATTTGTTGAGTCTATTGAGCCGAGTGATGTAGGCGCGGATATGACCGTCGGCTCGCTCATTAAAAATCCCGGCGGCGGGCTCGCCCCCATCGGCGGCTACATCGTCGGCACCCAGGCGTGCGTCGATCGCTGTGCCTATCGTCTCTCCGCGCCTGGGCTCGGGCAGGAGGTCGGCGCAAACCTCGGACTTTTGCCCGCGCTCTATCAGGGCTTTTTCCTTGCGCCCACCGTCACCGCTGCCGCTTTGCGCGGCGCGGTGTTTGCCGCCGCCGCCTACGAAAAGCTCGGCTTCCGCGTCGTCCCCTCCGCCGCGGAGGAGCGCCATGACATCATTCAGGCAATCGAGCTGGGAAGCGAGGCGGCAATGCGCGCGTTCTGCCTCGGCATCCAGCAGGCGGCGCCCGTGGACAGCTTTGCCACGCCCCTCCCCGCGCCAATGCCCGGTTACGATTCGCCCGTCATCATGGCGGCGGGCGCGTTCGTACAGGGCAGCTCCATCGAGCTCTCTGCCGACGGTCCCGTGCGCCCACCCTACGCGGTTTACTATCAGGGCGGGTTGACTTGGCCGCACGCAAAGCTTGGGGTCCTGCTCTCTCTGCAACGGATGCTCGACGCGGGGCTCATCTCCCTGTAAACCCATCTTTACTTTGTAAATTTTATTCAGCGCTCTCAGGCGGCGCACAAAAAAGACGGCTCACGCCGTCTTTTTTGTTTATCTGATTGGAATATCCACCACCGGTACGCCGCGTTTGAGCGCGTATTCGATAGTGTTGCGCGTGCCGCCCGGCAGCCCATCGTGTGCTGCGAGCAGTAAACTTGCGTGGTCGACCATGTAGCGGTTGCGCCGCTGCATGCACCCGGGGCTGTACCGCTCCTGCACCACGGTCTCGTAATCGCAGCGCGCAAGCAGCGCCTCATAGCGCACATGCGATGCCGCGCTCCATTTCTCCGCCTGCGTGGGACACGGCAGCGCCGCCTCCAGCGTGACGTGCGGGTAGCACTTTTTCAGTTCCAGCACGATCTCGCAGAAATACAAATCGCAGCCCTCCGCCATACCGCAGAGGAAATGCTCCGTCCCCTCAAGGATCGCACTTTCGACGACGGCATGGATCCGCGCCTTGAGTGCCTTGCAGCGCACGTCATCCTCGTTGTTTCCCCACGGCAGCTTCGCGGGGCGATGCCCCGTGAAACAGCACGCGCTCTGTCTTCCACGCACAGTCGCCGCCCTCCTTTCCCCCTCTATTATAGAACGTTCGTTTGTTTTTGTAAAGTCTTTTTTTGCGTACCCGTCAAGCTTTGCTATTGACAAACAGGAATCAAGCGTGTATGTTATTACTCGAACTGAATCACTGGTCTTCGAGGCGGGGTGAAATTCCCCACCGGCGGTTACAGTCCGCAAGCGGGTCTTCCCGCACGAGCCGGCGAAATTCCGGCACCGACGGTGGAAACCGGCAGGTTTCCTACAGTCCGGATGAGAGAAGATGTGCCATGCGCGATTCCTCGCTCTTTTGCGTCATGCACCCGAAGGCTGTCTTTCGGTGCAATTTCGTAAAGGAGTGTTTTGTTATGTCCAGTTCCGCATCGTTTGCCAAAGAGGCGCAGCGCACCCACAAGCTCACTATCACCGCCATGCTTTCGGCGGTCGCCTTTGTGCTGATGTTCCTCGACTTCTCCCTGCCGTTTCTGATCCCCGGCTTCATCAAGATGGACGTCAGCGAGCTGCCCGGGCTTCTCGCCGCGTTCGCCCTCGGCCCCGTTTGGGGCGTAACGGTTTGCCTCGTCAAGAACCTCATTCACCTCGCCATCTCCACAACGGGCGGTGTGGGCGAGTTGTGCAACTTTCTGCTCGGCGTGTGCTTCGTGTTTCCCGTAGGTCTTCTCTATCACCGTGGCAAAAGCCGCAAGAGCGCGCTGCTCGGCGCGCTGCTCGGCGCGGTGTGCATGGCGGTTTTGTCCGTCCCGCTGAACTACTTCATCACCTATCCGATGTATGCAAAGTTCATGCCCATTGACGCCATCATCGCCGCGTATCAGGCGATCCGCCCGTCGGTCAACGGTCTTCTTGAGTGCTTGGTCGTCTTCAATGCGCCGTTCACCTTCCTCAAGGGCTTGCTTGTGACCCTGATCTGCTTTTTGGTTTACAAGCCCCTCAGTCCCATTCTCCACAGATAAAAAGAAATTTGGAAAGGTTTTGATCCCATGAGCGTAACGGTCTTCCCCTTTGACACGCTGAGCGACGGCACAGCGGTCTCCGCCGCGCGCATCGAAAGCGCCGCCGGCATGAGCGCGACACTGCTCGATTACGGCGCCACGCTCCAGTCGCTCTGCGTCCCCTGTCGCGCCGGCAATCGCGTGGACGTCGCGCTCGGTTACGACACCGCCGTGGAATACGAGGCGCAGGGCGGTTACCTCGGCGCTACGATCGGGCGCGTGGGAAACCGCATCGGCGGCGCGGCGTTCTCGCTGGGCGGCAAGACCTATGAGCTTGCCAAAAACAACGGCGCAAACCACCTGCACGGCGGCGTGCGCGGCTTTGACAAGCGCATGTGGCAGATGGACGCGCGGGAAGACAGCGTCGTCTTCGAGCGCCTTTCCCCCGACGGCGAGGAGGGGTATCCCGGCAATCTGCGTGTGCGCGTCACCTATACGCTCACGCCGGAAGGCGCGCTGCATATCGCCTACGACGCCGACACGGACGCCGACACGCTTGTTAATCTCACCAATCACACTTACTTCAACCTCGACGGCGGCGGAAGCATCGAATCTCACCGCTTGCAGATCTTTGCCGAACGTTTTTGCGAAAACGACGCGGACACCCTGCCCACCGGAAGGCTGTTGGACGTGGAAGGCACGCCGTTCGATTTTCGCGCGGGCAAGCTGATCGGCGCCGACCTCCGCGCCGACGACGAACAGCTGCGGCGCTGCGGAGGCTATGACCACAACTTCTGCCTCAGCGGCAAGCGTGCCGCCATGCTCTGCGGCGCGCAAAGCGGCGTCAAGCTGACCGTATGGACCGATATGCCCGGCATGCAGCTCTACACCGCGAACTTCCTCACCGAGCGCCGCGGTAAAAACGGCACGGTCATGCAAAAGCATGGCGCGGTGTGTTTGGAAACGCAGCTTTATCCAAACGCTATGAACTGCTACGGCTTCCCGTCTCCCGTCCTGCGCGCTGGCACGCATCTGCACAGCGAGACGGTCTACGCCTTTTCGACATAAGGAGGGATCTCCATGGACGATTCTGCCATCGCGGAACGCAAAGCGCAGGAGCTGACCGGCGGCAACGCCTTTGCGGTCTTCAACCATTTGGAAGTCGAGCACGTCGAGCCGGACTACGCGGTCTTCAAGCTCGCCATCCGCCCCGAGAGTAAGAATCCGCGCGGTTTTGTCCACGGTGGGCTGCTCGCCGGTATGGCGGACAACGCCGCCGGCTACGCGGCGCACTCCGACGGGCGGTGCTATGTGACTCAATCGAGCCACATGAATTACATCCACAATCAGACCGGCGGGGTCATCCGTGCGGAAGGGCGCGTGCTCCATCGCGGCAAGACCATCTGCCTCACGCGCGTAGACATCACCGGCGAGGACGGCACGTTGCTCGCGACCGGTGAGCTGGCTTACTTCTGTGTCGGCGATACGCTCGACGTACCGCAGCCGCTGAAGGGTTAAAGCAAAGTCGTAAATCGGACACAAAAAAGCCGCACCTTGACGGGGTGCGGCTTTTACGTTTCTCGATGGAGCGCATCATGCTCCCGCGCTACCTCATCAATGAGCTGCTCCAGCGTCCATGCGCGGTTTCGCTCCGTCAGCACCGCCTTGTACGGCACGCTGACTCCGGCGCGGCGCATTGCGGCGAGCAAGCGGTCGAGCTGCCGGTCGCCGAGGGCGCAGAGCAGCATGAATTCGGTCTCCGGCACGCGTGTCGGCGTATGCTCCGGCGCCACGGCGGCATTTGTGGAAACAAGCCGCTCCACCGTTTCGCCGAGCTGGGTCTCATCCGCGCTGAGCGCCGGCAGTTTCATTTCACGTAGGATCGCGCGCAGCGTCCTGCCCCGTTCGCTTTCCTCACCCAGGCGATAGAGCAGCACTTTCGCGCGCAACGCGCCGTTTTTCCCTCCCATTTCAGCGTCCTCCTTCGCGCGGCAGCCGCTTCAGAAGCGCGCGGCAGCCCGCCTCGACGTCACGCCACGTCGCCTCAAAGTCTCGCGTATACCATGGGTCGGCGACGTCGCCCGTGCGGGCGGTATAATCCATCAGCAGATGGATCTTTTCCGCTGGATCGCCGTGAAAAAAGCGGCGCATGTCCTGCAAATTCTCCCGATCCATCCCGATGAGCAGATCGTATTCGTCATAGTCCGCCCGGCGCATCCTGCGCGCCGTCTTGCCCTCGCAGTCAAGCCCATGCTCGGCAAGCTTCCGCTTTGCGGGCGGATAGACGGGGTTGCCGATCTCTTCATCCGTCGTCGCCGCGGACGCCACAAAGATCTCCGTCGAGCGTCCCGCCTTTTCCACCATGTCCTTCATCACGAACTCCGCCATCGGGCTGCGACAGATGTTGCCGTGGCAGACAAACAGTATTTTTATCATCGCCGGAACCTCATAAGGTGCTCAAAAACCGCAATATCATCCTAATTCTACCGAGGAAAGCAAATGATCCAAAGCATGATCAATTTCTTATTATAACATCCGCGCGAAAAATTGCAATTCCAAGAAGAAAGCAAACAAGAAGGCTGCCGCTTCCGTCGTCAAGTCGGTCGAAGCGCCCGCTAAGCCCGAGCACGGCGCGGCGTATTACGTTGCCAACGGCAAATTCACCGGCACGATCGATCTGTAACGCGCGGCAATCAGCAAAGGCACGGCCCATAACGGGTCGTGCCTCTTTTTTATCCGCGCAGGGCTATTTCCAAAAGCGCATCACGCTCGTTCGGCGCGTTCCCGTCGAGCACCGCGTCCAGCGCGAGACGGAGCCTGCGCCCGACCTCCGGCCCGGGGACGACGCCGCGCTTCGTCAGATCGTCCCCCTTGATGGCAAGCTTCTTGAGCGAAAACGCCTGTCCCTCAGCAATAACGCGCTTGAGCTGTTCTTCGCATTGCGCCAGCGTTTCCAGTCTCGCGCGCGCCTGTTCCGACTGCGCCAGCGTATCCGCGCGTTTGACAGCGAGCAAACGCCGCGCCTGTTCCACACCCATTCGATTGAGCAATCGACGCACGGAGCGCTCCGTCGGCTCCACCTGCGCGTCGTGGTGTAGCACGAGCGCCGTAACGTCCCGCAGCAGGCGGTTGGGACAACGCAGGCGGCGCAGCGCGGCCTCCGCAAGCTCCGCCGATATTTTTTGATGCCCGTAAAAGTGCCCGACCCCCGCTTCGTCGACTGACGCGGCGGCAGGCTTTCCCGCATCGTGCAGCAGCATCGTGAGACGCACCGTCAGCTCCGGCGGCGCGGCGTCGACGCTGCGCAGGATGTGGTCGAGCACGTCGTAACAATGCCACGGGCTGCGCTGGTCGAATCCGACGCAGGGCCGCAGCTCCGGCACAACCTCAAGCAGGATCTCCTGATAGGCGCGCAGATAGTTCCCCGGGCGCTCCGTTACAAGGATCTCGCAGAGCTCGTCGAACACGCGCTCTGCGGAAATGCGCCGAAGCTGCGCGCTGCCGCGCAGCATCGCGTCGCGAGTCGCCGCTTCGACCGTCAGGTCCAAGCGGCTCACGAAGCGGAGCGCGCGCAGGATGCGCAGCGCATCCTCTTTGAAACGCATGTCCGGGTCTCCGACGCAGCGCAGCACGCCGCGGCGAAGATCCTCCCGTCCGCCGAACGGGTCCACAAGCACGCCCGCGCTCCCATCTTCGTTGAGCGGCATCGCCATGGCATTGATCGTGAAGTCCCTGCGCGACAGATCCTCAGTCAACGAATCCGTGAATTCGATCGAATCCGGATGCCGTCCGTCCGAATACGTTCCGTCCAGTCGATAGGTCGTCGTTTCATATGCGCCGTCCGGCATCAGCGCTGTCACCGTACCGTGCTTGATGCCGGTATCGAGCGTCCGGTACGGCGCAAGCGCGCGCTTGATCTCCTCCGGACGCGCATTCGTGCAGACGTCCCAGTCGTGCGTCCGCGCCCCAAGGAGCATGTCCCGCACGCAGCCGCCCACAAGATACGCCTCGTAACCCGCGCGCGCAAGCGCACGGACGACTTCACAGGCGCCCTGCGGGATCTTCACAGCCGTGTCGCTCAAGACGCGTTCGGCCGCACCGAACCGGCCGTCGCCTTGGAAAGCTGCCCGTCGGTCGACTGCTTGCGCTGCGCAAGAAAACCAGCGAGGCCCATCTGCTCCGGTAATCCCGCGCTGAGCGCGTGCGTCGCATCGAACGTAAGCAGGCCGTACTTGCTCGCATCCATACGCAAATCAAACATACCCGCGCCATAGGGGATATGGATGCCGAGATCGCGGCTGACGAGGATATCCTTCCCGCCGCTGGTTGCTCCGATCATATCGTATCGCTCCCATTAAAGGTTTGCGTACTGTGTACGCGTTTACAGCTTCTTTTTGAACGTCAGGATATTTTTGCCGTCGCGACGCTCATAGGTCATCTCGTCCATTTTCTTCTTGACCATGTAGATGCCAAGCCCGCCGATCGTCCGATCATCCGCGGACAGGGAAATATCCGGATCGGGCTTTGCGAGCGGGTCAAACGGAACGCCCCCGTCAACGAGCGTAATGACCGCGACGTCGCCCTCCATGCGCGCATGGATTTCCGCCCAGCCGTTTCCTTCGGGATAGGCATAATGCGCGATGTTGACAAACAGTTCCTCCAGCGAGACCTCAATGAGCATCTGCGTCATGGGCGGGCAGCCGTGCTCCTCAAGCATGGCGTTTACGAAGTCCTGCACCTCATAGAGCTTGTTCGTGTCCGCCGCAACCTTTAAGACCTTATTATCGCTCATACGCCCTCCTTCTCCATCCCGTCCGATCCGGTGTAATGCAGGCACAGCATGGTAATGTCGTCAAACTGCGGCGCCTCGCCGACAAAATCGTCTACCGATCTCTTTACCTCCGCAAGGATATCTTTCGGTGAGGCGCTGGGGTTCCTGTTCAGCGCGTCAAGCATGCGATCCGTTCCGTAAAGCTCGCCCGCGGCGTCCGTCGCCTCCGCAACGCCGTCCGTGTAGACGAACAGACTGTCGCCCGGATGCAGCTCAAATTCGTGCTCTCTGAAGCGGAGCCCCTCCATCGTCGCCACGGCGGGCGAATGACGGTACTCCACCAACTCATACTTCCCGTCCGCGCGGCGCAGCGCCGGATGCTCATGCCCCGCGTTCGCCGCCATGCCGCGGCCGGTGCTGATCTCAAGGATCGCCAGCCAAACGGTCACGAACAGCTCCGCCTCGTTGCCTTCGCAAAGCTGCTCATTGACGCGCATAAGCACCTTTGCGGGCGAGTAGTCGCCGGTCTGCGTTTGGTTTTTGATGAGCGTCTTGGCGATGACCATAAAGAGCGCCGCCGGCACGCCTTTGCCGGAAACGTCCGCCATCACGAGGCCAAGATGGTCGTCGTCGATGAGGAAAAAGTCGTAGAAGTCGCCTCCGACCTCCTTCGCCGGCGTCATGCTGGCGTAAATGTCAAACTCCTTACGGTCGGGGAACGCCGGAAAGATACGCGGCAGCATATCCGCCTGGATCTGCGTGGCGACGTTCAGTTCCGCGCCGATGCGCTCCTTTTCCGCGGTCACGCTCACAAGGTCGCGGATGTAGGCGTTCATGTCGTGTTCCATCTGCGTGAGGCTTTCGTACAGGGCGCCGACCTCATCCCGCGAGCGGATGGTAAGCTGATTGAAAATGGACGTCTCCGTCCCTTCGCCGGACTGCTCACGCACCAGCTTTTCCGCCGCCGCCGATAACCGCTTGATTGGCTCCGCCATGGTCTTCGACGTGATGCCGATGAACACCAGCGACAAAATCGCCGTCAGCACCGCCATCAGCACGATCATCTGCCGTGCGAAGCGATGCAGGTCGTTCATAACGTCGGTCATCTGGATATCGACGCCCACATAGCCCGCCGGCGCGCCGCTTGACGTCTGCATGGGATAGTAGACGCTCATCAGCCAGCCAAACTGCTCGTTGCTCACCAGCGGCTCAATACGCTCGCCGCGCGTCATACGTTCGGCATTCTCGGCGAACGCGCCCTCGTAATAAGGCTCGTGATAGCCCAGCGGGATCGCATCCTCCGAGGGATCGGTGTCCATGACGTACCACACCTCGTCCACTTCCGGCTTGACGACGTACAGGTACATCACACCGCCGTTCTCACGAATGTCGCAGAGCGTCCGGAACGCGGCCTCGTATTCCTCGTCCCGCTCGCAGGTGTCGAGATAATGCTGGATACGGTCGGGATCGAGCTGGGACGCCGCCACCGCGCCGATATTCATAGCGAACTCCTCGTAGTGTGCGTACATTTCGCTCTTATAATGCAGATAGCTCAGAATGATCAGCACCGCGCTGAGGGTCAAAGCGATCGCCGCAACCATCAACGCAAGCTTTCTGCTCAGGGAAAATGTCGCTTTCTTTTGCTCCATAGCGTCACCTCACAGTCGGATCACCAATGTATTGAAGCCGGAATAGCGCCGGTAATAAAACTCTCTCGCCGTCTTCTGCACAATGCGGATGCCCAGAAGCTCCGCTTGCTCGTCGGCGGTCAGCTCCTCCGCGTAAGTATCCGTGCCGAGCGGGTTGTACTCGTAGGCGTTGTCACGCAGGAAAAGCGTCGTTTCGCCGTCCTCCGCCACGACCGTCACCTGAACGTAGATGTCTCCCATCTTATCCTTGCAGTGCTCGACGATGGCGCAACAGACCTCCTCGATGGCAAGCCCGATATACATGACCTGCTTCGGCCCCGTCCCCCGCTCCTCGCAGAACGACTGGATCTGTGAGACGACGTCGGATATCTCCTGCGAGGACTGGTCGACAACGACAGAACGCGCACATCTGACGTCGACGCTTTTGAGTTGGAGAAATCCGCCGCGCAGCACGGCACACGGCGCCCACACCAAAACAGAGAGCAGCTCCGACACAAGGAAAACGTACCAAAAAACGTCCATCCCTCCCCGTGCAAAAAATGCCAGCGAAAGCAAATAGAACACAAACGAGCGCAGAAACGTGATCAGGTACGCCAGCCACTCGCGCAGGATGGACTGATAATAGCCGCTGAACACCACATTGACCATCGCGGGAAGAACGCTGAACGCAAAGATGCGGATGCCCGTTGAAGCGTAGGCGAGCCCCTCGCCCTCGCTCATGCCGAACAGGGCGCTGAACTGCGGTGCGAACAGCAAAAGGGCAGTGGTAAGCAGCCCCGATATGACGCTCGACCACGCAAGCGCGAGCCGAAGCGTGATGCGCACATTGCCGAGGTTCCGCTCGCTGCGATAGCTGGAGAACATCGGCTCGGCCGCCATGTTCGTGCCGTCCGTGATGGAGGCGCACAGCAGCGAGATGTTGTAGACCACATCAAAGGCGGCAACCGCGACGCCGCCGCCGAGGCGCACCAGCAGCCGGTTCACCGCGATCATCGTGATGAACTGGTAGAGGTATTGCATCGAAGTTGCGAAGCCCGTGCGCGCCGCGCTGCCGATTGCCTTAGCGTCCATCTTCGCCCTTCCAAAGCGCAGCGCGCCGCGGCGGCGCAGGATATGCGCCCCCGTGATGCTCAGCATCAGCGCAGCGCCGACCACTGTGGAATAGACCGAGCCACGCACGCCGAGATCCATTTTGATGATAAAAATATAGCTGAAGATCGTGTCCACAATGCCGGAAACCGACATTGCCAGCGCCGCGGTTTTAGGTCCGTTATCGGCGTTGACGAAATAGTAGAACGGCCCCTGACAGAACATGATCGGCACAAAGATCAGCTGCGTGCGGATGTAGGAGCGCGTCAACTCGTCCGCGGGGTCTGCGCCAAGCAGACGAATGAGCTGCGGCAAAAGCAGCAGCCCCAGCGCCGCCGTCACAATGTAGACCGTCAGCAGAAGGCGCAAAATGGTGTGGAAGATGCGGTTGCCCTCCTCCTCGCGGCCCTCGGCAAGCTTGGAGGCGTAGTGGATGGAGCCTCCAATGGAAAAGCCGTAGCTCAGAATGTTGTAGAACAGGTATACCGGCTGTCCGAAACCGATGGCGGCAAGCCCTTCGGTGCCGATGCCGTTGCCGACAAACACGCTGTCCACGACGCCCGCGATCGCCATCCAAAAGCTGCTGAACAGGGCTGGAATGAAAAATCTGCGAAACGCCCCCCGTACAAAGTAGCGGCTCCGCTCCAAATGCAGCTTCGTTTGTACGTTTCCCATTTCAACAACTCCGTTTCCGAATTCTCTTGCGGGGGGCTCTTTTGCCGGCACGCCGCAAGGCGCCTGTCCGCCCCCACTATTTGAAAAGGCACCGCCGCCGCGGTGCCTTCTACTCTGTGTTCTCTCTTTGGCACACGGCAGCAAAAATCGTCGCCTATCACGACGGGAGCGCCCCGTCAGGCGTTTTGCGACTGCACACGCTTTTCCCGCAGCGCCAGTACCGCCAGCCACACAAGCCCCACCGCGCACATCAGCAGCGCGTGGAACGAAAGTGCGGAGCAACCCCAAAGTACCTTGTCGTTGTCGCGCAAGAACTCCAAAAGGAAGCGCGTCGAGCCGAACAGAACGAGCATAATGGGAAAGCTCCTTCCGTCAACCTGCCAGTTCTGCCTGTGCGTGCGGTACACCAAAACAAGGACGATCAGAAGCGCCACCAGCGATTCCAGCGGCTGCGACGGAAACACCGTCGACAAAAGCTTCGGATTGTAGATCCCGTGCGCGGCGGGATAACCGTGGCAGCAGCCCGCGAACACGCAGCCAAGATGGCTGACGCATTGCACCACGCAGGGGCTTGGGGCGACAAAATCGCATATAAGCGAGCGGTCATACTTCAAAACCCGCGCCGCCAGCAAGCAGAACACAGGGATATAGATGAAGCTTCGTACGATGTTCTGTCCGCCAAAGACCTCAAAACCGCTCTCGATCCAAAACTGAATCAGCATCCAAAGATACGTCAGCGGATAGACGATCAGCGCGATCAGTATGGTGCGAAGACGGGAAATGCCGTATTTCCCGCCAAGCCACATATTGAACAGTACCACGGCGACAAAACCCGCCACATGAAACGCATAATAAACAGGGTCGGTCAGTCCCGCCCGTTGAACGGCGGTGATCAATGATTCCAGCATGCCGGTCGCTCCTCTTCTTGCTTTCACAGGCGAAACCGCCG
>JAWRIJ010000085.1:0-31905 GCA_040307975.1 Oscillospiraceae bacterium | reverse complement strand
GCGACGGCGTAAAGGGCGGAGGGGACGGCGTAAAGCGCACGACGGCAAGCAGCGCTAGCGCGCCGAGCGCGGCGGCGAGCAGCGCCGAGAGGGCTCTTTCTTTCCACATGTCGGATATTCCTTCTTTCAGTCTTTCGTCTCTTGTCCCACACGCAGGTCGTTCACAAGCGTGAGCGAGGCGTTCAGCACGTCCTCGCCGCGCGCGAGCTTCAGCGTGAGCCTCGGCTCCGTTCCGGCGGAAAGCGTCAGGCGGCGTCGGTTTTTGGGCGAGGAACAAAGGCGCATCACCGCCTCCACGGGGAAACCGTCGCCGAACGTGAAGGCGACGTTCTCGCCGCGCTGGGTGATGTCGCGCATACCGACCTCAGCGGCGGCGGTGCGCAGAAGCGCCACGTCCATCAGCGCAAGCACGCTCTTGGGCGCCTCGCCGTAGCGGTCGAGCAGCTCGTCCAAAAGGTCGCGGGACTCCTCCTGCGTGGTGAGCGCCGCGATGCGGCGGTAAACGTCCATGCGCTGCTCGGGGGACGGAATGTAGCTCTCGGGCAGATTCGCCGACACGGTGAGGTCGGCGCTTACCTCGCTGCGGCGCGGCTTCTTTTCGCCGCGCTCCTCCAGCACCGCCTCTTCGAGCAGCTGCAAATACATATCGTAGCCGACGGACGTCATGTAGCCCGACTGCTCGGGGCCGAGCAGGTTGCCCGCGCCGCGGATCTCAAGATCGCGCATCGCGATGCGGAAGCCCGAGCCGAACTCCGCGTACTCGCGGATGGCGGTGAGACGCTTGGCGGCGACCTCGGTGAGGATCTTCCCCTGCCGATAGGTCATATAGGCGTACGCGCGGCGCGGAGAGCGCCCGATGCGCCCGCGGATCTGGTGGAGCTGCGCGAGGCCGAGGCGGTCGGCGTCCTCGATGATGAGCGTATTGACGTTCGGAATGTCGATGCCGGTCTCGATGATGGTGGTGCATACGAGCACCTGCACCGCGCCGGACTCCATATCCTGCATGACGGCGGACAGTCCCTTTTCGTCGAGCTTTCCGTGCGCGACGGCGACGGAGACTTCCTCGCCGAGCATCGCCTTGAGCTTCGCGGCGCAGCGGTCGATGGTCTCCACGCGGTTGTGCAGGTAGTACACCTGCCCGCCGCGGGAGAGCTCGCGGCGGATGGCGTCGCACACCACGCCCCAGTCGTGCTCCAGGACATAGGTCTGCACGCTCTGGCGCCCGTCGGGCGGCGTCTCGATGGTGGACATATCCCGAAGTCCCGAAAGCGCCATGTTGAGCGTGCGCGGGATGGGCGTCGCGGTGAGCGTGAGCGTGTCCACCTGACGCGCCAGCTCGCGCAGCCGCTCCTTGTGCGTTACGCCGAAGCGCTGCTCCTCGTCGATGATGAGAAGGCCGAGGTCTTTGAACCTCATGTTCTTTTGCAGCAGGCTGTGCGTGCCGATGAGAAGGTCCACCTTCCCCGCCGCCGCGTCCGCGAGCACGCGCTTGCGCTCCGCCGGGGTCTTGAAGCGCGAGAGCGCCTCGATGTGTACGGGGAATGAGCGAAAGCGCGCGAGCGCGGTCGCGTAATGCTGCTGGGCGAGCACCGTCGTCGGCACCAAAATCGCGACCTGCTTGCCGTCGAGGATACACTTCATCGCGGCGCGCAGCGCCACCTCGGTCTTTCCGTAGCCCACGTCGCCGCAAAGAAGCCTGTCCATCGGCGTCGCGCGCTCCATGTCGCCCTTGATCTCCTCCACCGCGCGGAGCTGATCGTCGGTTTCGGCATAATCGAACGCGTCCTCGAACTCGCGCTGCCACGGCGAATCGGGCGAAAACGCGAAGCCCGGGCGTCGCTGCCGCTCGGCGTAGAGCGTGATCAGCCCCTTGGCGAGGTCCTTTGCCGCCGCCTTCGCGCGCGTCTTGGCGCGCGTCCAGTCCGCGCCGCCGAGCTTTGAAAGCTTCGTGCGCGGCGCGCCGTCCTCGTCCTCCCCGCCGCCGATGTACTTCGAGACGAGGTCGAGCTGCGTCGCGGGGACGTATAAGCTGTCATGCCCCGCGTAGGCGATCTTGACGTAGTCTTTGTCCACGCCGTCCACGCGCATCCGCTCGATGCCGACGAAGCGTCCGATGCCGTGGTGGACGTGGACGACAAGGTCGCCGGGCGAGAGGTCGGTGTAGGATTGGAGCTTCTGTCGGTTCGTGTCCTTTTTCTGCCGCGCGGCAGCCTTTTTGCCGGCGTTGGGCGTCGTAAGCTGTCCCTCGGTCAGGATCGCAAGGCGCAGCGCGGGCAGCTCGCTGCCCGCCGAGAGCGCCCCCAGCCCCACGGCAACCTCGCCCGCCGCGGGGAGCGACGAATTCTTGAGGTCGGGCCGCGCGCGCACGCCGCGCTCTTCAAGCAGCCGCAAAAAGTTCCTTGCGCGCGTCTCGTTGCCGCACAGCACCAAAACGCCGTATCCCGCGGCGGTATAGTGCTCCATGTCCGCCGCCGCGGTCTCCAGGCTCCCGCCGTAGGACGGGAGCTGCTTCATGCTCGCGGAGAGCAGCGTCCGCGGACTGAGCAGATCGCGCGAAGTCGGCAGCGCGTCCATCTCCGTGACCGGAAACGCGCCGAGCTTCTCCGTCAGCGTATCAAGGTCGATCGCAACCTCCGCAAACGCGCCCGCGAGCTCGCCGGTTTCGAGCAGCGGCGTTATGTCCTGCTCCAGCTCCCAGAGAAAGCTCTTCGCCCGCTCCGCGGCGCGCGCGCCGTCGCTTAGGAAAACGAGCGCGTCCGGCGCGAGGTAATCGAGCGCGCACACCGCCGTCGGGTAGCAGGCGCAGAGGTAGCGGTCCATGCCGCCGACGCTCATTCCCCGCGAAAAGCGCTCCAGATCGGCGCGCAACGTCTCCGTCGTGAGATCGAGCGCGCGTTTTTGCCGCTCGTCGCCCGCCTTTTTCTTTTCCAGCTGATGCAGCGCGTGCCCCACGCGCGCGAGCAGCGCGTCGCGCCCACCCTCGGCGGCGTCGGGCAGCACCTCCGCCGCCGGCAGGACAGAAAGCTTTTTGATGTTCTTCGTGCGCCGCTGGGTAAGCACGTCGAACTCGCCCATGGCGTCGATCTCGTCGTCGAAAAACTCCACGCGCACCGGCTCGGCGAGCGGCGACCACAGATCGAGGATGCCGCCGCGCACGGCGAACTGCCCCACGCCCTCCACCTGTCCGGCGCGGGCGTAACCGGACGCGGCGAGCCGCCGCGCGAGGTCGTTTAGGTCATAGCGTCCGCCCTGCTTGAGTGTGAACGCCGCCCCCAGCAGCGTGGACGGCGGAAGCGTGCGCTGCATGGCGCCGTCCACGGTTGCGACGAGCACCGCGCATTTACCGGCGGCAAGGGCGCAGAGCGTTCCAAGCCGCTGCTGCTCAAGCCCGTGCGACGCGCTCACGCGGTCGCGCAGCCGCCACTCGCGCGCAAACAGCAACGGCGCGTCCTCGCCGGTAAGCGCGCACAGATCGGCGGCCATGTGCCGCGCCTCGGTCTCGTCGGCGCAGAGCATGACAAAGGGGCGCCCCGTCTCTTTCCGAAGCGCCGCGGCAAGCAGGGCGCGATGCACCGGCGAGAGTCCCGAGACCGAGACGGGACAGCGTCCCGCCCCGATGGCTTCGAGCAGCTCCCGCGTCTCGGGCAGCGCCGCTATGGAGTTGGAAAGTTGCTTTAAATCAGCCATTGTATCGGTTCTGCGCCTCGGCGACGCCCTTTTCGATGACGCACGCGGCGGCGTCCAGCGCGCGGTCGATCGCGGCGTCGACGGTCTTGCGCTCGGCGGCGGAAAAGTGTCCGACCACCCAGTCGACCATGTCGTACTCCGGTTCCTCCGGCGCGCCGACGCCGACCTTAACCCGCGGGAAAGCGTCGGTGCCGAGGTGGGCAATAATATTCTTGAGGCCGTTGTGCCCGCCGGCGCTTCCGCCGCCGCGCACGCGCACCTTACCCAGCGGGAGCGAAACGTCGTCCGAGATGACAAGCACATGCTCCGGCGGCACCTTGTAAAAGCGCGCCGCCTCGCCCGCCGCCTCGCCGGAGAGGTTCATGTAGGTCTGCGGCTTCATTAGCAGCACCCTCGCCCCGCCGAAGTCGATCGCCTCGGTCAGCGCGCGGAAGCGCAGGCGGTTGCATTTGAGGTCGTTCCTCTCGATGAGCCTGTCGGCGGCGAGAAAGCCGATGTTGTGGCGGGTATTCTCATACTTCTGCCCGTAGTTGCCCAGGCATACCAGCAGCCATTCTACTCCGCCGGACGCGGATTTTTTGTTGAAAAGCATAACATCAGTCCCTTAAAAAGCACAAAGGAGCGGCAAAAGCGCCGCTCCTTTGATAATATCTTTAATTGAACAGCTTTGCAATAGAAATTTCCTGATACGTGCGCTCGATCGCCTCGGCAAACATCGGCGCGACGGTGAGGTACTTGATGCGCGCCCGCGCCGCCTCCGGATGGGCGGGAATGGTGTCGAGCAGGGCAAGTTCCTCGATCTTGCTTTCCTCCAGCCGCTCGATCGCGGGGCCGGAGAGTACGCCGTGGGACGCGCAGGCATAGACCTTGTTCGCGCCGCCGACCTCAACGATCGCCTTCGCCGCGCCGCAGAGCGAGCCGGCGGTGTCGACCATGTCGTCGAAGAGGATGCAGTCCTTGCCCTTGACGTCGCCAATGACGTGCATGACCTCGCTCATGTTCGCCTTCGGGCGGCGCTTATCCACAATGGCGAGGTTCATGTGCAGCTTCTGCGCGAACGCGCGCGAGCGCGCCACGGAGCCGACGTCCGGCGAGACGACGACCATCTCGCTCGCCTTCTCGCCGAATTTCTTGGCGTAATAGTCCACAAAGATGGGGTTGCCGAGCAGATTGTCCACGGGAATGTCGAAAAAGCCCTGGATCTGGGAGGCGTGCAAATCCATCGTGAGCACGCGGTCGGCGCCGGCGGCGGTGATCATGTTCGCCACCAGCTTCGCGCTGATGGGGTCGCGGGACTTCGCCTTGCGGTCCTGCCGCGCGTAGCCGAAATACGGCACGACCGCCGTAATGCGGCCCGCGCTGGCGCGGCGGCAAGCGTCGATCATGATAAGCAGCTCCATCAGGTTGTCGTTCACCGGCTTGCAGGTGGACTGGACGAGGAACACGTCGCTGCCGCGCACCGTCTCGTAGAGCGAGCACGACACCTCGCCGTCCGCGAAGCCCTTGACCTCGTTTTCGCCGAGCTTGATGCCGATGGTCTTGCAGATTTCGGCGGCAAGCTTGGGGTTGGCGTTGCCGGTGAACACCTTGATGTCCTTCCCGTGAGAAATCATTTGTAAAGCCCTCCCGTTTTTATATCAAAAAATTGCTTTTATTTCTTTCCCTTGATCTCGCGGTTCTTCGCCGCCCAGCCGTCCTTGTTCTCCTGCCGCGCGCGGGCGACCGCGAGCGCGTCGGCGGGCACGTCCTTCGTGACGGTCGAGCCCGCGGCGGTATAGCAGCCGTCGCCGAGCTTCACCGGCGCGACGAGATTGGTGTTGCAGCCGATGAACACGTCGTCCCCGATGGTGCAGCGGTGCTTTTTGAACCCGTCGTAATTCGTCGTCACCGTGCCGCAGCCGAAGTTGACGCGCTCGCCCACGTCGCTGTCGCCCACATAGGTAAGGTGCGAGATCTTCGTCCCGTTGCCGATAACGCTGTTTTTGACCTCCACGAAATCGCCGACCTTGACGTGGTCGCCGACCGTGCTGTTCGGGCGAAGATAGGCAAACGGGCCGACGTTCGTGTGGCTGCCGATACGGCTCTCGGTCGCCTGCGAGGCGTTCACCTCGGTCTCGCCGCCCACGGTGCAGTCGGTTAGCATCGTGTTCGGGCCGATCGTGCAGTTTTCGCCGATCACGGTGTTTCCACGCAGGATCGTACCGGGCAGAAGCACCGTTCCCGCGCCGATCTTCACGCGCGGGTCGACGTAGCAGTTGTTCGTGTCGAGGATGGAAACGCCGCCGTCGAGCAGCTTTTGCAGGATCTTCTGACGGCACATCGGCTGCGCGGCGCGCAGCTCCTCCAAGTCGCCCACGGGCAAAAAGCCCTTCAGGATCTCCGCGCCCTCGGGAAACGCGGCGAACGCGCCGTGCTCTTTGAGCACGCGGCGCACCGCCGGAATATCCGCGCGGTATACCGCGCCGCCGGAGAACACGCCCACGGGCAGCACCGTGCCGTTGAGCACGATCACGCCGCCCTTCGCCCCCTTAAGATGCTCCAAAAGCTCGCTCGCGTGGCGCGCGCCGTCGACAAACACGGCGTCCCGCGGCGCAAACGGGCGCAAGCGCTCATGCACGGACTTGTCGGAAACGATAAAAAGCCGCGTAGCGCCCATCGCGTTCAGCTCCGCGCAGGTCCATGTGAGGATCGGGCAGAACAGGACGTTTTGCAGCACCAGCGGCGTTTTCTCTTCAGTCAAGGTCATATCGTCGGGCAAAAACCAGACGGCGGTCTTGCATTCCATCGGATACTCCCCCTTATACCATAATTTTCTATGCTATCATACCAAACCCGCGTCAAAAAATCCACCCGTTTCACGCAAAATCTTCATAAATGTTTTAAATAGCGGCCATTTGATTTGTAAATTTTGATTCATTGTTCACAAAAGACGTTTTTATGGTTGATTTTTTGAACTTTATATACTATAATAGTGCGAACTGAGGTAAATTTGAAACTTCCTACCGGAAAAGGAGCCCCGTCCCATGCTGAACATTGTCCTCGTCGAGCCGGAGATTCCGCAAAATTGCGGCAATATCGCCCGCACCTGCGCCGCCGTCGGCGCACGGCTGCACCTCGTCGAGCCGCTCGGCTTCGACGTATCGGACAGCGCGGTCAAACGCGCGGGGCTGGATTACTGGCATTTGGTGGAGGTCGCGACCTACAGCAATTTGGACGACCTCTTTGCGCGCCATCCCGAGGCGGGGGAGGACTGCTGGCTCGCCACCACGAAAGCCCCGCGGGATTACACGGCGGCAAATTTCCGTGACGGCTGCTGGCTCTTTTTCGGAAAAGAGACCGCGGGGCTGAGCGAAGACTTCCGCCTCGCCCACTTCGACCGCTGCATCCGCCTGCCCATCCGCGCTGCGGCGCGCAGCCTGAATCTGTCAAACTCCGTCGCGGTGATCGCGTTTGAGGCTCTAAGGCAGCTCGGTTTCCCCGGATTGCAAAAGACGGGAGAAATGGCAAAAAACAGTTGATTCCCTTTGTATTAGGAGGAGCATATATGAATTATAACAAGAAAACAGTCAAGGATATCGACGTCCGCGGCAAGAAGGTCCTGCTGCGCTGCGACTTCAACGTGCCGCAGGACAAGGCGACCGGCGAGATCACAAGCGACAAGCGCATCGTCGCGGCGCTGCCGACCATCAACTATCTGCTTGAGCAGGGCGCGGCGGTCATCGCCTGCTCCCATCTCGGCAAGCCCAAGGGCGAGTGGAAAGAGAGCCTGACGCTCGCGCCCGTTGCGAAGCGTCTTTCGGAGCTGCTTGGCCGCGACGTTATCTTCGCCAAGGACATCGTCGGCGAGGACGCCAAGGCGAAAGCGGCGGCGCTCCGCGGCGGCGAGATCATGCTGCTGGAGAACCTGCGCTTCGACATCCGCGAGGAGAAGAACGATCCCGCGTTTGCCAAGGAGCTTGCCTCCCTCGCCGAGGTCTACGTCTCCGACGCGTTCGGCACGGTGCATCGCGCCCACGCCTCCACCGAGGGCGTGAGCAAATACCTGCCCGCCGTTTCGGGTCTTCTCGTCGCAAAGGAGCTGGAGGTCATGGGCGGCGCGCTCAACGACCCCAAGCGCCCGTTTGTCGCGGTGCTCGGCGGCGCAAAGGTCAGCGACAAGATCAACGTCATCAACAACCTGCTGGAAAAGGCGGACACCGTCATTATCGGCGGCGGCATGGCGTACACCTTCTCCAAGGCGCAGGGCGGCGAGATCGGCACGTCCCTTCTTGAGGAGGACAAGCTGGACTACGCTCTCCAAATGATCGAAAAGGCGAAGAAGAACGGCGTAAAGCTCCTGCTCCCCGTGGACACCGTCTGCGCGAAGGAGTTCTCCGCGGACGCGAAGCCCGAAACCTATGAGGCGGGCAAGATCCCCGCCGATATGATGGGTCTCGACATCGGCCCGAAGACCGTGGAGCTGTTCTGCGGCGCGGTGAAGGGCGCGGGCACGATCGTGTGGAACGGCCCCATGGGCGTTTTTGAGTTCCCCGCGTTCGCCGTGGGCACGAAGGCAATGGCGAAGGCGCTCGCCGAGTCCGGCGCGGTGACGATCATCGGCGGCGGCGACAGCGCCGCGGCGGCGGAGCAGCTCGGCTTTGCCGAGAAGATCACCCACATTTCCACCGGCGGCGGCGCGAGCCTTGAGTTCCTTGAGGGCAAGGAGCTTCCCGGCGTCGCGTGCCTGCTTGACAAGTAGAAACATACCAAACCCGGAAGCGACGCGACCGAGCGAAGGCGAGGAAGCCGCGCGTCAGCGCGCAACAAAATCAGGGGCATCCCCACGGGGGATGCTTCCCGGCGTCGCGTGCCTGCTCGATAAGTAAGTTTTCCACAATTTCAACATAGAATATATAAAAGGAGAAATGCAGCTATGAACCGCAGATATCGCAAGACCATCATCGCCGGCAACTGGAAGATGAACAAGACTCCCTCCGAGACCAAGGCGTTCGCCGAGGAGTTCAAGGCGCTGCTGCCGAAGAACAAGTGGTGCGACGTGGTGGTGTGCGTTCCGTTCGTCGACGTGCCCGCCGCCGTGCGCGCGTTCAAGGACAGCCGCGTCGCCGTCGGCGCGGAAAACCTCTATTTTGAGAAATCCGGCGCCTTTACCGGCGAGGTGTCCGCCGATATGCTCGCCGACCTCGACGTCAAGTACGTCATCGTCGGCCACAGCGAGCGCCGCCAGTATTTCGGCGAGACCGACATCACCGTCAACAAGAAAGTCCACGCCGCGCTCGCCGTCGGCCTCAATCCCATCATCTGCGTGGGTGAGTCGCTGGAGCAGCGCGAGATGGGCGTGACCATGGAGCTCATCGCGCTTCAGGTCAAGTCCGCGCTCGCGGGTGTGCCCGCCGAGCAGGTGCGCAAGTGCGTCATCGCCTACGAGCCCATCTGGGCCATCGGCACCGGCAAGACCGCCACCGGCGAGCAGGCGGCGGAGGTCTGCACCTTCATCCGCAGCACCATCCGCGCGCTCTACGGCGCGCGCATTGCCCGCGGCGTCACCATCCAGTACGGCGGCAGCATGAACCCGAAGAACGCCGCGGAGCTCCTCTCCCACGAGGACATCGACGGCGGCCTGATCGGCGGCGCGTCCCTCAAGCCCGACCAGCTCATGGAGATCGTCCACGCGGCGAATCAAGGCTGAGATTCCCCGGTTTTTGCGCTGCGCGCCAAAACCGAAAAGGTTTCGCTGCGCTTTCCGGGCGCAAAAGGAAAGGCGCTCGGGCGCTCCGCGCAAAGAGAAAAATCAAACGCGCAGGGATTTCGCCGAAGCGCCGCCTGCGGCGGAAGATGCGAGGCGGAATCGAGACAGCGCCCCGCTTATCGTGGCCAAAGGGAGCGAGAAGCGGACTGGCGCAACGGTGAGCGTTAGATTTTTTGATTTGATTCATTTCGTGCCTGTGGGCGCGAAAAAGGAGATTCACCATGAAAAAATCCCCCACTACTCTTATTATCATGGACGGCTTCGGTCTGACCGACCGCATTGAGGGCAACGCCGTCAAGGCGGCAAAGACCCCCGTGCTCGATCGGTTGTTCGCCGAATATGCCCACACGACGCTCTCGGCGTCGGGCCTCGACGTGGGTCTTCCCGACGGGCAGATGGGCAACAGCGAGGTCGGACACACCAACATCGGCGGCGGCCGCGTCGTGTTTCAGGACCTGCCGCGCATCTCGCGCTCGATCGAGGACGGTACGTTCTTCGAGAACCCCGCCTACAACGCCGCGATGGACGCGTGCCTCGAAAAGGGCACGGCGCTGCACCTCTACGGCCTGCACTCCGACGGCGGCGTACACTCCACGCTGGAGCACCTTTACGCGCTGATGAAGATGGCGAGCATCAAGGGCCTCAAGCGCGTGTATATCCACTGCTTCCTCGACGGGCGCGACGTTTCGCCCACGAGCGGCAAGGATTTCGTCGCGCAGACGGTCAAAAAGTGCGCCGAGCTCGGCGTCGGCAAGATCGCGACCGTCATGGGCCGTTACTACGCCATGGATCGCGACAAGCGCTGGGATCGTGTCGAAGCCGCGTACGACGCGATGGTCTACGGCGAGGGCGTTCAGAACCCCGACCCCGTTGCCGCGATCGCCGAGAGCTATAAAAACGGCGTGACGGACGAGTTTGTCGAGCCGGTCGTTTGCGACAAGAACGGCATGATCTCCGACAACGACAGCATCATCTTCTTCAACTACCGTCCCGACCGCGCCCGCGAGATCACGCGCGCGTTTGTCGACCCCGATTTCGACGGCTTTAAGTGCGAGCACTTTCCCGTGACCTACGTGTGCAACACCGAATACGACGCCACGATGCCGAACGTCCTCGTTGCGTTCCCGCGCCTGCGCGTGGAAAACAATCTCGGCGAGTACCTCGCCAAGCTGGGCTTGACGCAGCTGCGCATCGCGGAGACCGAGAAGTACGCCCACGTCACGTTTTTCTTCAACGGCGGCGTCGAGCGGCAGTACGAGGGCGAGGACCGCGTGCTCGTCCCCTCGCCGAAGGTCGCGACCTACGATCTCCAGCCCGAAATGAGCGCCTACGAGGTCACGGACAAGTGCGTCGAACGCATCCTCTCCGGCAATTACGATGTGATCATCCTCAACTTCGCCAACTGCGACATGGTCGGACACACGGGCGTGTTTGACGCGGCGGTCAAGGCGGTGGAGACTGTGGATACCTGCGTCGGCAAGGTGCTGGACGCGACGCTCCAAATGGGCGGCATCGCGATGATCACCGCCGACCACGGCAACTGCGAGGTCATGCTGCAAGAGGACGGCGTCAGCCCGATGACGGCGCACACGACCAACCTTGTGCCCTTCATCCTCTGCGGCGCGGGCACGGAGCTGCGCCCCGGCCGCCTCGCGGACATCGCGCCGACCATTCTCGACGTGATGGGTCTCGAAAAGCCCGCCGAGATGGACGGAAAAACCCTGATCGTGAAATAAACAAATTGCTCATGTATGAGAAATGCTTCGACAGGACACAATACTGTCGAAGCATTTCTTTATTCCAATCATCCAGAAAGGAAGTCAAAGCATGAGCAGCAACACAAGCCGCAAAGCGCGGCAAATCTTTAACGGGACGGGCGTCTACATAGCCCTGTTCCTCGTTGTGACGGCGCTTGCCGTCGCGGGCTATTGGACGCTCATCCCCCACTCCCCGGCGGAAGCGCCGGTCGTCGAAAGCACCACCCCCACCCCCCTGCCGCCGAAGCCTTCCTACGCCGCCGTGGAGAAAAAGGAGGCGGAGCCGCCCGCCGAGCCGGAGCTGGCGCCCGAGGAGGAGGCCGCCCCCGCGCAGAGCGCGGTCTTGGTCGAGCTGCCGCCAAGCGAGCCGGTCGACCTCACGCCCGCGCCGCCGTCGCTCGTCGTCGCGCCGCTCGTGGGCGAGACGGTGGCGGCGTTCTCGATGGAGGAGCTCGTCTACAGCGAAACGCTCGGCGACTGGCGCACGCACAGCGGCGTGGACATCGCCGCGCCGCTCGGCACGCAGGTGTGCGCCGCGAGCGCGGGCACGGTGACGGACGTGCGCGACGACGACCTTATGGGCACGACCGTGGTCATCGCGCATGACGACGGCTGCGACACCATCTACGCCAACTTGCAGGCGGCGCCCACGGTCAATGTCGGCGAGCACGTCACCGCGGGACAGGTCATCGGTTCGGTCGGCAAGACCGCGCTGAGCGAATCCGCCCTCCCCACGCACCTGCATTTTGCCGTGACGCGCGATGGCGAGTTCATCGACCCCGCGGAGTACGTCAAGTAACCCTTGTTTTAAAGCGCTAAAGTTTTTGCGGAAGCCGCCTCGCATTTTTTGCACTTTTGACGATTGACGGCGCGCACTGCGCGGTGCTATACTGCGCATAACAAACCGATGAGGAAGAGTGAGTAGACGCAGTCTCTTTTCCCAAAGCGAGCCGCGGACGGTGGAAGCGCGGCGGAAAACGCGGCGTTGAATGGACTTCCGAGGGCAAGCGGAAAAGAGGGTCTCCTCCGAGTATGTGCGCCGGGGCAAGGCTCCCCGTCAACAACGGCCGGCGTATGGCTGTACGTGGCGCAAGCATGCTATGGCCGCACGCGTAAGTGGGCGCGCAAGCGTCAAGCCGGGTGGCACCGCAGGATCGTAAACAATCCTGTCCCAGCAAAAATTTTGCCGGGACAGGACTTTTTTATCCCTCCTGTCCCAAAAGGAAAGGAAGGAATCATCATGGCAAATCAAAACATCCCCTACAAAATCTATCTCTCGGAAGAGGAGCTGCCGAAGAATTGGTACAACGTCCGCGCGGACATGAAAACGAAGCCCGCGCCGCTGCTCAACCCCGGCACACACGAGCCGATGAAGGCGGAGGAGCTCGCGGGCGTGTTCTGCGACGAGCTGATCGCGCAGGAGCTGGACAACGAAACGCGCGAGTACCCCATTCCGCAGGAGATCCGCGACTTTTACAAGATGTACCGCCCCTCGCCGCTCGTGCGGGCGTACTGTCTGGAGGAAAAGCTGCAAACGCCCGCGAAAATTTACTACAAATTCGAGGGCAACAACACCTCCGGCAGCCACAAGCTCAACTCCGCCATCGCGCAGGCGTACTACGCCAAGAAGCAGGGCCTCAAGGGCGTCACGACCGAGACGGGCGCGGGCCAGTGGGGCACGGCGCTCTCGATGGCGTGCGCGTATCTCGGGCTCGACTGCAAGGTCTACATGGTCAAGGTCAGCTATGAGCAGAAGCCCTTCCGGCGCGAGGTGATGCGCACCTACGGCGCGTCCGTCACGCCGTCCCCGTCGGACACCACCGCCGTCGGACGCAAGATCCTCGCTGAGCACCCGGGCACGACGGGTTCTCTCGGCTGCGCGATTTCCGAGGCGGTGGAGGTCGCGACCTCGACGCCGGGCTATCGCTACGTGCTCGGAAGCGTCCTCAATCAGGTGCTGCTGCATCAGAGCGTCATTGGGCTTGAAACGAAGGCGGCGCTTGACAAGTACGGCGTCAAGCCCGATATCATCATCGGCTGCGCGGGCGGCGGCAGCAATCTCGGCGGATTGATCGCGCCGTTCATGGGCGAAAAGCTCCGCGGCGAGGCGGATTACCGTATCATCGCCGTCGAGCCCGCGTCCTGCCCCAGCTTCACGCGCGGCGTCTACGCCTATGATTTCTGCGACACGGGCATGGTCTGTCCGCTCGCGAAGATGTACACGCTCGGCAGCGGCTTCATCCCCGCGCCCAACCACGCCGGCGGCCTGCGCTACCACGGCATGAGCCCCGTCCTCTCCCAGCTCTATCACGACGGGTATATGGAGGCGACGTCCGTCCCGCAGACGAAGGTGTTCGAGGCGGCGGAGCTGTTCGCGCGCACCGAGGGCATCCTCCCCGCGCCGGAGAGCAGCCACGCCATCCGCGTTGCGATGGACGAGGCGCTCAAATGCAAAGACAGCGGCGAGGAGAAGACCATCGTGTTCGGTCTCACGGGCACGGGTTACTTCGACATGGTCGCCTACGAAAAGTTCCACGAGGGCGTGATGGACGACTACATCCCCACCGACGAGGAGCTCGCGCGTTACCGCGCGACGCTGCCGCAGGTATAAAATATAAGAAAAATCCCGCCTTTACGGCGGGATTTTTTCAACGAAACTCTTATTCACCTATCGTTTCGTGCATTTTCCGAAGCGTTTTTCGCAGGAAATGCACGCTGAGCGTGAGCGACACGACCTCCGCGATGGGAAACGCGAGCCAGACGAGCTCCAGCCGCCGCGTGAGCGAGAGGAGATACGCCGCGGGCAGCAGCACCACCATCTGACGGCAGATGGAGATAAAAAGCGAGTGCATCGGGTTGCCGATCGCCTGGCAGACCGAGCCTGCGATGATGCAAAAGCCCGCGAGCATAAAATGCGTCGCGATGATGCGAAGCGCCGGAACGCCCTGCGCAAGCATTTCCTCGGACGCGTTGAACACTTGCAGGAGCTGCGCGGGGAACAGCTCGAAGAGCAAAAAGCCCACGCTCATGATGGCGACCGCCGTGCAGACGGAGAGCCGGATCGTGCGCTTGACGCGGTCGGGCCGCCGCGCGCCGTAGTTGTAGGAAATGATGGGCACCATGCCGTTGTTCAGGCCGAAGATCGGCATGAAGATGAAGCTTTGCAGCTTGAAATACGCGCCGTAGACCGCCGCGGCAACGGTGGAAAACGTCAGCAGGATCGCGTTGAGGCTGAACACCAAAAGCGAGCTGACCGACTGCATCAGAATCGACGGAAAGCCGATCTTGTAGACCTCCGCGACGATCTCTCCGTGAAGCCGCATCTCGGAAAGCCTCAGGTGTATTTCCGTGTTGCGCTTGAGGTTGATGACAAGCCCGATGCACGCCGAGATCATCTGCCCGAATACCGTGGCAAGCGCGGCGCCGCGAACGCCCATGGCGGGCAGGCCGAACAGTCCGAAGATGAGGATGGGGTCGAGAACGATGTTGATGAGCGCGCCGATGACCTGCGTGAGCATGGAGAGCCTCGTGCGTCCCGTCGCCTGCAGCAGCCGCTCGAAGCAGAACTGGAAGAAGATGCCGGCCGAGCAGCCGACGCAGATCGTGCAATACGTCGTGCCCGCCTCAATGATGCCCTGCACATCCGTCTGCGCGCGGAAGAACGGCCCCGAGACCGTGAACCCGAGCGCCGCGAACACCGCGGCGCACAGCGCGAAGAGCACCACGCCCGTGTTCGCCGTGCGGTCCGCCATCGCCTGATCCTTTTCGCCGAGCGAACGCGAGACGATGGCGTTGACGCCGAGGCCCGTGCCGCCGCCGAGCCCGATGATGAGGGATTGCAGCGGAAACGCGAGCGAGAGCGCCGTGAACGCATCCTGTGAAACACGCGAGACAAAGTAGCTGTCCACCACATTGTAGAGCGCCTGCAAAAGCATCGAGAACATCATCGGGATCGCCATGTCCGCGAGGAGCTTCCCCTCGGACATAACGCCCATTTTATTTTCCTTGGTTTCCAAATTCATACACCCTTGTCGCCTGTTTTCCGCGCCGCGGTCGGTTCCGGCCGTGGTTTCGCCTGCCGCGCGCCGTTACTTCTTCAGCTCGCCGTTCGCGGCTTTCGTGAGGTACGCGTTGATGAAACCGTCAAGCTCGCCGTCCATGACCGCCTGGATGTTGCCCGTCTCGTAGTCCGTGCGGTTGTCCTTGACGAGCTGATAGGGCATGAACACATAAGACCTGATCTGGCTGCCCCACTCGATCTTGAGCTGCACGCCCTTTAGGTCGCTGATCTTCTCCGCGTGCTGCTGCAGCTTGAGCTGCACGAGCTTCGCTTTGAGCATTTCCATGGCGTAGTCCCTGTTTTGGAACTGCGAACGCTGCGTCTGGCAGGCGGTGACGATGCCCGTCGGCTTGTGGATCAGGCGCACGGCGGAGCTTGTTTTGTTGATGTGCTGTCCGCCCGCGCCGCTGGAGCGGTAGACCTGCATCTCGATGTCCTCGGGCCGGATCTCGACCTCGATGTCCTGCGGCAGCTCCGGCATGACCTCCAGCGCCGCGAACGAGGTCTGACGGCGGGCGTTGGCGTCGAACGGCGAAACGCGCACGAGACGGTGGACGCCGTGCTCGCCCTTCAGATACCCATAGGCGTTCTCGCCGCGGATCATCACCGTCGCGCTCTTTAAGCCCGCCTCGTCGCCGTCGAGATAGTCGAGCATCTCAAACTCGAACCCGTGCTTGTTCGCCCACTGCATATACATGCGGTAGAGCATCTCCGCCCAGTCCTGCGCCTCGGTGCCGCCCGCGCCGGGGTGGAATTCCAAAAGCGCGTTGCAGTGGTCGTATTCGCCGGAGAGCAGCGTCGCGAGGCGCGCCGAATCCAGCTTCTTTTCAAGCTCCGCGTAGCCCGCCTCCAGCTCGGGCAGCAGGCTCGCGTCGTCCATCTCCGTACCCATGTCCACCAGCGCGAGCAGGTCGTCTCGCTCGGAGACGAGCTTTTCGTAACGCTGCACCTTGCTTTGGAGCTGCTTGAGCCGCGTCTGGTTCTTCTGGCTGCGCTCCACGTCGTTCCAAAAGCCCTCCTCCTCCGCTTCGGCGAGCAGGCGCTCGATTTCGTGCTTCGCGCTCTCGATCTCCAGCGCCTTGTAAAGGTTGCCGACCGTCTCGTCCATCGCGTGGAGCTTTTGCTTGTAGCCGTCGTATTCGATCACTGCCATGGTGTGCTTCTCCTTGATTCTTCCATGATTTTGCATTAACTGAAAGATGTTACCATACATCTATATAAAAGGCAAGCAGAACCGCCCGTATTTCGCCTTAAAAAATGCCAAACACGCGGAAAAAGTCAAATTATGTCGATAAAAAGCAAAAAGCCACGCTCTTCCGGCGTGGTTTCCCTCGTTTGTCTCAACGCTCGCTGACGATCTGCTCGGCGCTGCCAAAGATCATGTCGTCGACGTCGATACCGATGAAGTTGTGGATCATATTGGTTCCCACGCTCCTTTCCTTCTGAATTGTGTTTCTAGTTTAACAAGCTTCCTTCCGTCGCGCAAGCGCAAAGTCTCATGATTTTGAACAAGTTTATGTCAACTATTTTGTGCAACTCGCGCAAAAATCTTGCCGTGCCGCCGCGATTTTCTCTTGTGCGCACGGGCGCAAACGTGGTAGAATAGCATATCATGGAAAAGAAGAAACGAAGTAAGCTCCGCCGCGTCGTCACCGCGCTGGTCGTCCTCGCGCTGCTCGTCGAGGCGGTCGTCCTCGGCGTGTGGTGGGGCAACAACAGCATAAAAACCGACCGTTTTGCCTTTGCCGCGCCGGGGCTTCCCGCCGCGTTCGACGGCTTTCGCGTCGTGCAGCTTTCCGACCTGCACGGCAAGCAGTTCGGCGAGGGAAACGCGGATCTCATCGCCGCGGTCAAACGGGCGCAACCCGACCTCATCGCGCTCACGGGCGACTTTGTCGACGAAAAAAGCACCGTTTCTGACATCGTTCCGCTCATCGAAGGGCTTGTGGGGCTCGCGCCGACGTATTTCGTCACGGGCAACCACGAGTGGGCGAGCGGTCAGGCGCAGGAGACCGTGAAAACGCTGCGCTCTTTGGGCGTCGTCTGTTTGGAAAACGAGTTCGTCCGCGTCGAGCGCGGCGGCGCGCACATCCTGCTCGCGGGCGTCCACGATCCGAACGGCTATGCCGACCAAAAGACGCCGGAGCAGCTCGCCGCCGAGATCCGCGCCGCCGAGCCGAATCCGTTCTATCTGCTGCTCGCACACCGAAACACCCGCTTCAGCGGCTGCTACTGCCGTCTCGGCGCGGCGCTGACGTTCTGCGGGCACGGACACGGCGGCGTGTGGCGCCTGCCGTTCACTGACGGGCTGGTGGACACGGAGCTGCGCCCGTTTCCGTCGTTCACGAGCGGCTTTTACCAATGCGACGACGGCTGCGGCGGGAACGCGTGGGTGTTTGTCTCGCGCGGCCTCGGCAACACGCCGCGCGGGGGCTTCCGGCTCTTTAACCGGCCGCAGGTCGCGGTGGTAACCTTGCGATGCAGCGCATAGCGTCGCGGACAGAAGGAAACGATATGCAGGAATTTGACGCGGGACAATTTGATATCGCCGTCATCGGCGCGGGACACGCGGGCATCGAGGCGGCGCTCGCCGCCGCGCGGCTCGGCATGAAAACCGTGTGCTTTACCATCAATCTGGACGCGGTGGGGAACATGCCCTGCAACCCCGCCATCGGCGGCACGGGCAAGGGACACCTTGTGCGCGAGCTGGACGCCCTCGGCGGCGAGATGGCGAAGGCGGCGGATCGGGCGTGCATCCAATATCGGCTGCTCAACCGCGGCAAAGGCCCCGCGGTGTGGTCGCTGCGCGCGCAGGCCGACCGCCGGCGCTATCAGGAGGTCATGAAGCACACGCTTGAAAAGCAGGAAAACCTGCTCATGCGTCAGGCGGAGGTCGTGGATGTGCGCGTGGAGGGCGGCGCGGTGCGATCCGTCGTCACCGCGACCGGCGGCGTTTATGCGGTGAAAGCCGTCGTGCTCTCAACGGGGACGTATCTCGCGGGGCGCACCATCGTCGGCGAGTGTATTCAGGACAGCGGTCCTGACGGGATGCACGCTTCGCTTCCCCTCGCGGCGTCTCTGCGCGCGTTGGGACTTCCGCTGCGCCGCTTCAAGACCGGCACGCCGCCGCGTATCAACGCGCGCAGCGTCGATTTTTCAAAGATGGAGCGTCAGGAGGGCGACGCGCTCCCCCTGCCGTTTTCGTTCACGACCGCCGAAGCGCCGCGCAATGAGGCGGTTTGCTATCTCACCTACACGAGCGCCGAAACGCACCGCATCATCCGCGAGAACCTCGACCGCAGCCCCATCTATTCCGGCGTCATCGAAGGCGTCGGCCCGCGCTACTGCCCGTCCATCGAGACGAAGATCGTGCGCTTTCCCGATAAGTCGCGCCACCAGCTCTTCATCGAGCCGATGGGCCTGAACACGGAAGAACTGTATGTGCAGGGATTCTCGTCGTCCATGCCCGAGGAGGTGCAGCTCCGGATGCTCCACAGCGTTCCCGGCCTGGAGCACGCCGAGATGACGCGCCCCGCCTATGCCATCGAGTACGACTGCGTCGACCCCACGGCGCTTTTGCCGACGCTGGAGACGAAGGCGGTGCGCGGTCTGTACGGCGCGGGGCAGTTCAACGGCTCGTCCGGCTATGAAGAGGCGGCGGTGCAGGGCTTCGTCGCGGGCGTGAACGCGGCGCTGAAGCTCAAGGGCGAGGAACCCCTTATTTTGGGGCGCGAGCAGAGCTACATCGGCACGCTGATCGACGACCTCGTGACCAAGGGCACGAACGAGCCGTACCGCATGATGACCTCGCGGAGCGAGTATCGCCTGCTGCTGCGGCAGGACAACGCCGACGAACGCCTTTGCTCCGTCGGCAACCGCATCGGTTTGGTATCTGACGAACGCCTCGCGCGAGTCGAGGCGAAATACGCCGCCGTCGAGCAGGAGATCCGGCGCTTGGAGCATACGGGGCTTCCCGCGTCGGACAAGCTCAACGCCCTGCTCACGGAGCGCGGCACCGCGGAGGTGCGCGACGGCGCGACGCTATTGTCTCTTCTGCGCCGCCCGCAGCTTTCGTACGACGACCTGCGCGCGTTCGACGAGCATTGCGCCGCGTTTCCCGCCGCGCTCGCCGAAAGCGTGGAGATCGCGGTCAAGTACGAGGGCTACATCAGGCGGCAAAAAGCGGAGGTCGCGGAATTTGCGCGCTTAGAGCGCAAAACGTTTCCCGAGGGCATCGACTACGCCGCCATCGAAGGGCTTCGTCTGGAGGCGCGCGAAAAGCTCGCGGCGATCCGCCCGCGCTCTCTCGGGCAGGCGAGCCGCATCTCCGGTGTCAGCCCAGCGGACGTCGCGGCGCTGATGATATGGATGGAAAGAGAATAAAAGAACGGTTTGCGACCCCATTTCTTCTTTTTCTTGAAAAGAAGAAACGGCGTCGCCCGCCAAAGAAGAAAAACGCCGGTGGAGGTCGTTGCCTTCACCGGTCGTTTTTTTACCTTCTGCTGTTCGTGACGCGGGTATCCCGTCATCGCATGGCTTGGTGTCCTAAATCCGCTTGCGCTGCGTTAATATAAAAAGGTCAGTCAGCCGGCTGACCTTTTTCGTATGCGATGATATCCGATATGTCGCAATCCAAAATCGCGCACAGCGCATCGAGCGTGTTGGTCGACACGGACTCTCCGGCTTTCAGCCGCCGATAGGTGGAGCTGCTGATGCCGCCTTTGACTTGCAGCGTATACGTTGTTGCGCCCCTGCGCTTTATGGTTTCCCAAAGCGGTGCATAGGAAATCAACGGCGGCACCCCCCTCCACTTGACATATACCCATTATTGCCTATATTATTCAATAAGCGTTATAGGCAATATTGCATATATTGAAGGCAGGAGGTGACAACCATGGTCGATTACGCGAAGTTGTATCACATCATGATGGACGCGGCGGAACGGGCAATCTCCGCCATTGACGCGCAAAGCTACGGCGCGGCGAAAGAATTGCTTATCCGCGCCGAACGGGAAGCAGAGGAGCGATATATCGAAACGGCGGAGGAAGCAGAAGCGTGAGCGCAAGCGGAAATAGCCCGCCGAGCCATGTGATGACGAGATACCCACTTCACGACAAGCAGATGGTAAAAAACGACCGGTGAAGGCATCGACCTCCACCGGCGATTTTCTTTTTTGGCGGGCGACACCGTTTCTTCTTTTCAAGAAAAAGAAGAAATGGGGTCGCATCATTCCCGCATCACTTCTCTCCGTTCATAAATCGTTTACACAGGAAGGTCTTGACATTGGCAAACCCCGGTGCTACACTTCGTTTAGCACTCAAAAGAAAGGAGTGCTAAAAGGAACGACAGCGATGGAATTGAGCGAGCGCAAAAAGCAAATACTGAAAGCGGTCGTCGAGCATTACATTGATTCCGCCGAGCCGGTGGGATCGAAAACGATCTCGCAGGAGCTGGGCGTTTCCTCCGCCACCATCCGCAACGAATTCGCCGAGCTGTGCGACCTCGGTTTTTTGGAACAGCCGCACACCTCCGCGGGCCGCGTCCCTTCTCCCGCCGGCTACCGGCTCTATGTCAACGAGCTGATGGAGCGCCGGAGCGTCACGCCGCAGGAGGCGGAGGGCATCGACGAGACGCTGCGCGATAAGCTTGAGGGCGTGGGCGGCGTAATGACGAACGCGGGACAGCTCGTCTCGTCCATCGTCAACTATCCCGCCTACAGCGTGACGAGCGGCAACGCGGCGCTCACGGTCGAGCGCTTCGAGCTTGTGCCCGTCGACGAGACAAGCTTCATCACCGTCGTGATGACAAGCGACCAAAACGTCAAAAGCCAGCTTCAGCGTTCGGCGCTTTCGTTTGACGCCAGCCATCTCGCCGACCTCAAGCATCTTTTGAACACCCACTTTGCCGGCAAGAGCCGCGCAGAGATGAGCGCGCACCTCATGAGCGTAAGCGAGCAGCTCTCCCCGGAGCTGTTCCTTGTCTGCTCCAAGACCGTCGAGTACGCCGCGGGCATTTTGGACGAAGCGTCAAAGCGCGACGTGGAAACCACGGGCGCGAGCCGCATTTTGAAGATGCCGGAGTATCGCGACGTGGACAAGGCGCATGACCTGATGACGTTTCTCGTGGACAACAAGGAGAACCTCCCCGTCCCTGACGACGGCGCGCCGCTTAAAATTCTCATCGGCCCTGAGAACGTAAACGAAGCGCTGCGCGACACGAGCGTGGTCGTCGCGAGCTACGACATCGGCGACGGAATGCGCGGTCTCGTCGGCGTGGTAGGCCCCACGCGCATGGATTACGCCACTGTCACGGCGCGGCTTTCTTACTTTGCCGAAAGCCTGACGAAGATGTTCGGCAAGGGGCTGCCGTCCGCCGGCATGAACGAAGAGCACAAATAAAGGAGTCGAGATAAATGTCCGAGAAGGAAGAAGAAAAGAACGAACAAACGCCGGAGGAGATCCGCGAGGAAGCGGCCGCTCCGGCGGAGGAAACCCCGCAGGAAGTCACCGAGGAGGTCTTCACCGTCACAAAAGAGCAGATGGAGAAGATGGAGTCCCTCGCGCAGGAGCTTTCGGAGCAGAAAGAAAAATTCCTGCGCCTCGCCGCGGAGTATGACAACTACCGCAAGCGCACCGCAAAGGAGAAGGAAAGCCTCTACGCCGACGCAAAGATCGACACGATCACCGCGATGCTCCCCGTATACGACAATTTGGAGCGCGCGCTCGCGCAGTACAAGGACGAGGACGCCGAGTCCCCGCATCGCAAGGGCGTGGAGATGGTGTTCACGCAGTTTAAGGAGAGCCTTAAAAAGCTCGGCGTCACCACGATGGACGCGGTCGGGCAGCCGTTCGACCCCGAAAAGCACAACGCCGTGATGCACATTGAGGACGAAGCCCTCGGCGAGAACGAGGTCGCGGAGGTCTTGCAGCAGGGATTTTTGCTCGGCGAAAAGGTTTTGAGGTTCGCCATCGTAAAAGTCGCCAATTAAACGCATTTCCCGTGTTTTTTCACGTGAAACATTTTGAAACGAAAGCAAGTAAAATTGAGATAAACAGGAGGCAATCATCATGTCTAAAGTTATTGGAATCGACCTTGGTACCACCAATTCGTGCGTGGCGGTCATGGAGGGCGGCGAGCCCGTCGTCATCGCCAACGCCGAGGGCAACCGCACCACGCCGAGCGTCGTCGCGTTCTCCAAGACCGGCGAGCGAATGGTCGGCCAGGTCGCGAAGCGTCAGGCGATCACCAACCCCGATCGCACCATCTCCTCCATTAAGCGCGAGATGGGTACAGACCATCGCGTCGAAATCGACGGCAAGAAGCTCACCCCGCAGGAGATCAGCGCGATGATCCTGCAAAAGCTCAAGGCGGACGCCGAGAGCTACCTCGGCGGCACGGTCACCGAGGCGGTCATCACCGTTCCCGCGTACTTCACCGACTCCCAGCGTCAGGCGACCAAGGACGCCGGCAAGATCGCCGGCCTTGATGTCAAGCGCATCATCAACGAGCCGACGGCGGCGGCGCTCGCCTACGGTATCGAGGGCAGCGGCAGCCAAAAGATCATGGTCTACGACCTCGGCGGCGGCACGTTCGACGTGTCCATCCTGGAAACCGACGCGGAGACCAACACCATCGAGGTGCTCGCCACCGCGGGCAACAACCGCCTCGGCGGCGACGACTTCGACAAGTGCATCATGGACTACCTCGTTTCCGAGTTCAAGAAGAGCGACGGCGTCGACCTCTCGGGCGACAAGGTCGCCATGCAGCGCCTCAAGGAGGCGGCGGAGAAGGCGAAGATCGAGCTCTCCGGCGTTATGACCTCGAACATCAATCTGCCCTATATCACCGCGGACGCAACGGGTCCGAAGCACCTCGACGTGACGCTTTCGCGCGCTAAGTTCAACGAGCTGACTGCCCACCTCGTCGAGGCGACGATGGGCCCCGTGCGTCAGGCGATGAGCGACGCGGACGTCAAGGCGGGCGACCTCGCCAAGGTGCTGATGGTCGGCGGTTCGAGCCGCATCCCCGCCGTGCAGGACGCGGTCAAGGCGTTCACCGGCAAGGAGCCGTTCAAGGGCATCAACCCCGACGAGTGCGTCGCCATCGGCGCGGCGAAGCAGGCGGGCATCCTCTCCGGCGACAACAGCGGCGGATTGCTGCTGCTCGACGTGACCCCGCTGTCGCTGGGCATCGAGACCATGGGCGGCGTTTGCACCAAGCTCATCGAGCGCAACACCACCATCCCGACCAAGAAGAGCCAGATTTTCTCCACCGCCGCGGACAACCAAACCTCCGTCGAGGTCAACGTCCTTCAGGGCGAGCGCGAGATGGCGGCGGCGAACAAGAGCCTCGGCCGCTTCCACCTCGACGGCATCGCACCCGCGCGCCGCGGCGTGCCGCAGATCGAGGTCACATTCGACATCGACGCGAACGGCATCGTGAACGTCAGCGCAAAGGATCTCGGCACGGGCACCGAGCAGCACATCACCATCACGTCCTCCTCCAACATGAGCAAGGAGGATATTGAGAAGGCGGTCAAGGAGGCGGAGCAGTACGCCGCCGAGGACGCCAAGGCGAAGGAAAAGGTCGAGGTGCGCAATCAGGCGGATCAGATGGTCTACCAAAGCGAGAAGACCTTGAGCGAGGTCGGCGACAAAATCGGCGCGGACGAGAAGGCGAAGGTCCAAGCGGGCCTCGACAAGCTCAAGGAGACGCTCAAGGGCGAGGACACCGCCGCGATCAAGGCTGCCACCGAAGAGCTGACGCAACTGTTCTACGCGATGAGCGAAAAGCTCTATCAAAACGCGAATCCGCAGGGCGCGGCGGGCGGCGCCGGCCCCGACGCGGGCGGCGCGCAGTCAGGCTCCGGCGCGGGCGCGGGCCAACAGTACTACGACGCGGACTTCAAGGAAGTTAATGACGACGAAAAGTAAAAGGAAATTATAATAATTGCGGGGCCGCCGAAAGGCGACTCCGCAAAACCCTGTTAATAACCGGCCCAAAGCCCAGCGCAGCGGGTTTGGGGCGGAGAGGAGGAGCAAGGAAGCGGATTTTATTTTCCGCGTAAGCGGGAAACAAAATCAAGCGGACTTTGCGACGACGACATGGCTGAAAACAAACGTGATTATTACGAGGTATTGGGCCTGCAAAAGGGCGCAAGCGAGGAAGAGATCAAAAAAGCGTACAAGAAGCTTGCGCGCAAGTACCATCCGGACGTCAACCCCGGCGACAAGGCAGCCGAGGAGAAGTTCAAGGAGGTCAACGAGGCGAACGAGATCCTCTCCGACCCCCAGAAAAAGGCGCGCTATGACCAGTTCGGCTTCGCCGGCGTCGATCCGACGTACGGCGCGGGCGCGGGCGGCGGCGCCTACAGCGGCGGCATGGACTTCGACTTCGGCGACCTCGGCGACATCTTTGGCAGCTTTTTCGGCGGCTTCGGCGGCGCGTCACGCGCGAACCCAAACGCCCCGCAGCGCGGCGAAAGCCTGCGCACAAGCGTGAATATCTCTTTCGAGGAGGCATGCTTCGGCTGCGAAAAAGAGGTCATCATCGAGCGCGTGGAGCAATGCGACGAGTGCCACGGCACAGGCTGCGAGCCCGGCACGACCGCGGAGGTCTGCCAGGAGTGCGGCGGGCGCGGCATGGTGCAGCGACGCCAGCAGACGCCGCTCGGCTTCATGTCCACCTCGTCCCCTTGCCCGCGCTGCGGCGGCAAGGGCAAGATCATACACAAGCCCTGCAAGGCCTGCTCCGGCAAGGGCCTCGTGCGCAAGCGCAAGACGCTCAAGGTCTCCATCCCCGCCGGCATCGACAACGGCCAGACCATCTCGCTGCGCTCACAGGGCAACGCAGGGCGCAACGGCGGCCCCTCCGGCGACCTGCTGATCGTCGTGGCGGTGCGTCCGCACGACGTCTTCCGCCGCGAGGGCACGAGCATCCTCTGCGAGGCGCCGATCACCTTCGCGCAGGCGGCGCTTGGCGCGGAGCTGGAGATCCCGACCATCGACGGCAAGGTGAAATACGCTATCCCCGAGGGCACGCAGTCCGGCACGACGTTCCGGCTCAAGGGCAAGGGCGTTCCCGGCATGGGCGGCCGCCCGCGCGGCGACCAGTACGTCACCGTCTACATCGAAACGCCGCGCAACCTCACACGCGAGCAGAAGGCGGCGCTCAAAAAGTTCAGCGAGCTGCTGGGCGAAAAGAATTACGAAGAAAGCAAGAGCTTTTTCGGGAAGTTCAAAAAATAAGGGTGAACCATCATGCGAAATAACGGCACGCGCGGCTATAGCGGCTACCGCGGGCGACGGCCGAGCGGCAGGCGCTGGCTGGTCGTCGTTCTTGTGCTTATCCTGCTCGCCGCAACGGGTTTCCTCGTCGCGCAGCGCTATATGGTCTATGACATGGACGGCTCGTATCACTTCGAGCTCCCGTGGCTGCGGCGCATCGGCTCGCGCGACACGGGAACGCGCGGCGGAGAGAACATCGAAATCGTCATCGAGCGGCCCGAGGAGCCGGCGCCGGCGCAGCAGGCGCTCTGCGCCGTCGAACTGGACGCCGCCGCGCTTTCGGGCGGCATGTCCCGCGCGCTTAACACGCTGCCGGAGGGCGTGAACGCCGTCGCCATCCGCCTGAAAACGGTGGACGGCGATTTGCTCTACCCGTCCGCCCTTTCCGCCGCGATCGAGGCGAAGGCGGTGACGGGCAGCAGCATCGCGGGAAGCGCCGTGCGTGAGCTGACGGGATCGGGCTACCATACCATCGCGCGGCTTTCCGCGCTGCACGACAGCCGGTTTTCCTTCGCGCACATGACCGAAGCCGCGATCGAGCAAAAGTCCTACAAGAACTACATCTGGTACGCGCCGGACAACAGCTTCTATCTGGCGCCGGAAAAGGAGCTCGCGCGACAGTACCTTGTGAACATTGCAAGCGAGGTCGCCGCGTTGGGCTTTGACGAGCTGCTGTTCGATGAGTTCGGCTATCCCGCCGTGGGGCGGCTGAACAACATCCGCACCGCCGAGCGCGAAATGACGAAAGAAGAAGCGCTCTCCCTGCTCGCGGACAATCTGCGCGAGGCTCTCTCCGACTCGGGCGCGCTCCTCTCGCTCGTGCTCGACGAAAAGACCGTGCTCGACGGAAAGAACGCCAAGACGGGACAGGATCTTGCCGTGCTCGCGCCGCGCTTCGACCGTATCTACGTCCCCACGACGGAGGAGAACATCCCGCGCCTGCTTAACGCGCTCGCGCCCTATGGCACGGCGCTCGTCCCCATCCTTCACGCCGCTCCCGCGGCAAACCTCGCGGGGCCGTATCTCATCTCAGAGTAAGGAGGAACGCCTATGCGTCTTGTCTCCTGGAATGTCAACGGGCTGCGCGCCTGTTTGAACAAGGGCTTTTTGGATTTTGTCGACGCAATCGACGCCGACGCGATCTGTTTGCAGGAGACCAAGCTCAAGGAACATCAGGTCAGCTTCGACCTGCCCGGCTACCACCGCTACTGGAACTGCGCGGATAAGGCGGGCTATTCCGGCACGGCGGTCTTTACCAAGGCCGAGCCGCTTTCCGTCTCCTATGACTTCGGTTCGGATATCCATCGCCACGAGGGCCGCGTCATCACCGCCGAATACCCCGATTTTTACCTCGTGTGCTGCTATACGCCCAATTCGCAGGACGAGCTGCGCCGCCTCGACTACCGGATGCAGTGGGAGGACGACCTGCGCGCGTACCTCTGTTCGCTCGACCTCGTCAAGCCCGTGGTCTACTGCGGTGATCTGAACGTCGCGCACGAGGAGATCGACCTCAAGAACCCGAAAACCAATCACTTCAACCCCGGCTTTTCCGACGAGGAGCGCGGCAAGATGACCCAGCTTCTCGGCGCGGGCTTCATGGACACGTTCCGCGCCCTGCACCCCGACGAGAAGGACGCGTACTCGTGGTGGAGCTATCGCGCGGCGTCGCGCGAGCGGAACGTCGGCTGGCGCATCGACTATTTCATCGTCTCCGAGCGCCTGCGCGAGCGCGTCGAGACCGCGAGCATCCTCTCCGAGGTCATGGGAAGCGACCATTGCCCCGTGATGCTGGAGCTGAGCGAATAAGCGCAAAAGAATCCCGCCGAATATCGGCGGGATTCTTCATTTTTGTTCAGTTTTCTCGAAAAAAGCCCTTATAGACGGATTCGTGATGGAATTTCAAATATTCTATTCGCTTCTCATCCATCGGCAGCGCTTTTACGAAGGTATCATTTTTTAAACCAATCCGCTTCCAGTTAGAAGGGGAAATGAACTCCGAGAGAAAGACATGCCGCTTTTCCGAAAATGTGATAAATCCACGGTCGAATAGCTTATCAAACAGAGGAGAAAGCATATATCCATTATATGGATCGATCTTCTCCTCGTCTGTTGATGCCGCCCATGGCTTTATGTGACTGGCAATAAGTAAGCGTTCATCCGAAATCATTGTGAACGGACAGAACGGGCATTGTTCCAAGAGAGCGTCCCTATATTTCCCCTGTCCGTCTCTTGCTTGCCGTAGCGCAGTTTTTGCTGTTTCCTTAATTTTCTCTTCTTTGGATATCGGCATACGGTCTTTAGGCTTCCCATAGTGAAAAACCAAAGGTCCGTTTTGCTTTTCCCAAATCGCATCAAAGTCAACAAACAGTTTCCAGTAGAAAAGAGGATCAGATTCTAGACCAACCTTTTCCGCGTAGATATAACTGACAAGCGGTAATGCGATTTTCCTGATGATTTGATATCCCTCTTCACTGGAATTAACATATCCCCTCGACCCGCTAATTTGATTTTGGTCGAATACGCGAAATGTAATCACGTCGTCGAGTGCGGAAATCATCTTTATTCTTTCGTGCCATAACCTCGGCAACTCATCTTTTTTTGCGTAGTCTTGAGAAGGCTCTAAATACTCGTTTCGGATGGCATTCATATATGCAATCAGGTCTGTCTTGAGCATAAAGCACTTTGCAGCAAACCCTTCGTTTCCATAAAAAGCATACATATCTTCCTTGGATGCAATGTAGAGCTTAGCTTCTCCATGCCCGTGTCCCAGTTTATTGCTTCCGGTGACCATACAATCCGGCACCGTCATCATAGCGGGAAAAACTTCAATTTTCGGCAATTTTTCTCCATTAATTATCATTTTCAACACCGTACCTTGTTATATCCATCTGTTTTAAGATAGCAATCAGGACATCCACCACGATACTGTTTCCCGCCTCTTGATACATAGATGTATCAGACACGACTATTTTAAAAGTATCCTTGAACCCCATCAGTCGCAAACACTCACGCGGAGTAAGTTTTCGAATCCTTCCTTTGTGTGTGACATAATTATCCACGCCAGCTCGGTGCATTTTATGCATGGTTTGCAAAAGAGGCCGAGCGACATCTAAGTCTGTTTTTGTAGATGTTCGGAAATTCTTTGTACCTCCGGCAAGGACATATTTTTCTACTTTCTCTGAAAGATAATACTTCTCTTCCACATCCTTCACATCAAAAACAAACTCGTCAAACCCTTCCTCTGTCGGTTCGTCAAGGCCAACGGGGTGATAAACAAAATCGCCATGCCAGTTGAACTGCTGATTCCTTTTTTGACAGAGTGCAATATCTCCGTTGACTTGCGTATAGCATTTCTCTTTGTTTTTGTGGCTTGTTACAAATTTAACGCCCTTTTCACGCAAAAAGTACTTGGTATCAACATAATCTTCAAGGAAATCATACATGCGGTACTCCAGCTCGATCGGCGCTGGAAATTTGAATTCTGTCTTTTTCTTAAAACCAAGACAATATAGCCGCTCCCTGTTTTGAGGAATGCCATAGTCCCTGCTGTTTAGAACTCTATAATGGACATCATATCCAAGGTCTTCAAAGATGTCGTGAATCACTTGCCATGTGCGCCCGTTATCGTGATTCAAAAGGCCTTTCACATTTTCAAAAAGGAATGCTTTCGGCTGTGTTTCTTTTACGACTCGCGCAAACTCATAAAACAACGTCCCCCTTGCATCATCAAACCCAAGCCGCCTTCCAACCATTGAAAATGCTTGACAAGGTGCTCCTCCCACAACAAAATCAACTTTTCCTCGATATTTTGAGGCGTCAAATGTTCTAATATCAGAAAACCAGTCCTCTTCTCTCACCTCATAGTTGGCAAAATAGCTCTTCTTGCAATTTTCGTCGATATCGCCGGCAAAAACAATCTTGTGTTTCAGTTTCAAGCGTTGAAATGCGTGCTCAATCGCGCCAATTCCACTAAAAACCGTTCCGAGACGGATTATATTATCAGGCGACGAAAAAGAGCGCTCTTTCCAGTTGTCTGTAGATAGTTCTTCAGGAACCGTTTGGCTCCTAACAATCGCCGAGGATCTCTCCAAAACAATTCTTTTAACTGTTTTTATTTTTTCGGATTCTTCGTAAATGCTTTCTTCTACTTTTGTCTTCCTTTTTTCCATCGCGAATCTCCCTCCGCTGTATTAAGGAATCCCGCCGAATATCGGCGGGATTCTTTCTGTCTCCCTTCAGTTGATCTGCTTCCTTCTCGACAGGTTCATTGTGCCGTCCTGCATGTCGCCCACGCTCTCCAGGCTCTTGCCCGTGCCCTTGGCGACGCACTGGATGGCGTCCTCGGCGATGATGGTCGGGATACCCGTGCGCGCGGTGATGAGCTTGTCGAAGCCCTGCACGAGGCTGCCGCCGCCGGTCATCACGATGCCGTTGGTGGAGATGTCCGCCACCAGCTCCGGCGGCGTGCGCTCCAGCACCTGATGCACCGCTTCCATGATGCGCTCCACCGGCTCCTCGAACGCGTCCATCATCTCCGTGGACGTAACGGTGACGAGCTTGGGGAGGCCCGTGAGCAGGCACCGGCCCTTGACCTCCATAACCGACTCCTCCTCCGGCGGGAACACGCAGCCGATGGTCATTTTCATCTCCTCGGCGGTGCGCTCGCCGATGAGCAAATTGTGCGTGCGGCGCATATACTTGATGACCGCCTCGTTGAACTGGTCGCCCGCGACCTTGATGGACGCGCTCTCCACCACGCCGGAGAGCGAAATGACCGCGATGTCGGTCGTGCCGCCGCCGATGTCGATGACGAGGTTGCCGTCGGGCTGCGTGATGTCGATGCCCGCGCCGATGGCGGCGGCAACGGGCTCCTCAATGAGGTACACGCGGCGCGCGCCCGCTTGGATGCCCGCGTCGATGACCGCGCGCTCCTCGACCTCGGTGATACCCGAGGGCACGCAGATGATGATGCGCGGCTTGAAGAACTGGAAGCCCGCGACCTTGTGGATGAACTCCTTGAGCATGCGCTCCGTCACCTCGTAATCGGAGATGACGCCCTCGCGCAGCGGACGGATGGCGATGATGTTGCCCGGCGTGCGCCCGAGCATCGCCTGCGCGTCCGCGCCGACCTTCAGGAGCTTGCCCGTATTTTTGTCGATGGCGACGACCGACGGCTCGTTGAGCACGATGCCCTTGCCCCTGACGTAGATTAGAACCGAGGCGGTGCCGAGGTCGATACCGATATCTTTGCCCAATGCCATTGCTGTTACCTCTTATCTCACGCGAACACGCGTATTGTTACCAAGTGTTTCCATTATAGCGGGTCAAATAGCACTTTGCAATAGTATTTGTGCCAAATCCGCGTTTCCATGTCGGCCAATGTCTTCCGCCGAAAATTACCGCGCCTTGTGCGTTTCGACCGTCGCCGCCGCAAGGCACGCGCAAACGACGTCCGCCGCGCCCGCGAGGCGCAGCACGCGCGCACATTCGGACAGCGTCGAACCCGTGGTCAATATGTCGTCGATGAGCAAAACGCGTGCGTTTTGGACGGCCTTTGCGTTGATACATTCGTATACGCCGAGCACGTTGCCCCGCCGCGATGCGGCGTCCAGTCCCGACTGCGGCGGATTGTCGCGTGTTTTTCGCAGCAGCGCAAGCGGCTTGGCGCCCCACTCGTTCGCCGCTTCGCGCGCGAGCAGGTACGACTGGTCGTAGCCGCGCTCCCGCCGCCGCTCGTCCGACACAGGCGCCCACGAAACGAGGTCGAACGCGCCGCCCAGCTCTTCGGCGGCGCACCTCGCGATCAGGCGTCCGAAGCCCTCCGCCGCGCCCTGTGCGCCGCGGAACTTAAAGCGCAAAATCGCCTCGCGTACCCGTCCCTCATACTTAAGCGGCACGGCGCAGCGCCCGTACCCCGCGCCCTCGCGCAGCGGCAGCTCCGTGCGCGGCAGCGTTTTATCGCACGCGTCGCAGACCCCATGCACGCCGAGCTTCCCGCAAAACGCGCACCGCGGCGGGAAAAAGAGGTCGAGCAGCGCGGTCTTCACGGGGGTCACGGCTGCTTCTTCCTCGGGTACGGCTTGGGGTCGTCCGTCAAATCGGCGAGGTAGTCCATGCTCGTTTTGAGCGCGAGCGCGATGCGCCGGCACTGCTCATAGCTCATGTTGCGCTTGCCGTTTTCGATTTTTGAGTAATCGCTTTGGTCGATGCCCGTTAGCATCTGCATTTTGATTTGCGTATATCCGAGGGCTTTCCGCAGCTCTTTTATCTTTGTCATAACATCACCTGCGGATATTATGGCAAATCGACCTATTAATATTATGGAGGTAATGACCTATCCACAATGCGCAAAAAGCGGGCGGCGCGTAT
>JAWRIJ010000084.1:0-10977 GCA_040307975.1 Oscillospiraceae bacterium | reverse complement strand
CCGGCGGCGACGTAGGCGTTGAGCTCCTGAATGGCCAGATCCGGGGCGTGGCCGTCGATCTTTTTGTGGTGCGCCTGCGCCGCGACGATCTTCTCCAGCACGGACTGATCCGCGCCGACGACGCCGACAAAGTTCATCATCTCGGCAAGTCCCTCCACGCGCCCGTGCTCATAGAACGAGTCGATGGCGCGGTAATCGAGCGCCGCGCCGGACTCGTCCAGCGGCGTCGCGGGCACGCACGAGGGCAGCATCACACGCACATCCACGGGTAATCCCTCGGTCGCCTGCAGAATGTACTCAATGCCGTCGGTTCCCATGACGTTGGTGATCTCATGCGGGTCGGTGACGACGGTGGTGGTGCCGTGCGGCAGCACCGCCTTGACAAACTCGGTAGGGGAAACGAGCGAGCTTTCGAGGTGGATGTGCGCGTCCACAAAGCCCGGAAGCACCAGCTTTCCGCCGACGTCGACCTCAACCTTGCCGTGGTACTCTTCGCCCATACCGGCGATGAGACCGCCCGCGACGGCAATGTCGCCGTGGCTCAGCTCGTTGCAAAACACGTTCACATATGTCGCGTTCTTGAGCACGAGGTCGGCTTCCTCGCGTCCCGCGGCGACCTCCACCACATGCTGCTTCTTGGCGAATTTTCGGTTGATCTTACCCGCATAGCTCTCCTTGGTCATCACAGCGCCTCCCATACTGAATATTTTTTTGGTTACCATCATTTTATTTAGGATAGCGCAAACGCAGCCGCTTGTCGAGCCAAAATTTCCGCCGCAATTTTGGTAAAAACGACAAAACGGACGCGCCTCGGCAAAATCAGCACTTTACGCGCGTAGGGAAAGCTCGTATAATGGGGCGGCGGAAAAGGAAAATCGTGAGGGAAGCTTCCCTCACGCGCCGTAATATTACGGCGGAGCTTATCGCCGAAAGGAGATACCCCCGATGAAAACAGGCCTCAAACGCGCGCTTTTAACCCTCGCCCTGCTGCTTATCCTCGCGCCCGCGCTGGGCGGGAGCGCGAAGGCGGCGGCGCATACCCATGCGGGAGAACTTGGGAACAGCGACGAACACGCGGGCTGGACGATAATCACGATGGAAAACGGAGTGTTGAAGTTTGGCGACACTCCGCAGCAGTCAATCAACTCTAACCACGGCTATTATTACTATCCTCTTTCCACGGGTCAATACTACCTCGGTACGGACGTCTCGCTGGATGCGAGCTTTAGGATTGAAGGCACCGTGGACCTCTGCCTCAACGGCCACACGCTCACGATAGGCGGAAGCGACTCAATGGGGATTCGCGTCGGTTTCGATTCTACTTGGACTGTTAACAACGTATTGTTCCGCCTCTACGACGAAGCGGGAGGCAGCGGCGTCGTTACAGGCAGCTCGAATAAGTGCGGAGTTAACATTTTCAGCTATGACAGCAGCAACAAAGGCGATTTCGAGATGTACGGCGGCACGATTTCCGGCTTTGGGATCGGCGTCTTCGTTGACGATGACGCCAGCTTCACAATGAACGGCGGAAGCATTTACGACAATCACGGCGGACATAACGAAAACGGCGGCGGCGTGTGCGCCTGCGGCACATTTACGATGAACGGCGGCACGATCTCCGGCAACAGCGCGACAGACAAAGGCGGCGGCGTGTATGTCTACGGTACGTTTACGATGAACGACGGCACGATCTCCGACAACACCGCAACAGACATCTACGGCGGCACGACAAAAGGCGGCGGCGTGTATGTCTACGGTACGTTTACGATGACTGGCGGCATGATTTCCGGCAACACCGCGACAAACGGCGGCGACGTGTACGTCGGCAGCAACAACAGCACATTTACGATGACCGGCGGCACGGTCGTCGGCGAGGTCAGCGGCACGGTGACGAGCGCGGTCGCCGTTACGCTCTTTGCCAACAACGGCACGGACACGTCAATGACGCAGTACGTTCCAAGCAACGTTTCCACCGCGCTGACCGCGAACCCCTTCACCTACGCGGGTCATACCTTTGCGGGCTGGAACACGGAGGCGGACGGCAGCGGCGACGCGGTTGGCGCAAGCGTCATGACCAGCGAAAACCTGTGGCTCTACGCGCAGTGGACGGCGATTCCTACGCCCGTCGTTCCGTCCGCAAGCAGCTCCTCGCCGCCGCCCGAGCCGTTTTCGCAGCCGCTCACGAGCGCCGTGCCCTCGTCCTTTGACGGCGGCAAGGTCGCCGTTTCCCCCGCGGACGCGGGCATTGGCGACAAGGTGACGCTCACGGCGACGCCCGACGAGGGGATGCGCCTCGCGAGCCTCACGGTCGACCGCATCGGCGGCGACCCGGTGAAGCTTACCGACGAGGGGAACAACGTCTACAGCTTCCGCATGCCCGGCTGGCGCGTCGCCATCGACGCGAAATTTGAGCCTGTCGCGGCGGAGCAGAGCGCGGCGCAGCCGCCCGCCGAGACGGCGCTCTCGCAGCCCGCTCCGGCGCAGCAGCCGCTGTCTTCCGGCAATGTCCCGAACGTCGTGCTTTCGCCGCAGCGCGTGACCGTCAACGGCGCGGAGGCGGCGGTCGAAGCGTACAACATCGGCGGCACGAACTATTTCAGCCTGCGCGACCTCGCCGCCCTTTTGAGCGGAACGCCCGCGCAGTTTTGCGTCGAGTTCGACGCCGACCGCGACGCGGTGGTCATCACCAAGGGCGCGGCGTACGACGGCGCGGTGAACACGGGCTTCGCCGACCGCTCCGGTCGCACCGTTCCGAGCTATCAGACGGTGTTCATCGACGGCGCGCCCGTCAGCCTGACCGCGTACAACATCGGCGGCAACAACTTCTTCAGCCTGCGCGAGCTGGCAGCGTATCTCGGCTACGGCGTGGATTACAACGCCGAGACGAACACGGCGGTCATCGAGAGCAGATAACGCATCCGCGGCACGCTCCGCGCCCGACGGCGCGGGGCGTTTTTTTATCTTTTGCAAATACCTCTTGACAAACAATACTACGCGTTGTATAGTACAGCGCAAAAGGAGGTATCGACGTGGATATTCAACTCAAGCGCGGCCTGCTGGACATCTGCGTGCTGGCTGCGATCAAAGCCGAAGATTCCTACGGCTATCAGATCGTCAAGGACGTCAAGCCGTATGTGGAGATCTCCGAATCGACCCTCTATCCGATCCTGCGGCGGCTCGAAACGGCGAACTGTCTGAGCGTGCGCAGCGTGGAGCACAACGGGCGGCTTCGAAAGTACTACCACATTCTGCCGGCGGGGTTGGCGCGCATCGAGCAGTTTGCCGCGGACTGGCGGGAAATCGAATCGATCTATCAATTTATCACGAGGGAGAGTGGGTCACATGAATAAAGAGCAGTTCCTGTTGGCGCTTTACGACGCGCTTCGCGGCCTTCCGGTCGAGGATGTGGAGCGTTCGATCGCGTATTACCGTGAGATGATCGACGAGCGCGTTGAGGACGGCATGAGCGAGGAAGAAGCGGTCGCGGCGCTGGGCAGCGTGGATGAGATCGCAGAGCAGATCCTGTCGGAGGTACCGCTGCACGCTTTGGTGCGCGAGCGGGTCACTGACGGGCGGCAGACCCTTCCCGCGTGGGAGATCGCGCTGCTGGTGCTCGGCGCACCGCTGTGGTTCGCGTTTGGCGTCACGGCGCTTTCGCTGCTGTTCGCGTTTTACGTCACGATTTGGGCGCTGGTGCTTGCGTTCGGCGCGGTGGCGATAGCGCTGGGACTCGCGGGCGTCGCGGGCGTTTTGTTCTGCGTGCCGGCGTTTCTGCGCGCCGGTTTCGGCGCGCTGCTGACGTCGCTCGGCGGCGGACTCGTCTGCGGCGGAATCGCCACCACGTTCCTGCTCGCCCTGCGCGGCATGGTGAAGGGCACGATTCGTCTGAGCGGACGCATCTGGCTTTGGGCAAAATCGCTTTTCGTACGTAAGGAGGCTATGGCATGAACATGAGGAACACCTTATTGGGCGCGTGCGCCGCGGCGGGCGTAGGAATCGTCCTGTTTGCCGCAGGAGTACATATGATGGGGACGGGCTTCGCAAAGGCGGGGTTTTGGCGTCTGATACCGAACAGTATTTCCGCGGTGCCGTCGGTCGAACAGAGCTATACGCTCACCGATCCGTTTTCGGACATCAAGGCGCGCACGCTTTCGGGCGACGTGCGGTTTCTCCGCTCGGAAGACGGTATCTCCCACGTAGAAAGCCGGCACAGTGAAAACATCATTGAAACGGTTCAGGTGGAAAACGGCGTTCTGACGATCCGCCACGAGCAGAAAAACGGCTCTGTCTTCGGCGCCGTACAGGACAGCGTCACGGTCTATCTCGCCGCCGATGCGTACGATACGCTGTCCGTCGAGACGGCGAGCGGGGACGTGGACGTACCCGCACAGTTCACGTTTTCAAGCGCCGCGTTCACAACGGCGAGCGGCAAGGTCGAATTTGCGGCGCAATGCGCCGAGCTTGCGGTTGCAGCGGTCAGCGGCGACGCCAAGGTCAGCGGCGTTCACGCGCAGCGTGCGACGCTTTCGTCCGTGAGCGGCAAAATAGAATTAGAGGGTCTGACGGCGGACGGCGACATAGCGCTCAACACCATCAGCGGCGACATTGAGCTCGACCGCTGCGACGCGAAGCAGCTCAAGATCGGAACCACCAGCGGCGAGGTCGAGGGTACGCTTCTCTCCCCCAAGGCGTTTTCCACACGCACGACCAGCGGGAAGATCGACGTTCCGGCGAGCGTGCCGGGCGCGGGCGCGTGCGAGATCCAAACCGTCAGCGGCGACATTGAAGTGCGCGTCGTATCGTAAGAAGCCCCGCGCGGCGGAAGCCCAAAAAAGCATGAAAAAGCGACTGCTTCCGCAGCCGCTTTTTCGCATATGTCTTACTTCACGCTGCCGTCCGCGTTGAACACAGGCAGCTTTTCGAGAAACTTGATGTCGCCGCGCTCCGCCGCGCCGCCCTCGGCAAGCACCGCCATGCGTCCCGCGACCGTGCCGCCCGCCTTCTCCACGAGCGCCTCCATCGCCTTGAGCGAGCCGCCGGTGGAGATCACGTCGTCCACGATAAGGATCCTCTTGCCCCTGATGACCGCCGCGTCGTCGCTGCCGAGGTAGAGCCGCTGGAGCGAGAGCGTCGTGATGGACTGGTCATCCACGGAAATCGGGTCCGGCATATAGACCTTGGGTCCCTTGCGCGCAATGAAATACCTTGAAGCGTTCGACTGGCGCGCCATCTCATGGATAAGCGGGATGCTCTTCGCCTCCGCCGTGAACAGATAGTCGTACTCAATGCTCTCCGCAAGCTTCAAAAGCTCTCGCGCGCACGCGACGGTCAGCTCCGCGTCGCCGAACATGATGAACGCGCCGATATACAGCTCGTCGGTCACCTTGCAGATAGGCAGCTCGCGGGTCAGTCCCGCAACATGCATCGGATAGGTCGCCATTTAGGTAACTCCCTTTCGTCGTCAAAGTAATTGGGCGGCGACAGCCGCCCGCAAAACACAATAATATTATATAGTTCTGAGGTAAAAAAGTCAACCGACAGTTCCGCGGAAAAACTTTTTCTTGCAAATTCGCTTGAAGTGTGGTATATATGCATGTAATCCAATATTGACAAACGCAATGAAGGAGAAAATAGCGTCCACGCTTTGCTCAAGAGAGGGTTGGCCATAGGCTGTAAGCCGCCCGCGAAAGCGCCGCTTGGTTCGCTCCGGAGCGGCCGCGAGGAAATGCGCGGACGGTTTCCCGCCGTAACCGGGTTTTTGAGCGCGCACGCATGCCGTGCGAACAAGGGTGGTACCGCGGAAGAGTCTTCCGTCCCTTTTAGGGGGCGAAGGGCTTTTTTATTTTGCCGACCCACCTCTTTTGAAGGAGTGAACAGCATGAGACAACAGTTGGAAAACATCCGCGCAGCGGCGATCACAGCGCTGGAAGCCGCCGCGAGCGCCGAGGACTTAGAGTCGCTGCGCGTCCAGTACCTCGGCAAGAAAGGCGAACTGACGGCGGTGCTCAAGCAGATGGGCAAGCTCTCCGCCGAGGAGCGTCCCGTCATGGGGCAGCTCGCGAATGAAGTGCGCGCCAAGCTGGAAAGCGCCATTGAAAAGCGCGCGGGCGAGCTTGCGGGCAAGGCGATGGCGATGCGCCTGCTCGCCGAGACCGTGGACGTCACCATCCCCGGCAAGGCGCGCTCGCTCGGCAAGCAGCACCCAATGTATCAGGTGCTCGACGAGATCAAGGACATCTTCATCGGCATGGGTTTCGAGGTGATCGAGGATCGCGAGGTGGAGCTTGCCGAGTACAACTTCACCAAGCTCAACGTCGAGGAGGGGCATCCCGCCCGCGAGTGGAGCGACACGTTCTACTTTACCGAGGACAGCTCCATCCTCCTGCGCACGCAGACCTCCCCCATGCAGATCCACGCGATGGAGACGCGCCCGCTCCCCATTCGCATGATAGCGCCGGGCAGGGTTTACCGCAAGGACGAGGTGGACGCGACGCACTCGCCCATGTTCCACCAGATCGAGGGCATGGCGATCGACAAGGGCATCACGATGGCGGACCTCAAGGGTACGCTCAACACCGTCGTCCGCTCGCTCTACGGTTCGGACACGGTCACGCGCTTCCGCCCGCACCACTTCCCGTTCACGGAGCCGAGCTGCGAAATGGACATCCAGTGCTACAAGTGCCACGGAGCGGGCTGCCCGACCTGCAAGGGCGAGGGTTGGATCGAGGTGCTGGGCGCGGGCATGATCCACCCCAAGGTGCTTGAGGGCTGCGGCATCGACTCCTCCGTTTACTCCGGCTGGGCGTTCGGCTTTGGCCTGGAGCGTCTCGCACTGGGCCAATACAAAATCAGCGACCTGCGTCTTATCTTCGAGAACGACGTGCGGTTCCTCGAACAATTCTAAGATAAGGAGGGCGTTTACAATGATACTTTCCAGAAAATGGCTGAACGAGTTCGTCGACCTCAGCGACGTGAACGACAAGCAGTTCAACGACGAAATGACGCTCTCCGGCTCCAAGGTGGAGACCATTACCCGCGAGGGCAGCGAGATCAAAAACGTCGTGGTGGGCAAGATCGTCGAGATGGTGCGCCACGAGAACAGCGACCACATGTGGGTGCTGCAAATCGACGTCGGCAAGGACGTTCCCGTTCAGGTCGTCACCGGCGCGCAGAATCAGAAGGTCGGCGATCTCGTCATTGTCGCGCTCGACGGCGCGGTTTTGCCCGGCGGCAAGGCCATCACGGCGGGCAAGCTGCGCGGCGTGGACTCGAACGGCATGTGCTGCTCCTATCAGGAGCTGGGCATGACTGAGCACGACTGGCCCTACGCCGCGAAGGACGGGCTGTTCATCCTCGGCACCGATCCGGACGTGATGGCGAAAAATCCTCAGCCCGGCGACGGCATCTGCAAGGTTCTCGGCTACGACGACTCTGTGGTCGAGTTCGAGATCACGCCCAACCGTCCCGACTGCCTGAGCGTCATCGGTCTCGCGCGCGAGGCGAGCGCAACCTTTCACCGTCCGCTGAACCTTCACACGCCTGTCGTAAAGGGCAGCGGCGGCAGCATCGCGGAGCTGGTGGACATCGAGATCGAGGACGGAGAGCTTTGCCCGCGCTATACCGCGCGCATGGTGAAGAACGTCAAGATCGCGCCGTCGCCGTTGTGGCTGCGCGAGCGCCTGCGCGCGTCCGGCGTGCGCCCCATCAACAACATCGTAGACATCACGAACTATGTGATGCTCGAATACGGCCAGCCGATGCACGCCTTCGACTTCAGCTGCGTCGAGGGCGGCAAGATCGTCGTGCGCACCGCGCGCGCGGGCGAGACCATCCAGACCCTCGACGGCAACGAGCGTAAGCTGACGGAAAACATGCTCTGTATCTGCGACGAGCGCAAGCCCGTGTGCGTCGCGGGCGTGATGGGCGGCGCGAACAGCGAGATCGTCGGCGACACGGCGATGGTGCTCTTCGAGTCCGCCAACTTCGACGGCGTCTCCGTCCGCCGCACGGCAACCGCGCTCGGCATGCGCACCGACGCGTCCAGCCGGTATGAAAAGGGTCTCGACCCGATGAACACCATTAAGGCGGTCGAGCGCGCCTGCGAGCTCGTCGAGCAGCTTGGCTGCGGCGAGGTCGTGGACGGCGTGATGGACGTCATCGCGAAGGACAAGGCGCAGACCGTCCTCAAGCTGGAACCGGAAAAGATCAACCGGCTCCTCGGCGTGGAGCTTTCCGAGCAGTTCATGCGCGACGTGCTGCTCTCGCTCGGCTTCAGTCTCGACGGCGACATGATCCACGTCCCGTCGTGGCGCGGCGACGTCGCCCACTACTCTGACGTTGCCGAGGAGGTCGCGCGCTTCTACGGCTACAACAACATCCCCAGCACCCTCACAAAGGGCGAGACCACCCGCGGCGGCTTTACCGACGTGCAGAAGTTCGAACGCTCCCTCGGAGGGACTTGCCGCGCGCTCGGCTACGACGAGATCATTACCTACTCGTTCATTTCGCCGTCCTATTACGATAAGATCCGTATGGCGGAGGACGACCCGCGCCGCAAGAGTCTCAAGATCCTCAACCCGCTCGGCGAGGACACGTCCATCATGCGCACGACCATCCTGCCGAGCATGCTTGAGATCGTGACCCGCAACTACAACTATCGCAACAAGTCCGCGCGGCTCTACGAGCTCGGCAAGGTCTATCTGCCGCGCGCCGACGGCCTTGCCGACGAGCCGAAGATGCTCGCGCTCGGCACTTACGGCGACGGCGTCGACTTCTTCTCGTTCAAGGGTGTGATTGAGGCGATCCTCCGCGCGGCAAAGATCGCGGATGTCCGCTTCGCCGCCTGCGTAAACGAAACCGCCTACCATCCCGGCCGCTGCGCTTCGGTCTATTCCGGCGACACGCTGCTCGGCGTGTTCGGTCAGGTGCATCCGCTCGTCGCGCTGAACTACGGCGTCGAGGTCGAGGTCTACGCCGCGGAGCTTCGCTTCGACGCGCTGTACGCAACCCGCGGCGGCAAGCCGCAGTACAGGCCGCTCCCGAAATTCCCCGCCGCGACGCGCGACATTGCCGTCGTTTGCGCGGAGAACGTCACGGTCGGCGCGCTCGAAGCTTGCATCCGCGACGCTGCGGGCGAGGTACTGCGCGAGGTGGCGCTCTTCGACATCTACCGCGGCGCGGGCATCGAAAATGGCAAAAAGAGCGTCGCGTTCTCGCTCGTGCTGCGCGCCGACGACCGCAGCCTTACGAGCGGGGAGGCAGACGAAACGATGAAGCGCATCGTCGACGCGCTGGGCGCGAAGCTGGATGCGCGCCTGCGCTGAGCAAGCCGTTTCGACAGATTACGATTCTGTTACAGTTTCCGCGAGGGCTTTACTTTTCTGAATTCCTGCGTTATACTGGATAAAGCAAAAGTAAAGGAGGGCTGTCCGAGTGGATGATTTTACCCGCAAATTTGACGCCGTTCAGGAAAAGGACGCCGAGATCCATCACATCCTCACCACGGTCTACGCCGCGCTGGAGGACAAGGGCTACAATCCGATCAACCAGATCGTCGGCTATATCCTTTCGGAGGACCCCACCTATATCACCAACCACCACGAGGCGCGTACGCTGATCCGCAAGCTGGATCGCGACGAGCTGCTGCAGGTTCTGCTGCGCACCTATTTGGGCAAGTAAACGCAATTTGCAAACACAAGGGCTTTTCGCAGAAGCGAAAAGCCCTTGTGATTTTTCACAAGATATCGTGCGATTTTCCGGCGCTTTTCCCCATACGCCGCGGTTGACAAGACGACAAGCGGATGCTAAAATGGTTACAATTTGTAACGAATTGAAAAAGGAGTGGTACTCATGGCAGAAACAAAGGAGCTTACCTATTGCGGGCATCCGCTGCGCCGCGCGGGCGATTTGATCTATTACGGCTCGATGGCGGATAAGTATATCGTGATGATGCAGGTACACGAGAGCGAGGCGCTGGAGGATATTTCCCTCGCCAAGCGCGTCTCCATCCAGCTGCAGCTCACCTCGCCCAATCTCAAATCGCGCGACCGCGTCGTGCGCAGCACGGAGAAAAACAGCATGGCGGAGGCGATGGAGTTTGCCACCATTTGGCTCGACCGCGCGCTGAGCGGGAAAATGTAACGAGCGCATACGAAAGAGTACAAATGATGAAAAGAGCATTACGAACCACACTTCTCGGCGCGGCGCTCGCCTGCTTTTTGGCTGTCGGCGCCTTTGCCGAGAGCAGCGGCGTCATCACTGGGGACGTGGTCAACGCACGCAAGGGACCCGGTACGAATTATGAACTCGTCGAGATGCTTGCCAAGGGCAAGACCGTCAAGGTTCTCGGCGAGGAAAGCGGCTGGTATCATATCCAGTGGAACAATTCCAAGGGCTATGTCCGCAAGGACTACCTTGCAGTGAACGGCGCCGCGCCCGCAAAATCCGCCGACGCGACCGTCGCGGGCGGCAGCGCCGTCAACGTGCGCTCCGGTCCCGGCACGTCCTACAGCCGCGTCACAACGCTTGCCGAGGGCAAGCGCGTCGCCGTGTTGGACAAAAACGGCGAGTGGTACCACATCTCGTTCGGCAACACGACGGGCTACATTCTCGGCGAATACCTGAATGTGGACGGCAGTACGGGCAGCAAGCCCGCCACGCCGGCCGCCGTTGACACGTCGGTCGGCAACGCCACCGTTACGGGCGGCAGTTCCATCAACGTCCGCTATGGCCCCGGCACGTCCTACAGCCGCGTCACCTCCCTTTCCGAGGGCAAGCGCGTCACCGCAAAGGAGAAGAGCGGCGATTGGTATCGCGTTTCGTTCGGCAATACGTCCGGCTACGTCCACAGCGATTATCTGAACGTGGACAGCGGCGTGAGCGTCAAATCCGCCGAGCAGCCGCCGAAACAGGACGCCTCCGCCGACGCTTCGGCCGGAAACGCCACCGTCACAGGCGGCACCATCAACGTCCGCACCG
>JAWRIJ010000083.1:0-5901 GCA_040307975.1 Oscillospiraceae bacterium | reverse complement strand
TTTCCGCCTGTCTGGATTAAACTGAACTTGACGATACATCGGATGGTCTGCCACGGATATTTGAGCAAGGCGCTGACAATGCGCTCCGCTGTGGAAAGATAACAATTTGTGCCTGGGTGAAAGATATGCTATGATAACATGGCAGGTTTGGCAAATTCTTTGAAGGGCGGCAGTATATGGCAAAAAAGAGAACCGAAGTACTGACGGTGCGCTCCGGGGCGGCGGAGTATCTGACCTACGTCGCCGCAACCGGCGAGGATAAATCCAGCATCGAAATGCGCTATGAAAATGAGAATATCTGGCTGACACAGAAGATGATGGCAGAGTTGTACGGCGTGGATGTGCGGACAATCAGTGATCATATTCAGAAGGTCTATAATGACGGTGAGCTGCAAGAAAAGGCAACTATCCGAAAATTTCGGATAGTTCAAACCGAGGGCAGCCGTCAGGTATCCCGTGAAGTCAACCATTACAGCCTGCAGGCTATTATCGCCGTCGGCTTCAAGGTCAACAACGAGCGCGCGGTGCAGTTCCGCCGCTGGGCGAACGGCATTGTGAAGGATTACACCATCCAGGGCTGGGTGATGGACGACGAGCGGCTGAAAAACGGCGGCACGCTGCTGACGCAGGACTATTTCGAGAAGCAACTCGAAAAGGTACGCGAGATCAGGATGTCCGAGCGCCGCTTTTATCAGAAGATCACCGATCTCTACGCCACGGCACTGGACTACGATCCCTCCGCCAAGGCGACGCAGCGGTTCTTTGCCGCCGTGCAGAACAAGCTCCACTATGCCGTCCACGGCGAAACGGCGGCGGAGGTCATCTACCACCGCGCCGACGCCGAAAAGGAGCACATGGGTCTGACGAGCTGGGACGGCTCGCCCTACGGCAAGATCCACAAGTACGACGTGACGGTCGCCAAGAACTACCTGACCGAGCCGGAGCTTGCGCAGATGGAACGCATCGTGTCGGCCTACCTCGATATGGCGGAAATGCAGGCGCTGCGCCACATCCCGATGACGATGGAGGATTGGGAGGAACGGCTCAACGGATTCCTCAAGCTTTGGGACAGAGATATTTTGCAGGACGCGGGCAAGGTTTCGGCGGAGCTTGCCAAGCAGCACGCGGAAACGCAGTTTGAGAAGTACCGCATTGTGCAGGATCGGCTGTATGAGAGCGACTTCGACCGCTTCCTGCTCGACGAGGAGAAAGAGGAGAAACACCCATGAACATCACAGTCTATCTCGGTGCGAACGAGGGCAACGATCCTGCGCTCAAAACGGCGGTGCGGGAGCTTGGCGCATGGATCGGCGGGAGCGGTCACGCGCTTGTCTACGGCGGCTCGAAGTGCGGGCTGATGGGCGAGCTCGCCGAGAGCGTACTCGAAGCGGGCGGCGAGGTGACGGGCGTGGAGCCGCAGTTCTTTATCGACGAGGGGCTTGAGTACGACGCCATCACACGGCTCATCGTCACAAAGGATATGTCCGAGCGCAAAGCGAAGATGATCGAGTTGGGCGACGCGTTCATCGCCTTCCCCGGCGGCACAGGCACGCTGGAGGAGATTGCGGAGGTCATGAGCAAGGTCGCGCTGCGGCATCTGGACGCGCCGTGCATCCTCTACAACCTGAACGGATATTATAACGATCTTCGCGCCCTGCTCCGTCACATGATCGACATGGATTTATCCTCGGAGGAGCGGCAGCGCGGTATTTATTTCGCCGACGATCTCGCGCAGATCAAGGACATATTGAAAGGCTGACGATGGCAAACTACACCTATCTCCTGCGCTGCGCGGACGGCACGCTCTACTGCGGCTGGACGAACGACCTTGACAAGCGCGTCGCGGCGCACAACGCGGGCGCGGGCGCGAAGTACACGAAGGCGCGCCGCCCCGTGGAGCTTGCGTACTACGAGACTTTTGCGACCAGGCAGGAGGCAATGCGCCGCGAGGCGGAGATCAAGCATCTCACGCGGCAGGAAAAGCTGGCGCTGATCAAGGACAGAGGTTTTTCGCGTTGAACTCGGAAAACCACCCAACAAAATATATTACCTTACGGACAACCAGCGGTCGCCGGTTCGAGTCCGGCCACCAGCTCCAAAAAGTACCGATTTCCGAGAGGAAATCGGTACTTTTTCGTTAAAAAAATCCGCAAAACGAGTGGGTCAGCGTGTGGGTCAACTTCCGACCCACCAACTGACCCACAACTCGAAAGGCGCAAAAATCAGCGTTTGGACGGGTCATCAACCAAGCACCTTGTTGGCACCGTTTCACGTGCTTCGGGATACCTTGCGCGATGGTGGTGGTATAGCCGCCGTTCGCGCCCAGCACACACACGGGCATGATCTTGACGTTCGTTCCCGGCGTGCAGTCCACGATGGTGCCGGCGACGTGCGTGCCGTGGCCGTCCTTGTCGTCGGGGTAGGCGTCGCCTCCGATAAAATCATAGCCCGCAACGGTGCGTCCGCTCAAAAACGGATGCGTCACATCCGTTCCCGTATCGACCACGGCGACGATGATGTCGGTGTCCACGCCGCGCGAAACGAGCTCGGCGGCATAGTCCGCGCAGCCGGTGGCGTCGGAGCCCCATGAAATCGTTTCGGAGGAGCCGTAAGCCGCCTTTTGGATCAGCACGTCCGGCTCCGCGTAGCTGACGTAGGAAAGCGAATCGAGGTACTTGGCGCACGCTTCGGCGTCCGCCGCGCTCGTAAACTGCACGATGGAATAGCCGTTCGTGTCCCGCACGACCTGCGCGGCGCGGTACGCCGTAAGGTCCGGGAGCGCCTGCGCCGAGCTGACGATAAGCCGTCCGGAGGCATAGCTCTCGTCCGCGTCCGAAGCGGCGACCTTGCCGCTGTAGTCGTTCACGAGCGTCATCGTGGCGCTGACGAAGCCCGACGTGGTGTCCGCGGTGTAGACGCCGCCGCTGAGCGACACCTGCGTGCAGCTTTCAAACGCGCCCGTGCCGTCGGTATAGCCGACGGTGCTCTCGTACAGATAATAGACCGTGTTGCCGCGCGTGCAGACGGTCGTGGAGAGCGAGGACGTGCCGCTCACCATACCCGTCGATCGCGCCCACGCGGTCGCGGCGGACGACCAGGAGCCGCTGTTGCCACCCCTGTAGCTCTGCGAGGCGGAAGGCTCGCCCTTTGCGCGATAGAGGAACGTCAAGATCTGCTCCTCGGTGCAGGGGGTGTTCGGGGAGAATGTGGTCGGGCTCGTGCCGTTGGTGACGCCCTGCTCGACCGCCCACAAAACCGCGTTGTAGTACCAGCTTCCGGGCAGAACGTCGGTAAACGGGCTTGCCGAGCCGTGCGGCGCAGGCTCGCCCGCCGCGCGCCAGAGGAACGTCATCACCTCGGCGCGGGTGCAGCCTGCCTCCGGCGAGAACGTGGTTTCGCTCGTGCCGTTGGTGATGTCGTTGACGAGCGCCCAATCCACCGCGTCGTAATAGTAATCGTCCTCCGACACGTCGGTGTAGTCATAAGCGCCCGTATCCGTCCCGTCATCATCGCCGTCAACGAAGCCGGGAACGTAGATCGTCACGGCGCGCGCGTTCGGTATCCCCGCGCTCAGCAGGGCGAACAGCAGCGCGAGCGTCAACAGAAGCGATACGGCTTTCCGGCTCCGTTTCATGGCGGGCTCCTCCTTATTCGTTGTAGTAGACCTCGCCGTCCTCTATCGTAAAGGCGGCAAAATCGCTCATGTAGTAGTCGCCATAGATATCGTCGATGCAGAAGGCGAAGAAATAGTCGCCGTCCTCCATGACGTCGTAGGTGACCTCCGGCGTGTCGGCGAAGGTATACTCCGCGCCGTAGTAGAAGAACTCGTCGTCGGTTTCCAGCGAATAAGCGTAGTAGAGCGGCGTGATGACGTCGCCGCTTTGGAGCTTGACGATGTCGCGCGAAAGCGCGCCGTACTCGTTCACGCCGTCCCACGCGCCCTCGATCACGATCTCTCCCGCGCTGTAGTCCAGCTTGATGCGGAGGTTCGTCTCCTCGCCGTTGAGCAGGATGGGCGAGGTGTAGATCGTATAGTCGTCGGTATCCTCCACAATATAGGTCGCGAGATTCTGTCCGTCCGGAAGCGAGATCCACCAGCCGTCAAAGTCATCCGCGAAGCGTCCGGTACTCCAGCCGCCGTTGAGGTCGTAGGTTTCGCCGAGTTCAATGACGTCCTCGCCGTCGTAAGAGAGCTGATAGACGACGCCGTAAACGTCCGCGGCCGCGTCATATCCCTCGTCGTCGAACTCGAACCAAAAGCTCCCGTCATCGTCCAAATGCGGCTCGACGGCAAAGGTGATGTATGGGCTCTCGCCGCTCTGCTCGTAGCCGTCGCAGTAATTCCAATAATCGTCGTAGCCGTCATAACTGTCATTCCAGCTGTCGAACTGATCCCAGTCCCAATCGCCGTCGTAATCGTAATCGTCGTCGAACCAGTCGTCGAGCAGTCCCCAATACCACTCGCCGTCGTCCCCGAACCACGAATCGTCGTCATAATCGTCCGCCGCGATCGCGCTGACGCCGGATTGCTGCTGGCGATCCACAAAGGAAATGTAGTAGGGGCTGGGGCAGACCTCGCTAAAGATGGACAGCTCCTCGGAGCCCTCCACCTTCAGCGGATAGTACATCGAAAGCCCCGACGCGCTCGTGTGCGCGCTGCCGCTGACGGAGTAGGCGACGACGTTTTCGAGCGCCGTGAGCGCCGCGCTCGCGCCGTCCGCGTAAGGCTCGCAGGCGGAGATCACGCCGCCCATGTCCACCATGTTCGTATAGCCCTCGGATTTGTTGTTGCCGCCAAAGTTGTCCGCCTTGCCGACGCCGCGGACCATAGCGGCGCAGTCAGCGATATCGCCCGCCGCGTCGTACATTTCGCGCGCGAAATCGTTGAAGGCGACGAGCAGCGCGTCGAGCTTTCCGAGATCGATCACCGCGAGGGTACAGAGGTCGTCATCGTCGATCTCACGGCAGGCTTCCAAAAAGCTGTCGCAGACGACGATGCCGAGCTGTACCGCGTCCGCGTCCGCGTTCGCGCCGAGGTAGCGCCCGATGGCGGTATAGTCCCAGCCGCTGCCAGGCTCCACCTCCTCCGAGGCGATCATGTAGTCGGCGTAGGTGGCGAGGACGTTCGCCGTTTCCAGCGTCCCCATGAGGCAGGCGTCGAAGCCGATGAAATCAAACTTCCTGCCCATGCCGCCGCAGACCGAGAGAAGCGTCGCGTCAAGCTCACGCAGCGAGAGCGAGTCGTAATCGTCCGTTTCATCGAAGCAGACGCCGCTGATGCTGCCGCCGCCATGGTTCCAAAGGATCACGCCCATGTGCTCGGAAGCGTAGTTCTCCACGCCCCAGCGCAGGAAATCCGCGAGGGTGCTCGCGCGTCCCATTCCGCTGAGGCTCTGCTCGTCCACCAGCTCAACGTCCTCGTTTTCCACGAGGTAACGTTGGAGCTTTTTGCTGTCCACGGTATTGTTCTGCCATTCCTCGGCGCCTCCCGTTTCCACGACAAAGCGCACGCCGTCGCCGCTCGTCCCGTCGATCATCTCGATCAGGTCGTCCGTGGCGCCGGCGCCATCGGTTTCGAGGTCGGTACCGCAGAGGTACACGAAAATCGTCCACTTGAGCGCGTCGCCCGCAGCCCCTTTGGACGGGAGCGCCATGCGCTTAACGGACAGCTTGCCCGTATCGCGGTTGACGCTCATGGTCAGTCCCGGCGCATCGCCTCCGCTGCTTATATCCGCAATCGGCGTCTGGCTCTTGGGGCCGTCCGCGTTGTTTTCTGTCTCATCATCGTCGAATAGGCCGCACCCGACGCAGGAAAGCGCCAGTATCGCGGCAAGCAGAAGCGCAAGTATCTTTTTCATCATATTTTCACCATCGTTTACAGAGCCCCCGGGGGGGGGGGGG
>JAWRIJ010000082.1:0-7493 GCA_040307975.1 Oscillospiraceae bacterium | reverse complement strand
GGCCCGCGGCTTTTTACGCGCCAAAGCGCTGTAGGCGCGGTACTGGCTGAGGGCGGCTAAATTACTGCTTAAGCGTGGTGTAGGCGAGGAAGTAGCCCTGGAAAGAGCGGCGGACGGCGCCGGAGGCGATCTTCTCGCTCGCGACGTAATCCTCGTGCCTCCAGTAAACGGGGATGATGAACATATCCTCGGCGATCATCTGCTCCGCCTCGATGAAGAGCTTCTCGCGCGCGGCGGCGTCGGTCTCGCTCTTGGTGGACTCGATGAGCGCGTCATAAGCGGGGTTGGCGTAACCGGTGTGGTTGTTGCCGTTCTCGCTCATCCACAGGTCGAGGTCGGTCATGGGGTCATTGTAGTCGGGGCCCCAGCCGCCCATGAACATATCGTAGGTGAGCTTGTTGCGGCGGGCGCGCGCCTCGGTGATGGTGAGCACCTCGATTTTCGGCTCGAAGCCGAGCGCCTGACGGATCTGCTCCTGCACGACCTGGGAGAGCTTCTCGTTTTGGGAACCCTCGCTGGTCATCAGCGTGACGTTGATCTGGGAAGCGTCGGTGTAGCCGAGCTCGGTGAGCGCCTGAGCGAGGAACTCCTTCGCCTTGGCGGCGTCTGCATGCTCGGGATAGAGGCTGCCGCCGTTCGCGGCGACGACCGCATCGCCGAACTCGGTGGTGTTCACGCCGCTGATGCCGAGCGTGAAGCACTGCGCGGGCTGGTTGTCGTTCTTGAAGACGGTGTCGATGATCTGACGGCGGTCGAGCGCGTAGGAGATCGCCTTACGCAGGCTCTTGCTGCGCATGTCGGACTTGGTCGCCTCGGGATGCATGTCGTTCGGGCCGTCGAGGGTGTTGATCTGGAAGTAGTAGCTGTAGCCGCCGACGTAGCTCGTGACGTCGAAGCCCTCGCCGGTGAACATCGCACGCTGCTCGCCGGTGATGTCGATGATGTCGATCTCGCCGCCGGCAAAGGCGTTATACTTGGTGTTGGCGTCGGTATACTTGGCAAAATGGATGGTCTCAAGGGAGACGCTGTCGGCATCCCACCACGTGGGGTTGCGCTTCATGGTGATGACGTTGTCGGTGACCCACTCGGTCATGTAGAACGAGCCGCTGTAGGCCATCTTGTCGGGGGCGGTGCCGTAGGCGTCCGCGCCGACCTTGGTGTAGAGCTCCTCGCACACGGGGCTGAGGACCTCGAACTTGATGTACTGGAGCAGGTAGGGCAGGTAGGTCTCAAGCTCGAACTGGATGGTGAGGTCGTCGACGGCCTTGACCGCGACGTCCTCCCACTCGACCGCGGGAGCGCCTTCCTTGCCAGACTTGTAGTCATAGTAGGCCTGCGCGTTCTTGAAGATCGCAGCGAAGCCATAGTACTCGGCGGCATTGTCGGGGTTGAGCAGCTCCTTCCACGCAAAGATGAAGTCGCTCGCCTTCACATCGCCGATCACGGCGCCGGTGCTGTCCACCCACTTCATGCCGGGACGCAGGTGGAAGGTCCAAACCATGTCCTTCTCGCCGGCGGCGTTGGGAGCGGCCTCCCAGGACTCCGCGGCGGCGGGGACGATATTGTTCTCGGCGTCAAGCTTCACAAGGGTGTCCCAGCCGTGGCGGGCAATGGAGAACTCGGTGTTGTAGGTCATCTTGATGGTGTTCATCACGGACATCGTGGAGCACTCGACCGTGATGGCGTCCTTCTCGGACGTGCCGCCGTACATGCCCTTGCCGATGTTGCTGTTGACAAAGGTGCTGTTAGCGAGCAGCGCGTCCTTGGAGAGGGTCGCGCCCGCGGGCGTCGCGGCGGGAGCGCTACCGCCGTTGCTGCCGGTCGCGGCAGGGGCGCTGCCTGTGGGCTCGACGGGCTTGTCGCCGCCGCCGCAGGCCGCAAGGGACAGGATCATTGCCAGTGCAAGGCAAAGGGATAAGATACGCTTTTTCATGGGGGTCCTCCTCTTTTCATCATTCTTCGCGGCATGCTATTTGCCGGGCTTGTATCCCGGCAAATAACATGCTACAATTTATACTACTTGATTTCCGAAACGATTGCAATTGTTTTTTTCAACAATATCTTAAAGTTTTTTTATGGCAGGACGGCAAAATGAGAACGATTTATCAACATACGGAAGCTTTGGCGCACGCGGAGGGGGAGGCGGTTTACCGCCTTTGCCTGCTGCTCACGCTGCGGCCCGCCAAGGCGGAGCGGGCGGCGTTCCAAAGCTTTCTGTACCTTGCGGGGGAGACGCGCCCGCTCTCCACGGAGGAGGCGCGGCACGCGCTTTACCGCTTCGCGTACCGCGCGTCGGAGGACGCGTGGTATCGCAAGGGCGCCGCGCCGATGAAAAAGGCGGCGTTTGAGGAGCTTGCGGGCGTCACGGTCAGCGACGGGCTGTGGCGGCTGATGAAGCGCTCGCTCAAGCGCAGGGCGGCGGTCTTCCTCGTGCATGGCGCGCATTTCTCCGTACAGGACGCGGCGCGGGTCCTCGGCGTGCGCCGCGCGCGCGCGGAGGCGTGGCTCACGGCCGAAGAGGACGCGGAGGCGCTGTGCGGCGAGCTTGCGGAGATCGCTTCGGCGGGCGCGTGGGGCGAGCAGCTCGCGGACAACGTGCTCATGCGTTGGCAGGAGCGGAACGTGCCGTTGGAAAACGGGCTTTTGCGCTTTCGCTCGGCGGCGGACCGGCTTGTGCCGTATCTCGCGCTTGCCGCGCTTTTGCTCTGCGCCGCCGCCGTGTGGTACACGTCGCGCCTTGCCGCGGCGCTCGGAGGATAGAGGGGCGAAGGAGCTTGTGAAAAAGGCCGCTCTTCCGAAAGGGAGAGCGGCCTTTTTGCGGTTGCGCTACAGTCATAGCTATCATATTTCTTTGACAAGGATTTTTTGCACTAACTCCGCTATATCTTTTCCTCTTTCATCAATATTCTTCTTGGTCCAATGGCCGTTTGTAGATACATACTGTTTTTCATATTTGTTGATATTTGCAAAATGAATCGTATCCACGCCATTTTTTACAGCGGTTTGCTTGGGTTCAACTAGGGTTGTTGTCAAAATGAAATCTGATATTTTGTAGCAACTAATCTTTTCACTATATTTTTTGTTTCCTACTGACGCATTATCTGTATTGTATAGTAATGTAAGGTTGCCGATACGATGTTCATATGAATGAAATTCCTTTGCATCAACCATATTAAAGTCGGAGTAGCTATACACTTTCATATCTATGTTTTGCGACAAAATATGCTCTGCGGTAAGCTTCTTTCCTTTAGGAACGTTCATTACGATAGTATTACCGTTAAAGTATAGTTCTATGAACTCCAGTAATAGTAGCGCCTTGCTATTATAAGTTCCATTTTTGGCAACAAAATTCTTGTCAATTAGTATTTTCTGCGCCAAATCAGCTTTTTCTTTTGTGTACTCTTCGATCTTTTCGATTAATTTGTCAAAAGCCTCCTGCGGCTTCTTTGCTTTTAAGCTATTATAAGCACTGCAGAGTTCGGGAAGAATTTTCTCAATATAGTTAGTCTGTGTTGATGAAAACAGAACAGCTGCCCCAAGTCGTGTAACGGCGTCAAGAACTTTTACCTTCTGTTCTTTTGAATCGTCATAGAAGAGCATGAGCAGAGAATGGAACTGCTTAATTGCTAACAGCTTAAAGAGAATGTACATGTTGTTATCATTTTGAAATGTGGAATAATCGCCCGCTTCAATCTTTTTGTAGTGAGCGGATACAGCCCTCATTTTTTCCACAAACCTGAGGATTTCATCTCCATCATTAAATTCGCGCTTAATATATTCAAACAGGCTTTCTACTTTAATATTTTCGCCCCTAAACGCAATTAAAAACTGTTTCAGAAAAGTTGACGATGATATCTGTTTCTTATCGCTTATCTTCAGATTGTTAATTAGTTCTCGCCAGTTATTGCTGAAATCGTCTATCTGAGCTTTGGCCTTTCCCTCGCTTGTCAGTACCTTCAGAAGGTTGTTTTTGATAAGATCCATTGGTTCAAGAGAGCGACCTCTATCATTTAGAATCTCAAACAGCTGAAATGCCTTTGCTTCAGTAGGTGCTGTAGTAATAATCAGTTTTACCTTTCCCTTGAAATAGGCTATAAATTTGACTAGCTGCTCTTCCGTTAACTCAGCGATAAAATTATATGCTTCTTCATATACGATTTTTACATTTTCATCATCTGCGGTTTCCAAGGTATAGGCATCAATGTTGTCAGCATCGGTAATCAGCTTGTTATAATACTTCCCAAAGCCAAGACTTGGATCATGCTGGATTTTGGCTTTTATGTAATTTCCCTCATCGTTTGTTATACTATATCCCTTGGGAAGATCCGCAATCTTCTGCATCCACTTATATGGATCATCTTTGATTTTTTCAGAAACTACATTAACAATTGCTTTTGAGATAAGAGAAAGCGTTGTCAATCGTTGCTGCCCATCAACTACTATTTTCTTGTTGCTATCTTCGCTGGCAATGAGAACTATATTTCCTAAAAGATATCCTTCTAAAGTGGCACTTTCTGCGGAGAAGCCGTCGGTATCCTCTTGAAAATCATCAAGCAGTTTCAATACTTCTTCTTTTCCCCAAACAAAATTTCTCTGAAAATCAGGAATGTAAAACTCATTTGAGTTATCAAATAATACGGCGCTTATGGGTTTCATTTCCGAAACAATTTCTTTTGCGCTTGCCATAGCCTTGCTCCTTTCCGCATATAAATCATCAGGCATTATTGACAGACAAATCCAAAAGCTGGATTTCTTAGCCTGTCCCAAAATAGTAACATAAAACCGCTAATTCTTCAATCAGGTTTTCGTTGATACAACTTCATAATCTTGAGATTCACAATAAACACCTTGCGCGGACATTCAGCTGAGACAAACGAACGGCACAATCCGAAGCTCTTGACCGAGTTGCTGAAAATTGAAAACCCGCCGGAAATCTTGCGAAATCCGGCGGATTGGCACCCTCGACGCGATTCGAACGCGTGGCCTTCCGCTTAGGAGGCGGACGCTCTATCCAGCTGAGCTACGAGGGCATATGGGCGATTTGCCTAAATAGTGTACCGCACAACGCCGCAAAATGTCAATAAAAACGTGAAAAATGTCTTGAAAACTCCGCCGAACCGTCATATACTGTCAAAGTTGTGAAATTTCCTTATCGGAGTTGATAGCATGAAGAACGAAAAACTGCGCAACATTGCCATCATCGCGCACGTCGACCACGGCAAGACCACGCTCGTCGACGAAATGCTCAAGCAGGGCGGCGTGTACCGCGAGAATCAGGAGGTCGTCGACCGCGTGATGGACTCCAACGACCTCGAGCGCGAGCGCGGCATCACCATCCTCGCCAAGAATACCGCCATTCGCTACGGCGACACGAAGATCAACATCGTCGATACCCCGGGCCACGCCGACTTCGGCGGCGAGGTCGAGCGTATCCTCAAAATGGTCAACGGTGTCATCCTGCTCGTCGACGCCGCCGAGGGCCCCATGCCTCAGACGCGCTTCGTGCTCTCCCGCGCGTTGGAGCTAGGTCATCGCGTGATCGTGGTCGTCAACAAGATCGACCGTCCCGACCAGCGCATCCACGAGGTCGTGGACGAGGTGCTGGAGCTTTTGATGGATCTCGACGCGACGCCGGAGCAGCTCGACTCTCCGATGCTCTTCTGCTCGGGCCGCAACGGCACGGCGTCCTACTCTCCCGAGGTTGCCGGAACGGATTTGAAGCCGCTGTTCGACACCATCATGGAGTATATCCCCGCCCCCGAGGCGGACGTGGACGCGCCGTTCCAAATGCTGGTGTCCGCCATCGACTACAACGAGTTCGTCGGGCGCATGGCGATCGGCCGCATTGAGCGCGGGACGCTCCGCCAGAATCAGGAGATCGCGGTTTGCAATTACCACGACCCCGACGCCGCGCCCAAGAAGGCGAAGGCGGTTTCCATGTATGAGTTCGAGGGGCTTGCCAAGAAGCCCGTCGCCGAGTCCACCGCGGGCAACATCATCTGCCTGAGCGGGATCGGCGACATCACCATCGGCGACACGATCTGCGCGCCGGAAGCGGTCGAACCGCTGCCGTTCGTCAAGATCAGCGCGCCGACGATGGAGATGACCTTCTCCATCAACGATTCCCCCTACGCGGGCCGCGACGGCAAGTTCGTCACCTCGCGCCAGCTCCGCGACCGTCTTTTCCGCGAGACGCTCAAGGACGTTTCCCTGCGCGTGACGGAGATCGACGGCGCGACCGACGCGTTCAACGTCGCGGGGCGCGGCGAGATGTCGCTGTCCATCCTCATCGAGACCATGCGCCGCGAGGGGTATGAGTTTCAGGTCTCGCCTCCGCGCGTTCTGTATCAGGAGATCGACGGGCAGAAATGCGAGCCGATCGAGCGCCTCGTCGCGGACGTGCCCGCCGATTGCGTGGGCGCGGTCATCGAGAAGATCGGCACGCGCAAGGGCGAGATGGTCGACATGACCCCCGTGGGCAGCCGCATGAAGGTCGAGTTCCTCGTCCCCGCGCGGGGGCTCTTCGGCTATCGCAACGAGTTTCTCACCGACACCAAGGGCGAGGGCATCATGGCAAGCGTGTTCGACAGCTACGCTCCCTATAAGGGCGATCTTTCCCGCCGCAACACCGGCTCCCTCGTCGCGTTCGAGACCGGCGAGAGCGTGACCTACGGCCTCTTCAACGCGCAGGAGCGCGGCGCGCTGTTCATCGGCGCGGGCGTGCCCGTGTACGAGGGCATGGTCGTGGGCGTTTCCCCCAAGCAGGAGGATATCAGCGTCAACGTCTGCAAGAAAAAGCAGCTCACCAATATGCGCGCGAGCGGCAGCGACGACGCGCTGCGCCTCGTCCCGCCCAAGCAGATGAGTTTGGAGCAGTGCCTTGAGTTCCTCGCGGACGACGAGCTTTTGGAGGTAACGCCCCATGCGCTCCGCATCCGCAAGACCATTTTGAACCACGAGCAGCGCATGAAGGCGCAGCACAGAAAGTGAGAGAGAAGAAAGAACCGCTTTAGCGGTTCTTTCTTTTTGCCCGCGCCCATAAGCTACACTATATAAACGATGGGGGGCATGGACTGTGGCGATGACGTGGGTGTGGACGGGGATGGTCGCGCTTTCGCTCGTGTTTGGCGCGCTGACGGGAAACCTCGGCGCGCTCGGCGGTGCGGCGATGGAGGGCGCGCGCGGCGCCGTGGAGCTTTGCGTTTCGATAGCGGGCGTCATGTGCCTGTGGACGGGCGTGATGGAGGTGCTGGAGCAGAGCGGCGCCACGGCAAAGCTCGCGCGCCTGTTCCGTCCGCTGCTGCGGCGGCTGATGCCTCGCGCCGCGCGGGATGAGGAGAGAATGGCGGCGATATCGGCCAACCTCTCCGCCAATCTTCTCGGCCTCGGTAACGCGGCGACGCCGCTCGGCATCCGTGCCGCGCGATTGATGGCGCGCGGGAGCGGGGGCGTCGCGTCCGACGAGCTGTGCCTGTTCATCGTGCTCAACACCG
>JAWRIJ010000081.1:0-16007 GCA_040307975.1 Oscillospiraceae bacterium | reverse complement strand
CCCCCCCCCCCCCCGCAAACCGTGTGGTTTTGCTTACTTCGCGGCCTTGGCCGCCTTGAACGCCTCGGTGAGCATCGGCGTGACCTTGAACAGGTCGCCGCAGATGCCGTAGTCCGCGATCTCGAAAATCGGGGCGTTCTCGTTCTTGTTCACCGCGATGATGCACTCGCTCTCGCTCATGCCGGCCTTGTGCTGGATGGAGCCGGAGATGCCGAGCGCGATGTAAACCTTCGGATGGACGGTCTTGCCGGTCTGGCCGACCTGATGATCCGCCGTGAGCCAACCGCTGTCGATCGCGACGCGGCTGCCGCCGACAACGCCGCCGAGCACCTCGGCAAGCTCCTCAGCGAGCTTGATGCCGCCCTCGACGTCCTTGCTGATGCCGCGGCCGACGGAGACGATGTAGTCCGCGCCGATCAGATCGACGAGCTTCTTCGCCGCCTTGACGACCTCGACGACCTCGGTCTGAACGTCGTCCGCCGTGAGCTTGACGTCGTATTTGGTGAGCTTCACCGCGTCCGCCTTCGCCTGGTCGAACGGGTTCTTCTTCATAACGCCGGGACGCACCGTCGCCATGGCGGGACGGAAGCGCGGGCAGACGATGGACGCCATCAGGTTGCCGCCGAACGCCGGACGGGTCATCTTCAGGCCGCGGGTAACGTCATGCTCTTCCATCTTCTCGGTCTCGTTGTTCTTGAGCATGATCTTGCCGAGCTTCTCGATGCGTTCCTCCGGCAGCGTGGACGCCTTGCGCAGGAAGTCCTTGTAAGCGGGCATATCGACGTCGAGGTGCGTGCAGTCGGCGCACAGGCCGGTGTGCAGACGCGCGGCGCAGCGGGGGCCGAGGTCGCGGCCGATGTTGGTCGCGGCGATCAGAAACGCCTCGGGCTTGAGCTCGGAAACGGCGTCGCAGATGACCTTCGCGTACGCGTCGGTGGTGTAGGTCTTGAGCATCGGGTGGTCGCAGACGATGACCTCGTCGGCGCCGTAACCGCCGAGCTCCTTGGCGATGCCCTCAATGTTGTCGCCGAGCAGCAGGCCGCAGAGCTTGACGCCCAGCTCGTCCGCGAGCTTGCGGCCCTCGGAGATCAGCTCGAAGCTGGTGGGCATCATCTTGCCCTCGCGCTGCTCGCAGAAAACCCATACGTTTTTAAACTCCGCAATCTTGGAGCTGTCAAAATCCTTGTTGGCAAGTTCGATCTTTTTACGCATTGTTCTCGCTCCCCTTTCCTTAAATGATGTGTTTCTCGGCAAGAATACCGGCGAGCTCCTCGCAGGTCTTCATGTCGTTGCCCTCGAGCATCTTGCCCGGCTCCTTCTGCGGAGGCGTGAAAGAGGTGAGGATGTTCGTCGGGGAGCCGCTCAGGCCGATCGTGGACTTGTCGATCAGGGGGTTGTCCTTGAGGGCGTTGTAGTCGAGAACGGTCATGGGCTTGGAATAGGTCTCGAAAATGCCGGAAACGGTCATGTAACGCGGGGTGTTGAGCTCCTTGATGCAGGTGACCATGCAAGGAGTCTTCTCCTTGATCATCATGTAGCCGTCCTCGAGAACGCGCTTAACGGTGAGCGTGTCGCCATCCTTGTGGATCTCGGCGGCGTAAGTGATCTGCGGAAGGTGCAGCTTCTCCGCGATCTGCGGGCCGACCTGCGCGGTATCGCCGTCGATGGCCTGACGGCCGCAGAAGATGACGTCGTCATCGTCGATGCCGATGGTGTCGAGGCCCGCGGCAATGATCTGGGACGTAGCGTACGTATCGGAGCCGCCGAACTCGCGGCCGGAGATAAGGTAACTTTCATCGCAGCCCATCGCCATCAGCTCGCGGAGCATGCCCTCCGCCGGGGGCGGGCCCATCGTGACGGCGACGACCTTGCAGCCGGTCTCGTCCTTGAGCTTGAGCGCGGCCTCGACGGCGTTCATGTCGTCGGGGTTGATGATGGTCTGCATGAGCGCACGGTTGAGGGTGCCGTCCGGATTGACCGCGAGTCTGCCGGAGGTATCGGGAACCTGCTTGACGCAAACAAGAATCTTCATGATGTATTACCTCCCTCTCTTAGTTCACACCGAGGTACTTGGCGATGACCATGCGCTGGACCTCGCTGGTGCCCTCATAGATCTCCGTGATCTTCGCGTCGCGCATCATGCGCTCGACGGGATACTCACGGGTGTAGCCGTAACCGCCGAAGAGCTGCACGGCGCGGCGCGTCACATCGGACGCCGCCTCCGCCGCGAACAGCTTCGCCATGGAGGCGTCGCAGGAGTAGTCCTCGTGGTTCTGCTTCTTCATCGCGGCGGCGTAGACCAGATACTGCGCGGCCTTCATGCGGCACGCCATGTCGGCGAGCTGGAACTGCGTGTTCTGGAACTGGCTGAGGCGGCGCTTGAACTGGATGCGCTCCTTGGTGTACTTGACCGCCTCGTCGATGGCGCCCTCGCCGAGACCGAGCGCTTGGGAGGCGATGCCGATGCGTCCGCCGTCGAGCGTCTTCATCGCGATCTTGAAGCCCTCGCCCTCCTTGCCGAGCAGGTTCTCCTTCGGGACGATGCAATCCTCAAAGACCAGATCGGTCGTGGACGAGCCGCGGATACCCATCTTCTTCTCGTGCTTGCCGCTGGAGAAGCCGGGGAACGCGCGCTCCACGATGAACGCGGAAATGCCGTGGTTGCCCTTCTTCGGATCGGTCATCGCGAACACCACGAAGGTGTCGGCCACGGAACCGTTGGTGATGAAGCACTTCGAGCCGTTGAGCACGTAGTGGTCGCCGTCGAGCACCGCGATCGTCTGCTGGCCGGAGGCGTCGGTACCGGCGTTGGGCTCAGTAAGGCCGAAGGCGCCGATCTTCTTGCCCGAAAGGAGATCCGGGAGGTATTTCTTCTTCTGCTCCTCGGTGCCGTTTTCAAAAATCGGCGCGCAGCAGAGAGAGGTATGCGCCGAAACAATGACCGCGGTGGTGCCGCAGACCTTGGCAAGCTCCTCGACGCACATGGCGTAAGACAGCACGTCGCCGCCCGCGCCGCCGTATTCCTTCGGGAAGTAAATGCCCATCATGCCGAGCTTCGCCATCTTTTCGACGGTCTCCATGGGGAAACGCTCTTCCTCATCAATCTCCTCGGCCAAGGGCTTGACTTCGGTCTCCGCGAATTCGCGGTACATCTTTCGAGCCAGCTCATGCTCTTTGGACAGATGGAAATCCATACTCTTTTGCTCCTTCACTGTAAATTTGGTTGGTTCGTCATTTTTTTAACAAACCTGTTTTACGCAAAAGTATTATAATCGTCGTTCTGGTGTTCCGCAAGGAAAACCTCTTCCAAATTTGGAATTCATTCTTTTTGACAAAAAATTTGCATTTGTTTTGTGGCTTTTGCCCCGTCATGAAAGATTGCCGTCATATTGCTCCGCTCCATGGAACGCAGCCGCCCTTCTTGTGTTTTTGCAAACTTGAAAGCCGCCATAAACTGTGTTAAACTACGCCTGACAGGCTACTATATAATAGGAGGTCACAGTCCATGAGGCACATTGCTCGCAAGCTCTTCAGCGCGGCGCTCTGCGCGTGCATGGCCCTGTCCTGCGCGGCCGGTCTGTGCGCCCCGGCGGAGGCTGTCTCCGGCGGAAAGGTCATCGTGTCGCTCGGTGATTCCTATTCCTCCGGCGAGGGAATACCGCCGTTCTACGGGCAGGACAAGGCGTTGTCGGAAAAGGCGGCGGACGCCGACTGGCTCGCACACCGCTCGGCAGAGTCGTGGCCAGGCCGGCTCAAGCTCAAAGGCGTTTCGGGAACGGCAGCGGATCATCGCGGCACAAACTGGTACTTTGCCGCGGCGTCCGGCGCGACCACGGAGCATCTCACTCAGGCGCAGGCAAAGACCTACAACATTGCCGCCGGGGACGGCTCCGCCCTGACGGGAACCGAGTACCTGAAGCCGCAGCTCGATATCTTCGACGAGATCGGGGAGAGCGTCGACTACGTCACGGTGACGATCGGCGGAAACGACGTCGGCTTTGAGAGCATCCTCACCAGCGCGGCGCTCAAGAGCGAGAGCGAGCTTGCGCTCGTGCTGGATGAAATGCAGTGGCGTTACCGCAGCACGGTCAGGAGCAAAATCAAAGCCGCCTACTTTGATATCGCGGATCGGGCAGGCGACCGGGCGGCGATCATCGTCGCCGGCTATCCCACGCTCGTGGGCGTCGTTGAGGACGGCTCCGGTGTATTTCCGGCGGGAAAGGCCGCCATGATCAACGAGTGCGCGGTTTGGTTCGACGCGGAGCTGGAGCAGCTCGTCGAAGAGTGCCGCGGAGAGGGGCTTGACATTTGGTTCGCATCGGTGCAGAGCCGCTTCAAGGGTCACGAGGCGGGCACGGCGGAGCCGTACATCAACGGGATCATCTTTGGAGCGCAGGAGCAGGATCTGAACCGGCAGTCCCTGATCAGTTCCTATTCCATGCATCCGAATGAATACGGCGCGGCGAATTACGCAAGCGCCGTGCAGGAAGTCCTTTCGATGCTGGACCGTCCCGACCGTCCGGAGCGGCCGACCCGTCCCGCCGCTCCGGCAAAGCCCCTGGCGGCGCTCTCCACACAGAAGCTCTCGGTCGACGGTCAGGAGCAATCCGCGGAGATCTACAACATCGACGGCAGCAACTTCTTCAAGCTGCGCGATATGGCGGCGCTGCTCAGCGGCACCGGCTCGCAGTTCTCCGTCTCCTATGACGCCGCAAGCAACGAGATCGTCGTCAAAACCGGCGAAGCGTACACTCCCGTCGGCGGCGAGCTGGCAAGCGGCTCGGATCAGTCCGCGAGCGCCGTCGCAAGCGCCCAAAGCGTCCAAATCGACGGCAAAACCGTCACCGATCTGACCGCCTACAACATCGGCGGCAACAATTTCTTCAAGCTGCGCGAGCTTGGCGGGAAGCTCGGCTTTGACGTCGACTATGACGCCTCCACGTCGACGATGCTGGTCGTAAGCAGATAGGGCGCGAAATGGGAGCAGCACCCAAAACGGCCGTCAACAAACCTCTTTGAACACTACATCTTGCGTTTTTTGGAAATTTTTTCAAATTATGTCTACCATTTTCCAAAAAAGTATGATATACTCTTTTATGATAGAAACTCATCCACACCGCTCCTGCGTCAGGAGAGAGAAAAAGAGTAAGTAAAGAGGTGTCTCATTATGAAGTGTCCCTACTGCGGTCACAGTGAGAGCAAGGTCGTCGATTCCCGCCCCGCCGAAGAGGGCAGCAGTATCCGCCGCCGCCGCGAATGTCTGAGCTGCGCCAAGCGCTTCACCACCTACGAGACGGTTGAGAGCCTGCCGATGATCGTCGTCAAGAAGGACGGCAGCCGCCAAAGCTTCGATCGCGAGAAGGTCACGGCAAGCATGATCCGCGCCTGCGAAAAGCGCCGCGTGTCCATCGAGGAGATCGAAAAGCTCAGCGACGAGATCGAGCAGACACTGCAAAACTCGCTTGAGCGCGAGATCTCCAGCGACTATATCGGCGAACTGGTGATGGAGAAGCTGCGCCCCGTCGACGAGGTCGCCTACGTGCGCTTCGCCTCGGTGCATCGCCACTTCAAGAACATCGACGACTTCATGCACGAGCTCACCAAGCTCATGGACGAGAAGTAAGCCTTGCTCCATACCATCGAAGACGTCCGCCGCGAATACGACCGGCTCGATGCCCTGTGCGGGGTCGATACCGGAGCGGTCGCGCTTCGCGTCTCCACGCGCGCGTCAAAGCGGCTTGGAAGCTGCAAATACGTTGGAAAAACCGTTGAGTGCGTCACCATCTCCGATTTCGTGATGGACGGTCCCGACGACGTGTTTTACGATACCATCCGTCACGAGTACGCCCATGCGCTCGTCAAGCTGCGCCGCCCGCGGGAACGGCACGGTCACGACGGGTTTTGGAAGGCGGCGTGCCTTGAGGTCGGCTGCGCGCCGGAGCGCTGCTGCGACCCGTCTCTCGTTCCGCAGGGCGTCGGTCGGCGCGAGGAGCCGTACCGCTATCGCCTGCGCTGCCTCGGCTGCGGCAAAACGTGGGATTATAAGCGCCAAACAAAGGTCTTGAAGCTCGTCGCGCGCGGCGCGTCATGGCGCTGCACCTGCCCGCATTGCAAGGGGCATCGGTTCGCGGTGGAATCCATTCAATAACATACGGGAAAAGGCACGCCTCGCGGCGTGTCTTTTGTTGTCTTTCGCATTATAATACATTCCGCACCGTCAGCCGCTGCATCTCCACAATGACGCCGAGCTGCACGATAAGCTCCGACGCCTCGGCGCGGAACTCCGCCATATCTTTTTCCATTGCGAAGCTCTCCGCTTCGGCGAGCAGGGCGTCCACCTTATCCAGCTCGTCGTGCGCCGTAACGATGTGAAGATAGGGCTTGCGCGCGTCCCAGCTCTCCCGCGTGCCGCGAATTTCACGCAGCGCCGCCTCCCACTCCCCGTGTTCCGCCAAAACGACGGACGCCCTGATCGCCTCGCGCCACGGCGCCGCCTCCGCCTCCGCCAGACGCGCGTTCCAAAGCGATGTGCCGAGCAGCAGCGCCAGCAGAGCCGCGGATACCCAGAAATACTTCATTCGCTCTTGTCCTTTCCGACGCACAGCACCCTGCCCGCCCCGTCTACGGTCAGCAGCAGCACCTCGCGCGCGCTGCGGAAGCCGTGCGCCCGCAGCGTCCTGCCGAGCCACGCCTCATCAAGTCCCTTGTCCTTCAGGCCGTTTTTCAGCACGTGTCCGTCGTTGACCAACACCACGGGGATAAAAACATCGTCCTTGACGCTCCGCCCGAGCTGTTTGGGCGTCGCGGGCGCCTCGTCGGGATAAAGCAGCACCGAAAGCTGCCCGTTGGTTTCGAGCACCGCGTATTTGACCGCCGTGAGATCGGTCACGCTCTGCGCGCGCAGCTCCTCAAGCAGCTCGTCGAGCGTAAAGCGGTTGCGGCGCATGGCCGCCTGCTGGATGACGCCGTCTTTGATGAGCGTCGTCGGATTGCCGCAGATCAGGCGGTGGAAGCGGACGCTCTGCATGGAAAAGAATGAAAGCAGCATGCTGAGCGAGAGCAGCGTGACAATCGGCACGACGCCGTTGAGCAGCGGGATGCCGAAATCCTGCATCGGCACTGCGGCAAGGTCGGAGATGAGCAGCATCAGCACCAGCTCGATGGGCTCGAGCTCTCCGATTTGGCGCTTTCCCATCGCGCGAATACCGACGATGAGAATAAAATACAACACTATGGTGCGGATGAACGCGGTCGCCATGGCAAGCCTCCTTTTCGGAAAGTTTGCCCCGCCGCGTCAAAAATATGAAAGAAGCCCCGCCGACGGCAGGGCTTCTTTCATTATGTAAACTTCGCGCCTTCTCAGGCGGCTACAACACATGCGTGGCCGCGACGCATTTCCCGTCCTCCACGGTCAGCGTCCCATAGGTGGGGCGAAGCGGGCCCCGGATGCTGCCGGGATTGAGCATGACGACGCCGTGGCGGATATCGACGAAAGGCTTGTGCGTATGTCCGAACAGTATCGCGTCCGCGCCGCGCTCGATCGCCGCGCGCAGCGCCATACCGAGGTCGGTCTTGACGCCGAGCGTGTGCCCGTGGCACATCAGCACGCGCGCGCCCGCAAGCTCCAAAAGGCGCTCGGCGCGCTCGCCGGAGCAGGCGTAGTCGCAGTTGCCCGGCACCCGCTCCAGCGGCAGCTCCGGATAGCGCCGCGAAAGCTCCCCCGCGTCGCGCCAGCCGTCGCCGAGGTGCAGGATCATCTGCGGATGCGTCCGCTCCACGGCGCGGCACAGGTTCTCCACGTTCCCGTGCGAATCGGAGACCACCAAAATCAGCGTACTCATAGAATCGAACTCACCCCGTAAGTAAGCGCCGTCATGATCAGTCCCGCGATCACCACGCCGAGAAAAATGACCGGCACCGCGTTTTTAAGCCGCAGATCCATCAACGCCGCGATCAGCGACCCTGTCCACGCGCCCGTGCCGGGCAGCGGGATGGCGACAAACAGCAAAAGACCCCACGCCTCATAGCGCACCATGCTGCGGCTCTCAATCTTGCGGTAGGCGCGCTCCTCCATCTGATCGACAAAGCCGCCGAGCTTCGGAATGTGAACGCGCACCCACTTGAACGTCTTGCGGATGAACAGGATGACGAACGGCACGGGCAGCATGTTCCCGATCACACCCGCGAGCAGCGCCATCCCCGTCGGCAGGCCCATCGCAACGCCGGCCGGCACACCGGCGCGCAGCTCGAGCACGGGTACCATGGAAATGAACATGGTGAGCAGGAATTTTCCCGCCGCCGTGCCGTGAAGCCATACCGATACCGCCTGAAGCATAAGCCGCGCTGACCTTTCTGTCTGTTTTGTGTGCATAACGCAGCTTATATTATAACTTGTCCCGCCGGGAAACGCAAGTATTATGTAAAGGAAACGCGGCGAAAGCGCGTTTCCTTTACGGCTGCTTACTTGCAGTTCTGCTGGTTGTTCTCGGTGTTCTGGTTGTTGTTCTTATTGTTGTTCTGATTCTGATTCTGGTTCTGATTGTTGGTCTTCATGCCATCAAGCCTCCTTTCCGGCGTTCTGCTACAGGACATAGTGTTGCCGCCGAACGCAAAAAGTATACCGATCGGAAAATTTTTGGCCCAATACGCAAAATAATGCTTGACAACGCGTTTCTTTCATGGTAATATTCCACCGCAAAATAAAGAAGAGCGGCGCATCCGTTCTCACCCTCAGCGAAGCGAAAGGGTCAATCAAGTGCAAGGAAGCCTGTTTTGGGCGGCTTTGCGTTTGTTTTACGGGTGCGGCGACGCGCTCGTTTTTCTTTTTCCTTTGCAAAAATCCATTTTTTGGGGGTGCTTTGGTATTAGCAGCAACGTGCATCAGCTCAACGATGAGATCCGCGACGGCGAGATCCGCCTGATCGGTTCCTCCGGCGAGCAGCTCGGCATCATGTCCTCGGCGCAGGCGCTCGAGATCGCCGACGAGCAGGGCCTCGACCTCGTGAAGATCTCTCCGCAGGCCAATCCGCCCGTTTGCAAGCTCATGGACTACGGCAAGTTCCGTTTTGAGCAGAGTAAGCGCGAGAAAGAAGCCCGCAAGAACCAGCACGTCGTTGAAATCAAGGAAGTGCGTATGTCGCCCGGCATTGACGTCGGCGACTTCAATACCAAGCTCAAAAACGCCCAAAAGTTCCTTACCGAGGGCAACCGCGTCAAGGTCTCCGTGCGTTTCCGCGGCCGCGAGATGGCGCACACCGAGATCGGACGCGACCTGCTGCTGCGTTTTGCCGAGCAGGCGGGCGATGTTGCCGTGATGGAGAAGGAGCCCAAGATGGAAGGACGCAGCATGTCCATTTTTCTCGCCCCCAAGGGCGGAAAGTAACAGAAGAATAACTTTGAAAAAGGAGTAACTACCATGCCCAAGCTGAAAAGCCACAGCGGCGCCAAGAAGCGCTTCAACCTGACCAAGACCGGCAAGGTCAAGGTCGCCAAGGCCTTCAAGAGCCACATTCTCACCAAGAAGCCCACCAAGCGTACCCGCAGACTGCGTCAGGGCGGCTATGCCGACGTGACGAAGGAAAAGACCATCCACAAGATGATCCCCTACAAATAATTATACGAAAGTACGCTGAAAGGAGCTTATTGATATGGCACGTGTAAAAGGCGCGATGATGACGCGCAAGAGAAGGAACAAGACCCTCCGCCTCGCGAAGGGCTATTGGGGCAACAAGTCCCGTCACTATAAGATGGCGAACGAGCAGGTCATGAAGTCCCTGACCTACGCTTACGTCGGCCGCCGCCTCAGAAAGCGCGATTTCCGCTCTCTTTGGATCACCCGCATTTCCGCGGCGTGCAAGGCGAACGGCATGAACTACTCCACGTTCATGCACGGTCTCAAGCAGGCAAACGTCGCCATCAACCGCAAGATGCTCAGTGAAATGGCGATCAACGACCCCGCCGCGTTCGCTAAGCTCGTCGAGGTCGCGCAGAAGGCGTAAATACCGCAAAAAAGCTCTTTGCCGAGAGGCAGAGAGCTTTTTTTCTTCAATTGAGCGTCATCACCCCGGGCGGCTCGCGGAACTCCACAAATTTGACCGAGTAGAGGTCTGCGGTGATGTGACTGTCCCAAAGCGGCTGATAGATGACGATGTAGTCCGTTCCAACCTCATACAGCTCGCCCTCGACGGTAATCAGGTTCTGTGTGCCCATCAAAAAACGAACGAGCACACTGCGCCCGACGTTGCGGGCAAGCAATGCGCGCCAAGAGTTGCGCGCGGCCTCGTCCGCGTCCAGGGGCTTGGTGAAGCTGTCCTGCGGGATGCTGTTCATGCCCTCCTCCTGCTCCCCCGTCCATTCGTGTTCGAGACCGTACGTTGGGTCGTTATACCCGTTTGCCGCGCTCTCCGTCATCGTACCGCGCCGCTGCACCGCCGTGTTGTCAGGCATGGCTGCCTGCTGGTGCTGCTGTGCCATCGCACGTCCCGCCATGCCGCCGCTCTGCGGTTGCGGCATGGCGCCGTAATAGGGTGCGATCTCGCTCTCCATGCCCGTCGCGCGGTCGGCGCGATGGTTCGCTTCGCGCGTCGCGTCGCAGTTCCCGTTTCCGTGGAAGTGGTTGTGACTCCGCGACGCTGGCACCGTCATGTCTATCGTCATGTCGATCATAGTAAGCCTCCTTGATTATGTGTCATAGTACGCCGCCGTCGGCGTATAGAAGCAGTGGTCGCCGACGCGGGCGCGGAACTCGCCGACCGTCGTGGGAAAATTGGGTCGGCACTCCGGCGAGTAAGGATTGAAGAACCACAGCGCCTCGCCCACCTCCGGAATCCGATTGCCCGCAATCGCCCAGTCCGCGATGTTGTAATGTATCTCGGTGGGACGCATATTGTAAATATTCTGCGGATTGTAAACCCCTCCCACCATATCGCTTGCGCAAACGAACTGCCCAGGCTGCATGATAATGCGGCGGATGCTCCGCTGCCCGACGCGGGCGTACTCGCCGCCCGTCGCCTCCACACGGTTCATCACGACGCCCGCCACCGCTTTCATCCCGCTCTCGCCCTCTCCGCCCGCCTCGCACTCGATCAGCCGCGCAAGGAGCTCGCGGTCGGAATAGGCCATCGATTCACCCCCTTCGCTCTTACGCACCATGCTATGCGCGCGGCATGTACGGGGTGAGAAAAAACGCTGTGGCATTTCTGATTCTCTTGTGCTATAATATATGTGTAAAGTTTTGTGCACGGAGAGGTTTCTCATGGCAACGCAACAAAAGAAAACGACTAAATCCGCCGCGTCAAAGAGCGCATCGGCGCGCGCGTCCTCCGCGCGTAGCGGCGGCAAACGCAGAGCCGCGCCGAAAAAGCGCCCCATCCGTCGGGAGATCGGCGGCGGCGTGTGCCTGCTGCTCGCGCTGTTCCTCGGCGTAAGCTATTTCCAGCGCGGCGCGTGGCTCATCGACAAGCTCCGCGAGCTCTGCTGCCGCCTTGTGGGCTACGGATGGTACCTATCCGTTCCCGCGCTGCTGCTCGCGGCGTGGATCTTGATCCTGCACCGCGGGCGAAGCATTGCGGGGCCCCTCATCTGCGCCCTGCTGCTGCCTCTGCTCGGCGGCGCGCTCGTCCACTTGAGCGGTATGGAAGCCGTGTCCGGCTCCGAGGGCCTGCTCAAATCTCTGTGGCAAAGCGGGTTCGCACTTGAGTCAGGCGGCGCGCTCGGCGGCGCGCTCGCCGTGGGCTTTTACGCCGTACTCGGCAAGCTTGCGACGATGATCCTCTTCATCGTCGCGGCGGTCATATGCCTGATGGCGGCGCTGCGCCTCACCCCCGCCGACATCATCGACGCGGTAAAACGCCATGAATTCGTCCCCTATGAGCCGGAAGACGAGGACGACGCCCCCCGTCCCGCGCGGACGCGCAGGGAAAGGCCGGAAGCTCCCGCCGTTCCCGCCGCGCCGAAGCCGAACATTGATATCCCGCTCGACGGCGAAGATCGCCCTCAGCCGAAGCCCAATCCGCTGCTCGACGGTGTAAAGGGCAGCTTCTTCCGCAAGAAAGCCGACCATATCCGCACGCCGGACGAGCTGTTGACCGACGCCCCCGTCCGACCCGCCGCACCCGCGGAGCCGCAACCGGAAAGCATACCCGCAAATGCTCCCGTTCCCGCGGCGGTCATAGAATCCGGCATTTCTTCTTCCCGTGAGTCTATTGCCATCCCCGTTTCGGAGCCCGCCCCCGCCCCCGCGCCCAAGCTCGATCTGATCGAGCCGCCCAAGGCGACCGAACCGAAAGCGGAGAAGGCTGACCGCTCCGACGTCCAGCAGGCGGCGGCACAGGTCACGGCGGAGATCGAGGCTGCCGAAGGCTCGGAGGTCGAGTACCGCTATCCGCCGCTGACACTGTTGACGCAGGGCGCGGGCGGCAACGCCGAGGCCGCGGGCGCGGAACTGCGCAACAACTCCCGCCGCCTTGCCGAAACGCTCAAGAGCTTCGGCGTGGAGGCAACCGCCGGCGACGTGGTGCGCGGCCCCAGCGTCACGCGCTACGAGTTTACGCTTGAACAGGGCGTCAAGCTCTCAAAGATCACAAATTTGCAGGACGACATTGCCTTGGCGCTCGGCGCGACGGGCGTGCGCATCGCGCCCATCCCCGACAAGATCTCCGTCGTCGGCATTGAGGTGCCGAATAAGCTCGTCACGCCCGTCCACATCCGCGACGTATTGGAGTCCGGCACGTTCGCAAGCCACAAGTCAAGCGTCTGCTTCGCCGTCGGCAAGGATATCAACGGCAATCCCATCGTCGGCGACATCGCGAAGTTCCCTCACGTGCTCATTGCCGGCACGACGGGCTCGGGCAAATCGGTCTGCACCAACTCGCTGATCGTCTCGATGCTCTATAAGTCTACTCCGGATGAGGTCCGCTTCATCATGGTCGACCCGAAAATGGTCGAGCTTGCGCCCTACAACGGCATCCCGCACCTGCTCATTCCCGTCGTCACCGACCCGAAAAAGGCAGCGGGCGCGCTGCAATGGGCGGTGTACGAAATGATGAAGCGTTACCAGCTCTTCTCCGATCACGGCGTTAAGGAGCTTTCCGCCTACAACAAGCTCGCCGAGACCGACCCAGAGATGCACAAGTTCCCGACCGTCGTGGTCGTTATCGACGAGCTTGCCGATTTGATGCTCGTCGCGGCGAAGGAAGTCGAGGAGTCGATCTGCCGTGTCGCGCAGATGGGCCGCGCCGCGGGCATGCACCTCGTCATCGCGACGCAGCGCCCGAGCGCCGACGTCATCACGGGCCTCATGAAGGCGAATATCCCCAGCCGCATCGCGTTTGCGGTCGCGTCCTCGCTCGAATCTCGCATCATCCTCGATAACGCGGGCGCGGAGAAGCTCGTCGGCAAGGGCGATATGCTTTACGCCCCGCTCGGCGAGGGCAAGCCCCGGCGCGTGCAGGGCTGCTTCATCTCCGCCGACGAGATTGAGCGCGTCGTCTCGTTCGTCAAGGAAAACGGCGAGGCGAGCTACGACAAGGAGGTCATCGACAAGATCGAGCAGAACGTTGCCGAGAAGGAGCGCGGCGCGGGCGGCAAGGGCGCCGCAAACACCGCAGACGACGCGACTGCGGCCGATGTCGACGAAATGCTCGACGCCGCCATCGAGGTCGTGCTCGAAACGGGTCAGGCGTCCGTTTCCATGCTCCAACGTCGCTTAAAGCTCGGCTATTCACGCGCCGCGCGCATCGTCGACCAGATGGAGGAGCGTGGCGTCGTGGGACCGTTTGAAGGCTCGAAACCACGCCAGCTGCTCATCACCCGCGCACAATGGGATGAACTCAAAATGAAAGGCCAATCCCTTGCCGGCGTCGCTCCCGCGCCCGAAGCCGCACCCGCTGCGGATACGGAGGACGAGACATGAAGATTATGGCGATCGACTACGGCGACGCGCACACCGGCGTTGCCATCTCCGACCGTACGGGAACGCTCTGCGGTTATTCCACCGTCGTCAACGCCTATCGCGCCGAGGCGGTCGTCGGACAGCTCCAGGCTCTGATCGCGGAGCATGAGGTCACGGAGCTGGTGCTCGGGCACCCCGTCAATATGGACGGCACACGCGGAGCGCGCGCGGAGAAGGCGGAAGCGTTCGCGGAAACGCTGCGCGCGGCGACAGGGCTTTCCGTCACGCTTTGGGACGAGCGGCGCACGACCGTAGACGCGCATAACATTTTAGCCGCCAACGGCAAACGCGCAAAAGAGCGCAAGAAGACGGTGGACGCGGTTGCCGCGTCGCTGATGCTCGAAGGGTACCTCACGTATAAGAAAAGGAACGGCTGAATCAGTCGTTCCTTTTTTGTATCCGATTCGCGCGCCATGTTCCGCGTCAGCCCCCGATAAGCCGCACGAACGCCTCCTCGTTGCCCTTTGCGCGCTCGCGCTGCTCCGCGACGGCGCGTGCGAGCGTATCCACATAGGATTCGCGCTCCGCGAGTACGCCGCGCAGCGCGGTGAGCGCCGCGTCCGCGTCAAACGCCGCCAGGGTGCCCGCGAGCGGCATGCCGAGCGCCTTCGCGCAGGCGCTGACCTTCGGGTCGTATACCACGCCGAGCACCGGCACATGCGAGCAGGCGGCGAAGATCATGCTGTGCAGCCGCGTGCTGACCACCGCGTCCATACACGCGAGCATGTCCGCCATCATCTGCGGATCGTAGGGTGCGGAGACAGCAAATGCCGCCGCGCGCATTTTGCCGCGCACCGCCGTGATCGCCGCCGTGTCCGCCCCTGGCTGCATGTCAATAAATATCACCGCCGCCGTCTCACTCACCGCGTCGCAAAAGCGCGCAAACTCCGCGATATTCGTCTCCATGCCTGCCGCAAAGCGCACGGACACGCCAATCAAGGGCTTATCCTCGGGAACGCCGGCCAGCGTCAGACGTTCCCGCCCCCGCGCGGCGTCTCCGCCTGGCATGGCAAACACGGGATCGGCGGTAACGGTAATGCGTTCGTTCCTGACTCCCATCTCGTGCAGCGCGGCAAGCGACTCCGAATCACGCAGCGTGACAACGTCCGCCAGCTCCGACGCCGCGCGCACACGCTCGCGCCCGCGTTCGGTTTCCACCGGTCCGATGCCGTTGGCATAAAACATGACGGGCTTTCCGAAGCGTTTCGCCGCGCGGATGAGCGTCGTGTAGTACAGCAGCGAGCGCGCCGAGGTGTGGTCCTGCAGCAGGCTCCCACCGCCGCTGACAAAGCAGCTCGCGCGCTTGATCGCGCGGCGCACCGCGAACGGGCGGAATCGGTCGACCGCCTCCACGCCGCACTTCTCCCGCGTTTCCGACGGGCGGCGCGAGAGCGCCACGAGCGTCGCCTCCGGCACGGTTTCCGCGAGGCGGTCGCGCAGCGCGAGCAGGATCGCGTCGTCGCCGAGATTGCGAAAGCCGTAGTAACCCGAAAGCACCACCCGCGTATGCGCGCCAAGCACCTCGCGATACGCCGCTTCGGCGTCTCGCGCCATGCGGGCAACAGAGTAGTGTTCCTCAATGACCTTTCTGCCATATTTCCCTAAGTCTATTTTTTCGTCGTCGCTCAACTCGCACAGTGCTCGCACAATATCGACATATAGAAGTTCCTCAGTAGACTCTTTGCAGCCACGGCAGCAGAAATTGTTTGATTGAGCGAGTTCGAGCTTGCTTTCATCAAATAGACCGATATATCCTTCGTTTCCGGAAACGATCACTGGCTTCGCTGCTGCCATCGCTTCAAGCGCCGCTCGACTGACGCCGACGAACACGTCGCCCGCGGCAACGATCTCGTTGACGTCCGTGCGCGCACCCGTCATGGCAACGTAGGTCTCCCCCGCTTGCTCGTTGGCGGCGTCCGCCTTTGCTTTGATCTCCTCGAACACGTCGCCGCCGCCCGCAATGAGCAGCTGTACGCCTGGAATCGCCTCGCGCAGCCGCGGCGCGATGGCGACGAGCTGGCGCGCGACCAGCGCGCGACTCTCATCCATGCGGCTG